>NZ_CALGWU010000030.1 GCF_937936315.1 uncultured Capnocytophaga sp. | reverse complement strand
GAACATACAAGACATCGTTCTTTTGATAATTTCGTAACCAACTTATTATCAGTACCTATAACTTATTCTTTCTTTGATAAAAAGCCTTCTATTAATTTACAAGGAAACATTGTTGATCTAAAAAGACTCGTTGCTGCTTAAATCAAACTCACGTTAAATTAACTATAGGACTATTCAACTAAAATTTTTATTAAAAAGACGTAAACGCTTATTTTTATACAGAATTCTACAATCTCATGCGAAATGTTACTTTTTAAAGTTCTTATCAGATTCTTCTATAACCTCTAGGACTTATTCGTAATCAGGATAACTAGTCGAACAAAGACTTTATCTATTTGACAATGATGAACATCTAACGGCTCAACAAATTGCAAATTTGTATAAAACAGATGGCAAGTTGAGCTTTTCTTTAAATAATTCAACTTGCCAGTTGAAAGGTTTAAAAAATAAAAAAGCAAAGCAAAAGATGAAGCTGTTTAAACTTTTTCCTATAATAAAGTAAAAGTTCCCGAAAATTAGTAATTTTGTGTTTGAGAAAAAACACCAAAATTCAGGAACTTTGGACAAAGATACAATAAATAAATGGATTATTCCCTTTTTAAGTGTAGGAAAAAGAGGATTTAAAAGTAATTTTGATTTAGCTTCAATATTTTTATTGATTCTCAAGAGATTAAAAACAGGGGTGCAATGGAGAGAACTTCCAATTGAAAGCTATTTTGAAAAAGCTGAAATCTCTTGGCAAAATGTCTATTACTACTTCAATAAATGGAGTAAAGATGGTAGTTTTTAGCGAGTATGGTTGAATCTATTAAGTAAGAAGAAAAGAAAATTAGATATGTCTTGTGTTCAATTGGATGGTAGTCATACACGTTGTCGTCAAAAAGGAGCGTCAGCAGGTTATCAAGCAAGGAAAAAAGCTGTAACCACCAATAGTATTTTTTTGTGTGATAATAAAGGGCAAATGATAGCAATGGGAAGCCCTAAAGCAGGAAATCACAATGACTTATATGAAATAGAAGAAGTACTAAAAGAAATCTTAGTTTTATTAGATAATCCCCGAAATGGAGAGCAACCATATGTTTATTTTGATGAAGAATTGTACAAAAATAGGTTTAAAATTGAACGAGCAAATAGTTGGATTGACGGATATAAGGGTTTGATAATGAGATATGAGTATCTTGATGTAACTTGGATTGGAATGCTTCTGTTAGGGTTTATTTCCTAGTTCCTCAAAAAAGTTTAAACACGTTTATTAATTATTTTTTGCTAATTGCCTATGATTTTATATATTTGTCACCAAAATAAGTTTGATAATGAAAAAAGTATATCTTAAAGAACAATTACAAACCATTACCTTGCGCAATGCTAACGGAATGGAGGTAAGTATAATGAACTTTGGTGGAATCATTAACTCCATAAAAGTACCAGTAAATGGAAAAATAGTAGAATGTGTATTAGGATTTGATACCTTTGAAGAATACATAAGCAATACTTATCGAGCTGAATACCCTTATTTAGGAGCAATCATCGGTCGTAATGCAGGACGTATTAAGTATGGAAAGGTAATTATCGAAGGAAAAGAAATACAACTACATTGCAATTTGGGTGAAAACCAAATACATGGAGGCTTTATAGGCTTTGATAGTGTATTTTGGGAAGTGATTGATCAAGTAGAAGGAGAAAATCCTTCTGTAACTTTACGGTATGTCAGTAAAGAGGGTGAAGAAGGCTACCCTGGTGAGGTAACTATATTAGTTACTTATATGCTTACTACTGATAATCGTTTACGAATAGATTACCACGGGATTACTACCGCCCCTACTATACTCAACTTAACCCAACACACTTATTTCAACCTCAATGAGAATGATAATAATGTTCTCAACAATACTCTACAAATAAAAGCTGAAAAATACGTCCCTTTAGAGGAAGGTTTTTTCACACCTACTGGTGAACGTCCTTCTGTTGCAGGTACATCTTTAGATTACCGCAACGGACAGAAAGTATATCCTCATACTGATAATTCGTTTGTACGTGAAATATCTGCCGATGAGGTAATGGCAACTCTCATTAATGGAGAGGAAACACTAAAAATGGAAGTACGTACCAATCATCCTGTATTACACATCTATGCAGGTTATTACTTACCTGAATTACATCCTGCACACCGCAAAACTTTAGGGCAAAACAAAGGCATCTGCTTTGAAGCACAAGGTTACGCCGATGCTACTAAACATCCTCAGTTCAACAATGTAGTCCTATTACCCAATGAGGTATATGAGTTCTTCACTGAGTTTAAATTCCAAGTAATCGATAAAAATAACAAGTGAGAAGATGAAATATTTAGCAACCAAAAATCCGTTTTTTAATGTCTCTGGACTTACATCATCAGAGGCTAATTATGTATGTGAACGTATCAAAGAACGACTTAAACCTATTCAAGACCTTGTTAGTTCTATAGAAACTCATACTTCTAGCATCGATGGAGAACCTTTAGATACTTTCACAAAGGTAGATGATATAGGTGGCAAACTCAATGAAATCGGTTCATTATATGCCATTTCAGCTTATTTGCGTACGGCTATCAAAGAAAAAGAAAACCGTTTAGAAATAGTAAATAAAAAACTAAACGAAGTACTTGTTAAAGCTGAACAAGAAGTAAAACCTATTGATTATGAACCTCTCAATCGACTTAGGGATGTTACTATTGAGGACTATCTCAAAACCCTTTCTTTAGAAGATGTAGTATGCTATAAAGAAGCAGAAGCTAAGGCTGCTCATATAGGCAAATACATCCACAATTTTGATGAAGTGCGTACCCAACTTAGCAAAAAAGAACTTATCAGTTTTAAAGAAGTAGGTGGACAAGTGATTAAAGTTAAAAACACTCCTTTATATGATCTTTCTGAACTACAACAGCTACAAGAGCTACTTTTAGCTGAACATCGAGAGTACGAAAGTGAAGTAAATTTCTATAAAACACAATTTTGTACTTATCAAAATAATAATAAATTACAATATGAACAAGAGTTACAATGTTTATTACAAGAACGACAAGCTAAGGTAAATGCTTTGGTAGTAGAAAAAACTGCAGAACTTACCAAACTCAAAGAAACTATAGCTAATTACAGAATAGTGGTACCTAATGTTTATAAAGAAACTATTACATCTCTATTGAAAAAAATAAGGCTAGGCACAAGGTAAAATAGTTGACTTATAACAGATTTGCTCTGTACCTATTTAGAAAACTACAAAACAGATTCCTTTTGACAGCAAACGCACATATTAAGATATTATCACTCTATACTCAAAATAGTTTTTTAAGGGATTTTTTTTTACACTCAAAAAATAAAATTCTATTCTCCTCTTACCTTAAAACTTTATTTTTAACTTTGCCTTTGTGGGTATAGAGATCTTAGACTTTATTTTTGCTTTCGGCTGTGTTCTGTCTTGTAGTTTTCACTTATAAGTTTAGTAGCAACTTTACTAAATGACATTTAACAATTTGATTTTCAAAATTGTTAGTTTTAATAATTAAAGAGTTTTTTATCTGTAGCAAATAAAAATTAACCTTACTTTTTTCAGTTCTTTGTGAAAAACTAACAACTTATTATTTATTAGAAAATATTTCTAAGTTGTCTCCTAATATAATATCTCACTCTGACATATTCTCTCAAATAATAAAAAAAGCTTCAGATAGTTCTATTTTATAAAGCTTTTTTAAATTAAAATATCATTTTCGCTTGCTTTCTTAAATTATATTATTACCTTTGCAACTTATAACATTTAACTCTAAAAGTAAATAAAAAATGAATAAATCCGTTTATATCATTGCCGCAAATGCCCATAGTGGCAAGTCGGTAGTGAGTTTGGGCGTGTTGCAAATGATTATGCGCAATACTGCTAAAGTAGGTTATTTTAGACCTATCGTAGAAAGTAAATCAAAAAAAGATACTTTTATTGAAACAGTTTTAGAGCACTTCAAACTTGATATGAGTTATGATGAAGCTTATGCATACACTCGTCAAGAAGTTATTGCTCTTAAAAATGAAGGTAATATAGGTGAAGTATATGACACTATCATCAAAAAATACAAAGCCTTAGAGAGCAAGTTTGACTTCATTTTAGTAGATAGTTCAAGTACTATAGATGATAGTTATTTTGATGTAAACTTCAACGCTTCAGTAGCACAAAGTCTCAATATTCCTGCTTTGATAGTGCTTAAAGACAACTTTTCTTCAGAAGCTGAATTGGTAAACCAAGTACAAGCAGAATTGAACAACTTCTTGGAAAAAGACTTACGTGTACTTAGTGTTTTTGTAAACAAGGCTACTAATGCCACACCTGATACACTTAGCAAATTAGAGCAACGCTTTAAAGATATTACCTTCACTCTAATTCCACGCAAAGAAGAACTTTCTCGTCCTACTATACGTGAGATAGCTAGTGCCCTCAACGCAAAATTTCTTTACAAAGGCGATAATATAGATGTTACAACAAAACGCACGATTGTAGGTGCTATGCAACTTTCTAATTATCTAGACAACCTTACTGAAGATAGTTTGGTAGTACTCCCTACTGATCGTAATGACCTTATAACAGGCACTTTAGTAGCTAACTATTCTAACTTTTCTAACGTAAAAGGAATGGTGCTCTATGGCGGGTTTGAACCTGATAAATCTATCATTAAAATATTAGAAGGAATTCAAAAAAATATTCCTATAATGCTTGCTAAAAGCAACACGTTTGAGACAGCTAATCTTATAGGTAATATCAAATCACGTATCTACCCTGAAAATACCGAAAAGGTAAAAATGCTTCTTCAACTATTTGATGAAAATGTAGATTCTGAAAAACTTAATCGTAATATAGCCTCTTTTAAATCGGAAACTATTACTCCTCGTATGTTCCAATATAGTATGGTACAAAAAGCACGTGCTGGACAAAAACACATTGTGCTACCAGAAGGTACTGATGACCGTATTCTTACTGCTGCCTCTCAATTGGCAGAAGATGAACTCGTTTATCTTACTATTTTAGGTGAACCTGAAGCAATTAAAACTAGAGCTAAAAATATTTTAGGCTTGAAATGGAATGAAGAGCGTATTAGTATTATCAATCCTGCTGAAAGTGATAAATATGAGGCTTATGCTGAAAAATTATATGAATTGCGTAAGAGCAAAGGATTGGAACTTTCACAAGCTAAAGATCTAATGCTCGATGCTTCTTATTTTGGTACAATGATGGTATTCCTCGGTGATGCCGATGGTATGGTATCAGGAGCAGTGAATACTACTGCTCACACTATCCGTCCGTCTTTGCAATTTGTAAAAACTAAACCAGGGGTAAACACCGTTTCCTCTGTTTTCTTTATGCTCTTGCACGACCGCGTATTGGTATATGGCGACTGTGCCGTAGTGCCTAACCCTACCGCTGAACAGTTGGCTGATATTGCTATCAGTTCTGCTGACTCTGCTATTGCCTTTGGCATCGAACCTAAAGTAGCCCTCCTCTCCTACTCTTCTGGTAATTCTGGTAGTGGTGCCGATGTAGACAAAGTCCGTGAAGCAACAGCACTAGTAAAAGAACGTCGCCCAGAACTACTTGTAGAAGGGCCTATACAATATGACGCTGCTGTAGATCCAAAAGTAGGTAAACAAAAAATGCCAAATTCACCCGTAGCAGGACAAGCAAATGTGCTTATCTTCCCAGACCTTAACACCGGTAATAACACCTATAAAGCAGTACAACGCGAAACAGGTGGTCTTGCTATAGGACCTATGTTACAAGGATTGAAAAAACCTGTAAACGACCTAAGTCGTGGGGCTCTTATCCCTGATATTTACAATACTGTACTAATCACTGCAATACAATCAGAATTTTAATTAGATGTTACTCATTAGTTGCCAGAGCAGTTAGAAACGCTGACTACTAATGACTAACTTTTAAATACTAACACCTAAAATATACTAAAAATGGAAATTTTAATTATCAATTCAGGGAGTTCATCTCTTAAATATCAGTTGGTAGATTCTACTACAGGTGAAGCAAAAGCTAAAGGCGTAGCCGATCGTATCGGTATTGACGGCAGCTTTGTAAAATACGTAGCTGTAAAGAATGGTAAGGAAGTGGAAGTAAAAAAAGAAGAGTCTATTCCTAACCACGAGGTAGCTATGGATATAGTAACTACTTTACTTACTGACCCTGAAGTAGGGGTTATCAAATACCCAGAAGATATTAAAGCTATTGGGCACCGCATCGTACACGGAGGAGAGAAGTTTGTTCAGCCTACTATTATTACTGATGAGGTAACAGCTGAAATAGAGCGTCTTATTCCTATATCGCCTTTGCACAACCCTGCAGCACTTGAAGGGATACGCGCTGCTCAAAAACTTTTTACTAAAGCAACTCACGTAGGTGTTTTTGACACTGCTTTCCACCAAACAATGCCTGCACGTGCTTATCGCTATGCAATTCCTAATGAATATTACGAAAAATATGGTTTGCGCTCATACGGTTTTCACGGTACAAGTCATAAATTTGTCGATGCTGAAGCACGTAGATTCCTAAATAACCCATACCTTAAAAATATTACTATTCACTTAGGTAATGGGGCTAGTATGGCTGCTGTAAATCAAGAGGGCAAATGTATAGATACCTCAATGGGGCTTACTCCACTTGATGGACTTATTATGGGAACACGCTCTGGACAATTAGACCCTTCTATTATTTTCTTTTTAACAGAACAATTAGGACTTAGCTTAGACCAAGTAAAGACCCTCTTGAACAAAAAGAGTGGTATGATTGGACTTACAGGTTACTCAGACGCACGTGATGTAGCAGCTCTTTACCGCTCTGGAGATGCTAATGCTGCCCTTTGCTATGAAATGTATGGCTACCGCGTTAGAAAGTTTATAGGAGCTTATACAGCTGCCCTTAATGGGGTAGATAGTATTGTATTCACAGCTGGATTAGGAGAACATGATACTCTTACCCGTTCATTTGCTTGTAAAGAAATGGAGTTTTTCGGCATCAAACTTGATGAGAATAAAAATGAAGAGTTAAACCATACTACAAAACCAGTTGAAATACAAGCAGCTGATAGTAGAGTAAAAATTTTGATAATCCCTACTAATGAAGAATGGCAAATAGCTAAAGAAGTAGTAAATTTAGTAACTTTATAATTGCCTAGTAAAATTCAGATAAGTATTGTTCTTCCTTATCTTTTAAGGAAGAACAATACTTTTTTCAATCACCTAGTAAATTAGCAGAATGTATATTTTTAGCCTATTCTATAGTATTTTTATCCTTCAATAGAAAACTTCCTAATCCTTTTACTTTATAAGGATAGTAAATGTAAATAAGATACCCAAAACATTCTGAAATAGCACTATGAGTAAGATCCTATGATAAAAAATAGAATCCATCACTAAAGATTTGAAAGAGTTTTTCTATACCTCCCTCCTCCACTATTTTAAGTAAGTAATATAGTGCAAACATTCTCAAATCAATAATTGAAGAAGCTAATTTCTTTACATTACCCCCTTAAAGCAGTTTTAGTGGCAGTTTCTGTAATATCTCAACTCTCAAAAGGATAATTCCTATAAGAGGCATTCCTCCTATTATATATCCAAAAAAAGTCTATTTTTTTCTTCTATAATCAACTCTAAAGCTATAAGTGACTATTTTATAGGTTATTTTTCAAGATGATTTTTTATATATTCAAAAGATAAAGTTTAACTTTTATGTAAAAGAGCTTGAATATATGAATTGTAAAGTTGAAAACGATACTGATTGAGGATTAAAGTAAGTTTCTCTTTTATAAGAGGTTTAATTTTCAGTACAATAAGATATTTAATAACCTTTGGGGGTATCATAAACAATTTCAGAAGCAGCCTCACTGCAAGATGAAGTACATTCTTTAGGCAATTCTATATTCAATGATTATTGGTCGTTACTTAGTACTAACGGCTTCTTGCAAAAGTTGAGATAAAGATTGTATTAGTCAGTAAATTTAGTTTCTAAATCACTTACATATTTTTTGAAAGCACGATCGGTTTCTATTAAATTTTCCACAGTTTTGCAAGCGTGTAATACTGTAGCGTGATCTCGTTGTCCTATTTGACTTCCAATAGTAGAAAGTGAGTTTTTTGTATATTTTTTTGAGAAAAACATAGCTAGCTGTCGGGCTTGTACTACATTTCGCTTACGGGTTTTAGAATGCAAAGATTCTATATTTAAATTGAAATAGTCTGCTATAATTTGTTGAATATGATCAATAGTCAAATCGTTCTTATTATTTTTCACAGATTTATCAATAATACTTTGTGCAAGTTCTATAGAATATTCTTTACGATTAAAAGCAGCCTGAGCTATAAGTGAGTTACTAACTCCTTCTAATTCACGCACATTGGTACGTATATTTTCAGCTAAATAAGCAATAATATCCTCCCCTATTTCTGCTCCATCATTGTAGAATTTATTTTCTAAAATCTTATAACGAGTTTCGTAATCAGGAGTTTGTAACTCAGCTGAAAGTCCCCATTTAAAACGAGAAAGCAAGCGCTGTTCTATATCGAATAAATCTACTGGAGCTTTATCAGAAGTAAGAATTACCTGTTTACCATTTTGATGCAGATGATTAAAAATATGAAAAAAAGCATCTTGAGTTTTTACTTTCCCTGAAAGAAACTGAATATCATCTACTATGAGTACATCTATAAGTTGATAGAAATGAATAAAATCATTGAGAGTGTTTTTTTCTTTATCTTTTGTTGTAGAAGCACTAATAAATTGTTGAGTAAACTTTTCTGCAGAAACATAAAGTACTTTTTTCTTAGGATATTTTTCTTTTATATCCACCCCTATTGCATGAGCTAAGTGAGTTTTTCCCAAACCTACCCCTCCGAAAATAAATAGTGGATTAAACGCTGTTCCTCCAGGCTTATTAGCTACTGCCATTCCTGCAGAACGTGCTAAACGATTAGAAGCTCCTTCTACAAAATTGTCGAAGTTTTGATGTAAGTTTAATTGAGGGTCAACAGTTATCTCACGAATTCCAGGAATTACAAAAGGATTTTTAAGCCCAGGATCTTTAATGCTAGTAGCTAAAGACAAAGTTTGTTTGGCTAATTCTGGACGATTAGTACTTGGAAGTTGTTCTTTCATCAGAGGATTATCCACAATATATACAAGACCAGAGTTTACTCCCAAGGTAAAAGTCATAGCTGATTTTAAAAGAGAAATATAATTTTCTTCTAACCACTCACAAAAGAATTTACTAGGAACTTTAATTTTCAAAGTATTTCCTTCTAGCTCCATAGGTACAATAGGAGCAAACCAAGTGTTAAATTGTTGCTCAGCAATGTTGTCTTTTATAAATTCAAGACACTTACTCCAAACTTTTTCAGCTGCTTCTTTCATTTTTTAGGGTGCTACTTTTTAGCTAAAAATTTGATTATTAGATTTTTTTACTAATTTTGCCGGTGATAAAACTGTTCTTTTTTCAGTCAGCAAAATTGTGAATAATTTTTGAATAAAAAAAATATTTAACATTTGTTTTTCTGAATTTATTTTATAAGGGAACGATGTTAATCTTTTGTTAATGTTTATATCTATCTAATTATGAAAGAATTATACTTCGATTATGTACTGCGTACTCGCTATGCAGAAACCGACCAAATGGGGGTGGTATACTATGGTAATTATCCTCAATACCTCGAATTGGGAAGAGTGGAATGGTTGCGCTCTATTGGTTTTACCTATAAAGCAATGGAAGAAGAAGGAGTTATGATGCCTGTGGTTTCTTTGCAAATTCAATATAAAAAACCAGCCCTATATGATGAGTTGATTACCATTCGCACCAAACTAAAAGAATTGCCTTCTACAAAAATTGAGTTTGATTATGAGATTCTTAATGAAAGAGGAGAGTTACTTTCCACAGCTAACACCATATTAGTATTTGTAGATGCAAAAACTTTTAGACCAGTGCGCTGTCCTGAAAAGGTATTAAAATTAATTGAAGAGAAGATGTGTAATTAGTCGCTAATAATGAATCGTTAGTCGTTAGTAGTGAGATACTAACGACTAACGATTAAAAAGCTAAAGACTATCTGTAGTTTTTAATGAGATTTTTCACTAAAAGAATTACATTAGGCATTGCTATATTAGCTGCATTGAGTACTTCTTCGTGTGATACATCTGGTGAGATTTCTGGACCTCCTAAATCCGTGATAACTGAAAGGGCACACACCTCCATATTTTGATGACGTGCTACAATCACTTCAGGCACAGTACTCATACCTACAGCATCACCTCCTAAAACACGTACCATCCCATATTCTGCAGGCGTTTCAAATGAAGGTCCTTGTAAACCTACATATACTCCTTTTTGAAGTTTAACATTATACTCTTTAGCTATTTTTTCTAATTCAGCTATCATAGCGTGGCTATAAGGTTTGCTCATATCCGGAAAACGAGCTCCAAAGAGGTCTAAGTTTTTACCACGTAGAGGATGTTCAGGAAACATATTGATATGATCACGAATTACCATTACATCTCCTATAGAAAAGTTAGGGTTCACACCTCCTGAAGCATTAGAAACTATAAGTCGTTTAATACCCAATTGTGCAAATACGCGTATTGGAAAAGTTACCTCTTGCATTGTATAACCTTCGTAATAATGGACCCTTCCTGCCATCATCAATACATATCGGTTCTCTATTTTCCCATAAATAAGTTTACCTTTATGACCAAATACGGTAGACTTAGGAAAGTTTGGGATATTATTGTATTTAATTTCCGAAATCACTTCCACTTCGTTTTCTAATTTACTAAGTCCAGAACCTAAAATAATAGCAAACTCAGGTGTGTGTTCCGTGATATACGACTGTATAATGCGAGCCGTTTCGTTAATTTTGTCGTAGACTTGTTGCATATCTTTATAATATTTTTATTGCTTATTGAAATTTTGTAACACCAAATTTAGCCGCTTCTGCTTTTGCTTTTGGTACTAAAGAGGTGAGATTTTTAATACGAGAAGCATCAGAAGGGTGAGTACTGAGAATAGTGGGGGTAGATTTACCATCTTTTTTAGCTGCCATACGTTTCCACAATTCAGGAGCTTCAGCAGGATCATACCCTGCAATTGCCATAATTTGAATTCCTATAGCATCAGCCTCTGTTTCATTAGAACGACTAAAGGGCAACATCACTCCTAAGTTAGATCCCAAACCATAAGCTAACATAAACTGATCAGTATAAGCAGCATATTTACTACTTTGTAAAGCAATAGAACCTGCTACAGCTCCTATTTGTTGCAAAGTACTTGCGCTCATACGTTGGGCACCGTGGTCAGCTAAGGCGTGCGCCACTTCGTGTCCCATTACTACTGCTAAACCTGCTTCAGATTGTGTTACTGGTAAAATTCCTGTATAGACTACAATCTTACCTCCTGGCATACACCAAGCGTTCACTTCAGGACTATCCACTAAGTTGTATTCCCAGCGATAATCGTTTAAATAACCTTTATACCCATTCGTATCAAGCCACAATTCAGCAGCTTTAGCTATACGCTCACCTACACGTTTCACCATAGCTGCATCATTAGTGCCTTTCAACACCTTATTTGAATTTAAAAAGGTGGAATACTGACTAAAAGCCATTGGGAAGACTTTACTATTAGGCATAAAGTTAAGGGTACTCTTTCCTGTAAAAGGATTGGTTTTACAAGAAGAGATCATCAAAAGTAATGTGATTAAAATTAATTTCTTCATAAAATTTTATTTGAGGGCAAAGATAGTAAATAATTAGTAACTAGCAATGATTAATTAACATTTTTAACAATTCTAATTCTCCTAACAACTTTGCAAAAGTTTAAAATTTTAGTAAAGTACACATTCCTACCCTTTCCCCCAACTCAATTTTTGTTCATTGTTACTTGTTAATTATTAATTAATTTGTATCTTTGCGCGCAAATTAAATAGAAATGGCAAATACCAAGTATATATTTGTAACTGGAGGAGTAACCTCTTCTTTAGGGAAAGGAATCATTGCAGCTTCACTTGCAAAACTCTTACAAGCTCGTGGCTATAGGGTAACAATACAAAAATTTGATCCCTATATCAATGTTGACCCTGGCACTCTCAACCCCTATGAACACGGTGAATGCTTCGTAACTGAAGATGGCGCTGAAACTGACCTTGATTTAGGGCATTATGAACGTTTCTTAAACGTACATACCTCTCAAGCTAATAATGTAACTACTGGACGCATTTACCAAAGCGTTATCGAAAAAGAACGTCGTGGTGAGTTCTTAGGAAAAACAGTACAAGTAATTCCTCACATTACCAATGAAATTAAAGAACGCATTCAGATACTTGGCAAAACAGGCGAATATGATATTGTGATTACCGAAATTGGAGGCACAGTAGGTGATATAGAATCATTGCCTTATATAGAATCAGTAAGACAACTTTTATGGGACTTAGGAGAGCATAATGGCATTGTGATACATCTCACTCTAGTACCTTATCTTGCTGCAGCAGGTGAGCTCAAAACTAAGCCTACACAACACAGTGTAAAAACTTTAATGGAAAGCGGTATTCAAGCCGACATACTCGTTTGCCGTACTGAACACGAACTTTCTGACGATCTACGCTACAAGTTAGCTCTCTTCTGTAATGTAAAACGTGAGGCTGTAATCCAATCTATTGATGTACCTACTATCTATGATGTACCGAATGTTATGCTCCTAGAAGGTTTGGACAAAGTAGCTCTCAAAAAGTTAGATCTCCCTTGCAAAAACGAACCCGATCTCAGCCAGTGGAACACTTTCTTACAACGTTATAAAAACCCTAAACACCGTATAAAAATAGGTTTAGTAGGTAAATATGTAGAATTACAAGATGCCTACAAATCAATTTTAGAAGCTTTTATTCACGCGGGAGCTGCTAATGAAGTACGTGTAGATGTAGAAAGTATTCATTCAGAACATTTGAATGAAGAAAACATAGAAGTTAAATTAGGTCATTTAGATGCTGTACTTGTAGCTCCAGGCTTTGGCGGACGTGGTATTGAAGGCAAAATTAAAGCTATTGAATATGTTCGCAAGCACAATATTCCATTCTTAGGTATTTGCCTCGGTATGCAAATGGCTGTAATTGAATTTGCTCGTCATATTGCAGGTCTTAAAAACGCTAACTCTACCGAAATGAACGGGCAAACACCTTTCCCAGTAATTAGCTTAATGGAAAGTCAGAAAGAAATTACTCACAAAGGAGGGACTATGCGCTTAGGTGCTTGGGCTTGTGAACTTACTAAAGGAAGCAAGATATACGATGCCTATGGTAAAAAAGATATTTCAGAACGCCATCGCCATCGTTATGAATTTAACAACGACTACAAAGTACAACTTGAAAAAGCAGGTTTGCAATGCACTGGTATCAACCCCGATACAGGCTTAGTAGAGGTAATAGAATTGCCTAATCACCCTTGGTTTGTAGGTGTCCAATACCACCCTGAATACAAGAGTACTGTTGCAAATCCACACCCACTATTTATAGCTTTTGTAAAAGCTGCTTTGAATAATAAACTAAAAAAGAACTAAACAACAGATAAAAACACTTATATGGACGAAAGAAAATTCGATGTAAAGAGCATTATAGGTTTTGCCTTAATTTTTATACTATTAATGTGGTTTATGAACAATAATAAACCATCTCAAGAAGAATTAGCCAAGCGCAAAGCCCAACAAGAACAACAAGCAAATCAAGCTACTGCCAATACTCAAAACAATGCTTTGGCAACTATTCAACCTACTGATTTAGGAAATTTTGCCTACTCTGCTACCTTACCATCAGCTAAAAATGATGTAACTATACTAGAGAATAAAAACCTTAAACTCACTATCAGTAATCGTGGTGGGCAACTTAAAGAAGTATTATTGAAAGAATTTAAAACTTATGATTCTTTACCTGT
Source organism: uncultured Capnocytophaga sp. (assembly GCF_937936315.1). Lineage (GTDB taxonomy): Bacteria > Bacteroidota > Bacteroidia > Flavobacteriales > Flavobacteriaceae > Capnocytophaga. The sequence goes on along the minus strand of NZ_CALGWU010000030.1, from coordinate 20,009 downwards.
TTACTTGGTTAAAGATTGGAATGCTACTTTTAGCCTTAATTTTACTACAGCTCAGGACAAAAAGTTAAACACCAAAGATTTGTACTTTGAACCTACAATAAGTGAAAACAATGGCAATCAAGTGCTTTCTATGAAACTTAAAACTTCAGAAAACACTTATTTAGAATATGTATACACCTTGCCTAAAGAAGGTTATATGTTAGACTTAGTGCTTCGTTCACAAGGTTTAATGGGGGCAGTAAACACTTCTAAACCTATGAACATTGATTGGAAGTTACAAGCACGCCGTATGGAGAAAAGTGTAACCTATGAAAACCGTTATACACAAGCAGCTATACAATATGAAGGTGACCGTATCAATCGTATGAGTCAAGCTGGTAATGATGAGCAAAAAGAAGAAAAAGTGAACTGGGTGGCTTACAAACAGCACTTGTTTACTTCGGTTCTTATTTCCGACAATACTTTTGCTAAAGGTGATTTTACTTCTCACAACATTGCTATAAATGAGGGGAAAGAGGTGAAATACACTAAAAACTTCCTTACTTCTTTACCTATACAAGCTAAAAGTGGAGAATTGAGCGAATCATTACATTTCTATTTTGGGCCTAGTGATTACAATGTACTCAAACAATACAATGATAAATATGAACTTACAGAACTTATTCCATTGGGTTGGGGTATTTTTGGTTGGTTGAACAAATGGTTGTTTATTCCACTTTACAATTTCCTTGCCGATTATTTCTCAGTAGGATTAGTGATTATATTGATGACTTTTATTGTCCGTATATTGCTTTCACCTATAGTTTACAAATCGTATGTATCACAAGCTAAGATGAAGGTGTTACGCCCTGAGATTGAAGAAATCAACAAAAAATATGATGAGCCAATGAAACGCCAACAGGAAACAATGGCTCTTTATAACAAAGCAGGTGTAAACCCTCTTAGTGGTTGTATTCCAGCTCTCTTGCAATTACCAGTATTCTTGGCGCTCTTTAACTTCTTCCCTACTGAATTTGGATTGAGACAAAAGAGTTTCTTATGGGCTCAAGATTTATCATCGTATGATGCTATCTTTGAACTTCCTTTCTCTATACCTTTCTACGGCAGCCACGTGAGTTTATTCCCATTATTAGCTTCAATTGCTATATTAATCTACTCATTGATGACAATGGCACAAACTGCACAGCCCCAGCAACCCGGTATGCCTAATATGAAGTTCCTTATCTATCTATCCCCTGTAATGATGTTGTTCTTTTTCAACAACTATGCTAGCGGACTTAGTTTGTACTATTTTATATCTAACTTATTGACTATAGGTATTATGTTAGCTATCAAGTATTGGATTATAGACGAGAAGAAGATTCACGCTCAAATACAAGAAAACAAGAAAAAACCTAAAAAAGAAAGTAAATTCCAAGCTAAAATGCGTGAGATGATGGAACAAGCTGAAGCGCAACGCAAAGCTCAACAAAATAAACGTTAGCCTATAGATTTAACAACTAAAAAACAAATACACTTTGCCAAAGTTCTCTATTGCTATTGCACTACGATCTTTGGCAAAGTTTTTTATATAAAACTATATAATGGTATAGTTTTTGCTGATAATGTTTTCAAACTATGAAAAGAAAATTTATCAACATATTATTATCTGCACTCATCTTGTTCTCTAATTCAGGATGGGCTATTTCTTTTCATTATTGTCAAGACCACTTATCGTCAGTTTCTTTAGAATATATCACTTCTTCTGTAGATGAAGAAGTAAGTGATTGTGCTGATATGGACTCTTGTTGTGCTTCTGAGGACGACGATAGTGATGAGAGTAAAACAGAATCTTCACATAAAAAATGCTGTGACAATACAGCTATATCATCTTCTATTTCTGATAGTACTTCAGTAGTAAAAGCGTTGGAGCTGCAACTACAATCTTTTGTAGTAAGTTCTTTGGTTTTTCCTACTTTGGAAGTGGTAAGTATTCCTCAGACTGTAAAGAAAGCCATCACGAGAGATTTCTTTACGCAGTTGAATGCGCCACCTCTTTATGAATTGTACTGCCAGAGGGTGTTTTATTCAGATAAAAAATAAGAGATAAGAGGTAATAAGAAAGGAGTTTACCTCTGTTTCTAATTCTTAAATTCTAATTTTTGAACTGAATAAAACAAGACAATAATGTACAAAAAATATATTTTTTTAATAGGGCTGTTGTTGCCTTTGTCTGTCTTTGCCCAACATTTTAGCAAAGGGAAAGTGGTAGACGAAAACAACGCACCTCTTATAGGGGCAGATGTGTATTGGGAGGGTACTGAAATAGGTGTATCTACTGATAATGAAGGAGCTTTCACACTGAAACACACAGATGCTTCTAATACTTTGGCAGTAAGCTATATTGGTTATAAAAAGAAAACTGTAAAAGTAAGTGGTAATGCGTCTTTACATATTCAATTGGAACCAGAAGCGGCTTTGGAAGAGGTGGTAGTAAGCCAGAAGCGTGCTAACACGATGAAATCGCAATGGCAAGTAGCTGATGTGCACACAATGAGTAGTGGGGAACTACTGAAAGCAGCTTGTTGCAACCTATCGGAGAGTTTTTCTACTAACCCATCAATTGATGTGAACTTCTCGGATGCTGTTACGGGTAACAAACAGATAAAGATGCTGGGGTTAACCAGTCCGTACATACTAATGGCAGAAGAGAATATCCCTACAATGCGGGGCGCTTCGCAAGCCTACGGACTCTCATTTGTACCAGGTACGTGGATTGAGAGCATCCAGATAACCAAAGGAGCAGGGAGTGTGATTAATGGGTATGAGAGTATTTCGGGGCAAATCAACTATGAGATAGAAAAGCCTATCAGTAGTCGTCCTTTCTTCTTAAACTTGTATGCTTCAGAAGATAATCGTTATGAACTCAATGCTCATACCAATCAAAAATTATCTGATAAGTGGGCGACTACTCTTTTTGCACACGGCAATGTACGCCAGCAAAAAGCCGACCACAATCACGATGGTTTTATAGATAACCCCATAGGTAATCAAATCAACTTGTTGAATCGTTGGCAGTATGCGAATGCAGAAAAAGGGTGGGTAGGTTTTTTGAATCTCCACTATATGAAAGATGAGCGCCAAGCAGGAGAGTTGCGTTTTAATCGGCTAACCGACAAAGGAACTACCAATGCGTGGGGTAGTGAAGTAAACTCCGAACGTTTTAGTGCTTCAAATAAAATAGGGTATGTATTTCCTGACACACCTTATAAGAGTATAGGGTTGCAGAACTCTTTTCAGTCGCATCGTCAAGATTCTTATTTTGGGTTGAACCGCTATGATATACAGCAAAAGAGCTGGTATGGCAATTTGATATACAATTCTATCATCACCGATACCAGACACAAATTTGCCACAGGACTCAATGGAACTTATGACGATTATAATGAGGAGCTCACTACTTCGGCTCTTGCGGGAGATTTCTCGCGTGTAGATCGCTCCATAGGTGCCTTCTTTGAATATACTTATGACAATTTGAGTAACTTCAGTTTTGTGGCAGGAGTACGCGCTGATAGTCATAATCATTTAGGAAACTTCATTACGCCACGTTTACACTTGCGTTATAATCCTTGGAAACAAGCAACTTTCAGAGTATCGGCAGGGCGAGGCAAACGCGCTGCTAATGTGATAGCAGAGAACCAACAACTCTTGGCATCCGCACGCAAGCTTGCTATTATAGGAGGTGATGGAGGCAAGCTCTATGGTTTGAATCCCGAAATTGCTTGGAACTACGGAGTGAGCTTTTTGCAAGCGTTTAAAATATTAGGTAAAAGTGCAGAGCTTTCGGTAGATTTCTACCGTACAGATTTTGATAATCAAGTAGTAGTAGATTTGGATAACTCACCCCAACAATCTTTGTTTTACAACCTCAATGGGAATAGTTTTGCGAACTCTCTACAAGCAGAATTTAGTATTACTCCTGCCAAAGGGTTAGACTTCAAGGCTGCCTATAAGTATTATGATGTGCAAACGCAGTTTACTAAAGGACAGATGGAGAAGACCCTTACCCCAAAGCATCGCTGGTTTGCCAATGTAGCTTACGAGACTCCTGAGCGCAACGAGAACAAGCATTCTCAATGGAAGTTTGATGTAACCTTCAACTGGTTGGGAGAACAACGTTTGCCTACAACCGCTACGAACCCTATAGCCTATAGGTTAGACGATTATGCGCCATCATTTGCTACACTCAATGCTCAAATCACCAAAGTATTTTCTAAGACATTTGAGGTATATATAGGAGGTGAAAACATCACCAATTATAAACAAGAGAATGGTATTTTGGCAGCCAACAATCCTTTTGGCGCATATTTTGATAGTACAATGCAGTACGCTCCTGCCTTTGGACAGATGTATTATGCAGGATTAAGATTTAAATTATTATAAAATGAAAACACGTATTTTATTATGGATAGCTTTGAGTTTTTTTGGACTCACTATCGCAAGTGCACAACAAGCACCTAACAAAAGTAAAAAAGTAGAGTTTCCTGTAGGAGGCAACTGTGAACAATGTAAGGCGCGTATAGAAAAAGCGGCTTATAGCGTAAAGGGCGTAAAGAGCGCTAATTGGAATATCAAGAGTGGCAATATGACCCTTATTTTTGACGAGCGCAAATGCAGTGAAAGCGATGTGCAGAAAGCTATTGCCAAAGTAGGACACGACGCTGGTAAAGAACGTGCTGACGATGAAGTGTACAAAAACTTACACCACTGCTGTTTATACGAAAGATTACCTTAAAATATAGGGAGTCTAAAAAATTTTTTGAAAGTATGATTGCGGTATACTGATAATCAGACATTTTTAGTGATGTTGTAGAGGGGATTTATAAATCACTCCTACAACATCACTTTTTTAGATAGCCTCATTTCGGTATAGATTTTGCTGTTAAGAAAGAAATACTAAATCACAACAAAATGAAAAAGATAACTATTCTACTAATGTTAGCAGTAGCTTTGGGGCTTAGTTCTTGTGCAAGCATTTATGTAGCTACTGATTATGATCGTCAAGCCGATTTTTCAACGATGAAATCTTTTGCTTTTTTTAAGGAAGGTATTGATAAAGTACAAATATCTGACTTGGATAAGAAACGTATTTTGCGAGCTATAGAGCAAAATCTCACTGCTAAAGGGCTAACACTTTCTGAGAACCCTGATTTTTTAGTAAACATATTCACTCGAGATCGGGAGAATGTAGATGTGTATGACAATAGTCCGTATTACTGGGGCTGGGGAATGGGTTGGGGTCCTTTTTGGGGAGGAGCCACTTATAATGTAAGTCGAAATACAGAAGGTACTCTTTACATTGAGATTATTGATGCGAAGAAGCGTGAATTGGTATGGCAAGGAAAAGGCACGGGGTATTTGCCACAATCGATGGATAAGAAGGAAAAAGCTATCAAAAATTTTGTAAGTAAGATATTGGAGAAATATCCGCCTTCAGCAGATAAAAAATAACAATCACTAACTTTGTCAGAGTCTAATGACCCCGACAAAGTTTTTATTTTTCATATAGTAATTCGTAATTTATAACCTATGTTTAAAAAACCTTTTTCTTTCGATGGACGTATCAGACGTACTGAATTTGGACTATCCTTTATTATTTTCTATATAATTTTCAATTTTTTAGATGAAGTGTTCAATTTTAATCGTTCATTTTCACTAATCTTTTTTATTCCTATTTTCATCTTCTATTTTGCACAATCAGCAAAGCGTAGCCACGATATAGGTGAAAGTGGGTGGCTATCTTTGATCCCTTTATATAACCCTTTTCTTTTATTATTTAAAGAAGGGAATGTAGGGGAAAATGTGTATGGTGAAGATCCTAAAAAACGTGTAAATAACACATTTTTCAACAATCCTTCTACAACTACCCCTCCACCCATTATATTTTCTCCTATACAAGCAACTCCATCTGTTCATACCGAGAAGAAAATTACCCAACAATATCTCCTCAGTGAGGATGGTAAAACTTTACTAAAATGGTTTGACACTCAAGTTACTGCTATAGATATGCAAGCCGACCCCATTTTGAGAAATGTTACAACCATAGGCAGAGATGCTTTCTACAATTGCAACAAACTCAGCAAAATAAACTTCAATGGACAACTCACTACCATACAAAAAGCCGCCTTTGAAGATTGTGAACAATTGCGCCACGTTAGCTTCCCAAGTCGTGTGAGTTTTATAGGTGAATTTCTTTTTGGTAAAAATTGTATTGAGTCTATAAGTATTGAAAGTGAAATACCCCCACGATTAGAAGGCGATTTTTCCTACAATGATGAAAAATTACAAGCTATCTATGTAACTACAAGTGATATAAGTTTATATCGTAATAACGAAAGCTGGAAAAAATACGCATACCTTATAAAATAAAAACACACTGATTATCAGCGATATGGAAATATACACAGAAATATTTTCACAAAAACTTTTGGCTATTTAGAGGATTATCACTACATTTGCCACGATTTTAGGGGAGATAGAGTATTTATTTTATCAATTAAGTTTAACTCTTTCCTATAGCAATCCCCTATATAATACTCTAAATCGCTATTAGGAAATACAAATTTTATTATCAGCAAATGGCTGAAAACACTCAAAATCCAGAAGAATTTTTACAAAACTTCAACTGGGAAAAATACCAAGAAGGTATTGACAGCGTACAAGAAGACCAATTAAAAAACTTCGAAGAATTGGTTAAAAACAATTTCGTTGACACTCAAGACAATGAAGTAGTAGAAGGTGTTGTAACTCGTATTACTGACAGAGAGGCAATTATCGACATCAATGCTAAATCTGAAGGCGTTATCTCTCTCAACGAGTTCCGCTACAACCCTAACCTCAAAGTAGGTGACAAAGTAGAAGTACTTATTGATATCCGCGAGGACAAAAACGGTCAGTTAGTACTTTCTCACCGCAAAGCACGTACACTTAAGGCTTGGGATAGAATCAATTTAGCACACGAAAACGGCGAAATCGTAAATGGTTTTGTAAAAAGCCGTACCAAAGGCGGTATGATTGTAGATGTATTTGGCATCGAAGCATTCCTCCCTGGTTCACAAATCGATGTGAAACCTATTCGCGATTACGAGCAATTCGTAAACAAAACAATGGAATTCAAGATTGTGAAAGTAAATCACGAGTTCAAAAACGTAGTGGTTTCTCACAAAGCGCTCATCGAAGCAGATATCGAAGAACAAAAGAAAGAAATCATCAGCCAACTCGAAAAAGGTCAAGTACTCGAAGGTGTTGTGAAAAACATCACTTCTTATGGCGTATTTGTAGACCTTGGTGGCGTAGATGGATTGATTCACATCACCGACCTTTCTTGGGCTCGTATCAACCACCCAAGCGAAGTGGTTTCTGTAGATCAAAAATTGAACGTAGTTATCCTCGATTTCGACGACAACAAATCTCGTATCCAATTAGGCTTGAAACAGCTTAGCAAACATCCTTGGGATGCTTTAGCCGACGATCTTAAAGTGGGTGATAAAGTAAAAGGTAAAGTTGTTGTTATTGCCGATTATGGTGCTTTTGTAGAAATCGCTGATGGCGTTGAAGGTCTTATCCACGTTTCTGAAATGTCTTGGAGTACTCACTTGCGTTCTGCTCAAGATTTCGTAAAACTCGGTGACGAAGTAGAGGCTGTTATCTTAACTCTCGACCGCAACGAGCGCAAAATGTCTTTGGGTATCAAACAACTTACCCCAGACCCTTGGATCAACATCACTGAAAAATATCCAGTAGGTTCTAAACACACAGGTACTGTTCGTAACTTCACTAACTTTGGTGTATTCGTAGAACTCGAAGAAGGTATTGATGGTCTTATCCACATCACCGACCTTTCTTGGACTAAGAAAATCAAACACCCATCAGAATTTGTAAACTCTGGTGATAAAATTGAAGTAGTAGTACTCGAATTGGATGCTGAAGGACACAAGTTGTCATTAGGTCACAAACAAACCACTCCTAACCCTTGGGACAAATACGAAGCTGAATTTGCCGTAGGTACTGTACACACTGGTACCATTTCTAAAATGGTAGATAAAGGTGCTACCGTTCCTTTCAACGACGATATTTTAGCCTTTGTTCCTTCACGTCACTTAGAAAAAGAAGACGGAAAAAAATTAGGCAAGGGAGATACTGCTGAGTTCAAAGTAATTGAGTTCAACAAAGAATTTAAACGTGTAGTAGCTTCTCACACCGCTATCTTCAAAGAAGAAGAAGAAAAAATAGCTAAAGAAGCTGCTGTAAGCACCAATTCATCTACTGTTGAAAAATCAACCCTTGGAGACCTTGAAGTATTACAAGAGTTGAAAGACAAGATGGAAAAATAGAAGTAATTTAGTTTTTTTCATAATTTTTTGTTTTAATGAGGAAAAGTCGTTGCTGGGAAGTAACGACTTTTTTTATTCTATATACTTGCTTTTCTTTTTGAATTATTTTATCTTTGCCCTCTGAAAACTAATCATTAATCATTTTATCACGAACCGTTTATCAAAATGCTTAGAATAGAAAATATCAGTAAACAATACAGCAACTACACCGCACTCAACGATGTATCGCTACACATCCCTAAAGGCAGCATCTTTGGATTGCTCGGGCCAAATGGGGCAGGAAAAACTTCTCTTATACGTATCATCAACCAAATTGTACTGCCCGATGCAGGACAAGTTTTTTTTGACGGTGAACCTTTGCAACCCAAGCATACAGCTCAAATAGGCTATTTGCCCGAAGAACGCGGTTTGTATAAATCGATGAAAGTGGGCGAACAAGCCTTGTATTTAGCACAACTCAAAGGATTGAGCAAAGCTGAAGCTAAGGAACGACTTAAATTTTGGTTCAACCGCCTCGATATTGGCGACTGGTGGAACAAAAAAGTACAAGAACTCTCCAAAGGGATGGCTCAAAAAATACAGTTTTTAGTAACTGTACTCCACAACCCCAAACTATTGATATTTGATGAGCCTTTTAGCGGGTTCGACCCCATCAATGCCAATATTATCAAGGACGAAATTCTCTACTTGCGTGACCAAGGTGCTACCATTATCTTCTCTACTCACCGAATGGAATCGGTAGAGGAATTGTGTGATCATATTGCACTCATCAATAAATCACGTAAAATATTAGATGGTAAACTTATTGATATCAAACGTGCTTATAAAAACAATTCTTACGAAGTAGGTTTAAAATTGCCTGAAGACCAGAAACCTGCTCTCTTAAACGAACTGAAAATGCATTTTGAACTAAGTGAAGCGCATTTCAAAACATTGTACGACGAATTAAAACTGCATATCAAGCAAAAAGAAGGACAAACCGCTAACGATTTGTTGCAATACCTTACAACTCGTGCCGAGGTAACTCATTTTGTAGAGGCTATCCCTACCGTTGATGAGATTTTTATCTCAACCATTAATAAATTGTCAAACTAAAAACTGCCCGTGAGGCTCATATTATGAAACATTTAGGAATTATTATTCAAAGAGAATACTTAAATAAAATACGTAATAGGTCATTTGTAATAATGACGTTCGTAAGTCCACTTATATTCGTTTTGTTTGCTTTTATCATTGGCTTTTTAAGTGATATGAACCGAAAGAGCAAGGCTAAGGATATTGTGATTGTAGATGAAAGCGGACTCTATGCCAATACTTTTGAGAATACCGAGACAACTCAGTTTCAATACCTCAATAATATTTCACTCAAAGATGCCAAAGCTAATGTATTAGAAAAAGGTCAATATGGATTGTTATACATTCCCGCTAAAGGTGACCAAAATATTGCTTTCTATAGTGAGGAATCACCCTCCTTATCACTTACTAATGAGATGACAGCTGCAATGGAGCGCACTCTTTTCCAACATAATCTCACTCAAAAAGGAATCAATAAAAAGGAAATAGATGCAGCTAAAGCTCATATTGATATTGAGTTACAGAATTTCACGGGGGAAAAGAGCTCTGAGTTTGATAGCGTGATGAAAATAAGTATTGGAGGAATCGCTGGTTATCTAATTTTTATGTTTATCATCATCTATGGCAATATGATTATGCGCAGCGTAATAGAGGAAAAAACCAATCGAATTATAGAAATTATCATTTCATCTGTCAAACCTTTTGAATTGATGTTAGGAAAGATTTTAGGTACTTCATTAGCGGGCATCACTCAATTTGTAATATGGGTTGCTATAGGAGGGATATTGTTAGCATTAGCTCCTTCTTTTTTTGATGTAAATACTTCTACACAAGCAGTACAAGGAGCAGGTAACTTATCGGACATCAACAATATAGTAAATTCTTTATATCATTTCCCTTTTGCCGAAACCTTCGTAGTCTTCCTCTTGTTTTTCATAGGAGGCTACTTGCTATATAGTTCACTTTATGCAATGATTGGCGCAATGGTTGATAACGAAACCGATACTCAGCAGTTTATGATGCCTATATTAATCCCTTTAATATTAGGCTTCTATGTAGGAATGTTCTCTGTAATCGAAGAGCCCCACGGCACCATTTCAGTAGTATTTTCGTACATTCCCTTCACTTCACCCATAGTAATGTTAATGCGCATACCGTTTGGGGTAGCTTGGTGGGAAGTAGCAATCTCTCTTGTTATTCTGTATCTTTCTTTCTTCGGAATCATCAAATTGGCAGCCAAAATATACCGCATTGGTATCTTGATGTATGGTAAAAAACCTACTTATAAAGAACTGTGGAAATGGCTTAAAATGAAATAAAATGAAAACAGAAAATCAATATATCAACCGCGAATTGAGTTGGCTCAAATTCAATGCACGCGTACTTCAGGAGGCAGCCGATGAACGCGTGCCTCTATTGGAACGCTTGCGCTTCGCGGGTATTTTTTCTAACAACTTAGATGAGTTCTTCAAAGTGCGTTACGCTACAGTGAAACGTGTTGCAATGAATGAAACCTCCGACAAAGAATTGGGAGTACACGCTAAAGAACTTTTAGAAGAAATTACTAAAGAGGTAATACTTCTGCAAGATCAAAGTTTGAAAATCATTGCCTCTATCACCAAAGAATTGGAGAAAGAACAGATTTTTATAGTAGATGAAAAGACCTTGTTACCCGAGCACGAATCTTTTGTAAATACATATTTCTACAATAAAGTACGCCCAGCTCTCTTTACTATTATCCTCAACGATTTGGAAATGTTTCCTCAACTGAAAGATGATGTAGCGTATTTAGCAGTTAAAATGACACTAAAGGAAGAGGACGAAAAAGCATCAGGTATAGAAAAGTTCTTTTCATCACGTGTTTACAAAGAAAAAATACAATATGCTCTGATTGAGTTACCTACTACCCTCGACCGCTTTATAGAGCTACCTCAGATAGGTGACAAACACTATATCATTATGCTGGATGATGTAATTCGTTTCTGTTTACATAAAATATTCAACATCTTCAATTACGAATCGCTTACAGCTAATATGATAAAAATCACCCGTGATGCCGAATTGGACATTGATGATGATTTGAGCAAAAGTTTTATCGAAAAAATATCTACTAGTGTAGAAGATCGGCGCAAAGGGGAACCTGTGCGTTTTGTATACGACAAAATGATTGATAAGGATACCTTGCAATTCTTATTCGAGAAAATGGGAATTGTAAAAACGGATAGTGTAATACCTGGAGGACGTTACCACAACCGACGTGATTTTATGAGTTTTCCCAGCTTAGGTCGTAAGGATTTAACCTATCCTCCCATACAACCTCTACCTGTACAAGGACTTACTTCCGATGAGAGCTTATTGAAAAAAATTGCTGAAAAGGACTATTTGCAATATACTCCTTACCATACTTTTTCTAACATTATATGGTTTTTGAGAGAAGCTGCTCTTGACCCCAAAGTGAAGTCGGTAAAAATAACCATTTATCGTTTGGCAAAAAACTCACAAGTTGTCAATTCACTCATCAATGCGGTGAAAAACGGCAAACAAGTAACTGTACAGATAGAACTACAAGCACGCTTTGATGAGGAATCAAATATACGATATGCTGAACAACTAAAAGCAGAAGGTGTAAAACTCATTTTTGGCGTACGCGGACTCAAAGTGCATAGTAAAATATGCGTAATTGAACGCAAAGAAGGTAAAGAACTGAAACGTTATGGTTTTATCAGTACAGGTAACTTCAACGAAAGTACAGCTAAAATCTATACTGATTATACACTGTTTACTGCAAATCAAGAGATTCTCAAAGAGGTAAACAAAGTGTTCAACTTCTTTGACACCAACTATAATGTGCAAAAATTCAAGTATCTAATAGTCTCTCCTCACTATACCAAAAAGCAACTTAAACACCTGATAGATGAGGAAATCAAAAATGCTAAGGCGGGCAAAGAGGCGTATATCAAGCTGAAGATGAATAACATCACCAGCTACAAGATGATAGACAAGCTGTACGAAGCTAGTCGTGCAGGAGTAAAAATACAAATGATTGTAAGAGGTATTTGTTGTTTAGTTCCAGGTATTGAAGGAATGAGTGAGAATATAGAGGTGATAAGTATAGTCGATAAATTTTTAGAACATCCCCGTTTGTTCATATTTGGTAATGGAGGTACTCCTAAAGTATATATCTCCTCAGCCGATTGGATGACACGCAATATTTCATTCAGAGTAGAAGTAGGTTGCCCTATTTACGATAAAGAAATACAGCAAGAGTTGATAGACACTTTCGAAATAAGTTGGACAGATAATGTAAAGACGCGAATAATTAACAAGGCTCAAGATAACACCTATCGTCCCCATACAGCTCCTGCCTTGCGCTCACAAGTAGCCTTATATGAGTATTATCAGCAAAAAAACAAGCTCACCGAATAGATGAAAAGACCACAAATTAAACTAGCTCAACACGTAATAGAAGCCTGTAAAGCCAAACAAATAAAACATATTGTCATCTCTCCAGGGTCGCGTAATGCCCCTCTAACCATTGGTTTTGCCAATGATCCTTATTTTAACTGTTATAGTATTGTAGATGAGCGTTGCGCCGCTTTCTTTGCCTTAGGCATTGCTCAACAACGGCGTGAACCTGTGGCTGTAGTATGTACTTCAGGCTCTGCTTTACTCAATTACTATCCTGCTTTTTCAGAGGCTTTTTACAGTAATATCCCTTTGGTAGTTATCTCTGCCGACCGCCCATCAAGCAAAATAGACATAGGTGACGGACAAACCATACGTCAGGTGAATGTACTAGCAAACCACAGTGCCTACAATGCCAATCTATCAGATGAAACACATAGTGATAAAAGCAATTTTTATGAACTAAACAGAGCGTTGAATACAGCTATAGAGGAGAAATTACCAGTGCATATCAACGTGCCTTTTGAAGAACCCTTATACCTCACTACCGAAGAACAGTATCCTTTTGAGAACATCGTTGCAGAAATCAAAAATCCTATTATTAATGAGGATAAAGCTACTAATTTCGTGAAACATTGGAATTCTTCGGCTAAAAAAATGGTATTAGTAGGGGTATTAACACCCAATAGTGTAGAATCTCAATATATTGAATGGCTTGCCAAAGACCCCTCCGTAGTGGTACTCACTGAAACTACATCGAACTTGCACCATTCGCATTTTATTCCTTATATCGATAAATTGCTCACTTATACCGAAAAAGACCCTACTCTAAAAGAAGCCTTACGCCCTGATCTGTTACTTACTTTTGGTGGTTTAGTAGTTTCTAAAAAAATAAAACAATTCTTACGCAGTTATAAACCTACTTATCACTATAACGTAGATTTACATAAAGGTTATGATTCATATTTCTGTTTGACAACTTATTTTAAAGCGGACATCAATACTTTTTTGAGAGAGGTAACACCTAATTTAATTAATGTATCTTCTACTTATCAACAACAGTGGTTAGAGATAAAAAATGAAATACAGCAAATTCATTTGGAGTATATTAACCAAATTCCTTTCTCCGATTTAAAAGTGTATTCTGAAGTATTTAAGAACATCCCTAATGATTATATTGTGCAGATAAGTAATAGTTCAGCTATCAGATATGCTCAATTGATAAAAGCACACCCTTCTTGGAAAGTGTTTTGCAACCGTGGTACAAGTGGTATTGATGGTAGTATGAGCACAGCTATTGGGGCTGCTGTTGGGAGTGCATCGCCTACCGTTTTTATCACGGGTGATTTAAGTTTTTTCTACGATAGTAATGCTCTTTGGAACAAATATATTCCACAAAACTTCAGAGTGATTCTCCTTAACAATCAAGGAGGAGGTATCTTTAGAATACTACCAGGTGATAAGACCGATTCTAACTTTGAATATTTTTTTGAGACACCTCACAAACTCACAGCTGAGCATTTTTGTAAAATGTACAACATAAATTATCAGTCAGCTACTAATCTTACTGATTTACAGAGGAAAATAGGTGAATTTTACGAAAAATCCGACGTACCAAAGCTATTAGAAGTACATACACCACGAAAAATAAATGATAAAGTTTTGTTAAAATATTTTGAGTTTATAAAAAAATAACTACTTTTACCGCATTAATAATTTTAAATATAAAAAATTATGAGTAAACGTGATGATTTAATCGCTGTGTACACCCAAGATTTAAAAGAAAAATGTGGTGAAAAGAACCCAGATGTAGAGTTCTTAACAAAAGTAACGGTAGGTTTAGGACCTTGTATTTACAACAATGATGCTTCTAAAGTATCTGGCTCTGACCAAACTGAGTTAGACCGTGTAAAACAAAACTTCCTAATCAAAAAATTAGGCTTAAAAGATGGTCCTGAGTTAGACAAGGCTATTGATGCTGTACTCGAAAAATACGGCAAATCTAACAAAAGCAAGTACCGTGCAGTTGTGTATTATCTGTTGGCTAAACACTTCAAAAAAGAAAGCGTTTACAACAAATAAAAATCAAAAAAGGCTGTTCATCCATTGAGCAGCCTTTTTTATCAGATAACAAGTAATAAATGGAGAATAAAAAAAGAAAACTACAACACCACAAGAATATAGCTACAGGACTCTTTGTTTTGATGCTCGTCATTTATATAGTAATGGTGATAGCTCATAAAAAAGCTCCTGAACTCACTTTTATAGGCTATATAAAAGCTTTTGCCGAAGCCGCTATGGTAGGGGCTCTTGCCGATTGGTTTGCAGTTACAGCACTCTTTCACAAGCCTTTAGGATTAAACATTCCTCATACTAACCTTATTGAGGAACGAAAAAATGATATAGGTGAAAACTTAGGTGATTTTGTAGTGGAAAACTTTTTGAAACCTAAACAAATACGTCCTTATATTACCAATATTAAAATCTCTACCTTTATAATAGAACAACTTTCAAAAGAAAGTACACTAACTAAGATTAAATCTTTTGTAAAGGACATTCCTCTCTATAAAAAAGTAAGTGAAGCTCTGATTTCCTTTTTAGATGAGAATAAACACCAAGAATTTCTCCAACAATTTTTTGAAAAAATAGCCACATATCTCTT
The DNA here is from genome assembly GCF_937936315.1 of uncultured Capnocytophaga sp. Lineage (GTDB taxonomy): Bacteria > Bacteroidota > Bacteroidia > Flavobacteriales > Flavobacteriaceae > Capnocytophaga. Next base: position 4,496 of record NZ_CALGWU010000030.1, on the reverse strand, counting down.
TGAAAATGAAGAACTCATACATCAAGAAATCAAAGAACAGTTTTCTTCTCTTACTCCTTCATTTGTAAAAAACAAAGTTGCTAAAAAAGTTGCCAATGGACTTTACTTATTAGCTTTAAAAACTTCACAAGATAAAACTCACCCTATCAGGGCTGAAATCACAGCACAATTATATGAATTTGCTGAAAAACTCAATGCCCCTGAAGGAGAATTACAACTTACAAAACTCTTGCAAAAAGGAGTTGAACAACTTACTGATGAACTGCAACACAACACTGTTTTACAACACCAAATAGACATTTGGGCACAGAAAACTGCCTATCAATTTGTGCTAAAAAACAAAGAGGAAGTCGGAAAACTCATCAGTCATACGGTAGAGAATTGGGAAGGACGTGAATTGAGCGAAAAACTTGAATTAGAAGTAGGTAAAGACCTCCAATTTATCCGTATCAATGGGACTTTGGTAGGTGGTTTAGTCGGTTTGGCTATTTACGCCATCACTCAATTATTCTAAAAGATAATATACTAACTAATTTGCTAATTCTGCTAATTTGTTAATTTGCAAATTCTTCCCTACCTTTGCGCCCGAAAATATTTCAACTATGGAATTTGAATTACTAAAAACAGATGAACATACTAAAGCACGTGCTGGAAAGATTACTACCAGCCACGGCGTGATTGAAACCCCCATTTTTATGCCCGTGGGAACGGTGGGAAGCGTGAAAGGAGTACACCAACGCGAACTGAAAAACGATATTAATGCCGATATCATCTTGGGGAACACCTATCACCTCTATTTACGACCTCAAACCTCCATTTTAGAAAAAGCAGGAGGCTTACATAAGTTTATTAATTGGGATAGAAACATACTTACCGATAGCGGTGGTTATCAAGTATATTCATTGGCTGCCAACCGAAAGATAAAAGAAGAAGGTGTGAAATTTAAAAGTCATATTGATGGCTCTTTTCACTTCTTTTCACCTGAAAGTGTAATGGAAATAGAACGCAGTATAGGTGCTGATATTATGATGGCTTTTGATGAATGTACACCTTACCCTTGTGAATACAGTTATGCAAAACGTTCAATGCATCTCACACATAGGTGGCTCGATAGATGCATTGCTCACCTCGAAAAAGTACCTCCTAAATACGGTTATCATCAAAGTTTATTCCCAATAGTACAAGGCTCAGTCTACAAAGACCTTCGTACACAGTCAGCCGAATATATTGCAAGCAAAAATGCTGATGGAAACGCTATTGGAGGACTATCAGTAGGCGAACCGGTAGAACAAATGTATGAAATGACTGAACTTGTATGTGATATTCTCCCCAAAGACAAACCTCGATACCTTATGGGAGTGGGAACCCCCATTAATATATTGGAAAATATTGCTTTGGGAGTGGATATGATGGATTGTGTAATGCCTACGCGCAATGCTCGCAACGGAATGCTCTTTACAGCAAAAGGAATTATCAATATTAAAAACAAAAAATGGGAAGATGATTTCTCTCCTATAGACCCCGATGGTCATACTTATGTAGATACCTATTACACAAAAGCCTATTTGCGCCATTTATTTGCTGCCAATGAATTTCTTGGCAAGCAAATTGCTTCTATTCATAATCTTGGTTTCTATTTATGGCTCGTGAGGGAAGCTCGCCGACAAATTATAGCGGGTACTTTCCTTCAGTGGAAAACCAAAATGGTTGCCAATATGTCAAATCGTCTATAAAAAAATAAAAAAATGAAAATACTCGACTGGTACATCTTAAAACGATATCTTCTTACCTTTTTTATGATGATAGTTCTCTTTATTCCCATTGGAATTATTGTAGATTTATCTGAAAAAGTAGATAAAATGATAGAAAGAAAAGCACCAATGAATGAAATACTGTGGTACTACCTCAGTTTTATCGTTTATTTTGCTAATATATTGTTTCCTATCTTGTTATTCCTCTCTATCATTTGGTTTACATCAAAGTTAGCTAATAATACCGAAATTATTGCTATACAGAGCTCAGGTGTATCGTATATGCGCTTTTTGCGTCCATATATCGTGGGTGCGAGCATCATTTCTGTGATAGTGTTCTTTATGGGGATGTTTATTGTACCAGCTGCTAGTACTGTATATAACGACTTTTGGAATAAGTACATACGTTCTTCAAAGGTAGAAAGTGTTTCAGACCTCTACAATCAGTTTTCTGATAACGATTATTTATATGTAAGTTCATTTAATTACCAAGAACAAAAAGGATATAACTTTTCAGTAGAACATTTTGATGGTATTAAGATGAAGGAAAAAATAAATGCTGAAACAATTCAGTGGATAGATAGTACAAAAACTTACAGACTTACCAATTATTCCAAAAGAAAAATAGGTGAAGGTGATGATATATTAGTGAAACGCGACCAGTTAGACACTATATTCAATTTCAAACCTGATGACCTAATGCCGATGGAATATACGGCAGAAAACAAGAACTTGTTTGAACTGAATAAGTTCATTGAACGCGAAAAAATGAAAGGTTCTCCCAATTTAAATATGTATCTATTAGTAAAATATCGTCGTTGGGGTGCTATAAGTACAGCCTTTATTCTTACACTTATCGGTGTAGCTGTTTCATCAGTAAAAAAACGCGGAGGAATGGGAATCAACCTAATGGTAGGAGTAGTTGTAGGATTTAGTTTTGTATTCTTCGACCGTGTATTTGGAACCCTTGCCCAAACCTCAGGAGGACTCTCTCCTCTAATGGCTGTCGTCTTGCCTAACCTTATTTTCCTTACCTTAGCTATTTTGTTACTCCGAAAAGTAAGAAGTTAGATTTATGGAATTAGTAAAAGCAAAAAAGCATTTAGGGCAACATTTCTTAAAGGATTTAAACATCGCTCAAAAAATAGCTGATACACTATCACTAAAAGGTTATAATAAAGTGATAGAAATAGGGGCAGGAATGGGGGTACTCACTCAGTTTTTACTCAAAAAAGATGTTGATGTACACATCGTTGAAATTGATAAGGAATCAGTAGCTTATTTAGAAACTCATTACCCCGAACTCAAAGGAAAAATCATTGCCGATGATTTCTTGAAATACAATATAGCTGATTATATAGGGGAGCCCTTCGCTATTATTGGTAATTTCCCATACAATATTTCTACTCAAATTGTTTTTAAATTGCTTGAATTGCGAGAATATGTTCCTGAGTTTAGTGGAATGTTTCAAAAAGAAGTAGCTGAACGTATATGTGAACACGAAGGTAGCAAAACGTATGGTATCTTATCAGTTTTAGTACAAGCCTTCTACGATGCTTACTACTTATTCACTGTTTCTGAAGGAGTTTTCAATCCTCCTCCAAAAGTAAAAAGTGGAGTGATACGATTAGTACGCAAAACTGACTTTCATTTAGATTGTGATGAAAGTTTGTTCTTTACGGTGGTAAAAACAGCATTCAATCAAAGGCGAAAAACCCTTCGCAATAGTCTAAAATCACTGCTTATAGATGAGAATTTAAAACAAGACTCTATATTTGATAAACGCCCTGAACAATTGCCTTGGCAAGATTTTGTGCGTATTACTAAAGTAATAAGTGAGCAACATTAATTTGTTAGCTCACTATTTTTTGCCAAATCTCCCACGATTTTTCAGCTTGTAACACTAACATCTGCAAACCATTACAAATGGTAGCCCCTCGCTGTTTCCCTTTTTGTAAAAAAGTAGTTTCTGCAGGATTATAGATGAGATCGTAGAGCAAGTGTTGTGGAGTGAGATATTCATAGGGAATTGGAGGACAATCTGTAATATTTGGAAAAGTTCCTAAAGGAGTACAATTTACAATCAAAGTATACTTTTGAAAAAGTTCAGGGGTGAGTTCTTCATAAGCTAACTGACCTTCTTTAGGAGTACGGGATACAAATTGAGCTCTAATTTCTAATTGCTTAAGAGCGTAGGCTACAGCACTTGAAGCCCCTCCTGTACCCAATATAAGAGCAAAAGTGTGATGGGGTTGTAAGAGCGGACGTAATGATTCTCGAAAGCCATAACAATCAGTATTGTAGCCTATAAGTCCTTTAGGCGTTACTTGTATGGTATTTACAGCTCCTATATCATAAGCAGTAGGATCTACTGCTATTAGGAACTTGATAATATCACGCTTATAAGGAATGGTTACATTCATTCCTCTTAAATTAGGTGTAGCACGCAATAAATCTGTCAGTTCATCAATATTTTGGATATCAAAATTCACATACTGACTGTTTTTCACATCTTCGCGTTTAAATTTTTCGGTAAAATAATTTCTTGAAAAAGAATAATCTATATTCTTACCTATTAATGCATATATGTCATTCATTTCTTTTTTTGGCAAAGATAGAGATAATTCCTTAATTAACGTGAGTTCGATTTAAGCAGCAACGAGTCTTTTTAGATCAACAATGTTTTCTTTCAAATTAATAGAAGGCTTTTTATCAAAGAAAGAATAAGCTATAAGTCCTGATAAT
>NZ_CALGWU010000029.1 GCF_937936315.1 uncultured Capnocytophaga sp. | reverse complement strand
TGATTGAACACGATTTAGACGTCATTCGCAATGCTCATTATATTATCGATATGGGGCCCGGTGGCGGTGCCGCAGGCGGAAGAATCGTAGCTCAAGGCACCCCTCAATCAGTAAAGAATAATGCCAATAGTATTACAGGAAAATATCTATAAACCTAGTAAAATTATAAGAATCCCCGCTGGTAGGCTTTGCCTACCAGCGGGATTTTTATTATAATTAACACATTTGCTAATTGGCTAATTATTTGTACTTTTGCCCTTCATCAATAGCAAACAACGTGTTATCACTTCGTCCCTATTATCACCCTATGCAATCGGTTATTCCTGCGGAAGAAAAAGAGGTTACCTATATCGAGTTTCTTCCGTGTGAGGCTTTGCGCCCGTTAATCTATTGCTATTGGGAACTGAAATCTCCTCCGCGTAACACACCTTTTTGCTACCGAGTAGTTGCCGATGGTTGTATAGACCTATTTTTTGACTGCAACAACGCGCAGATGAGTTCCGTTATGGGCTATTGCAATACGTATGTAGAGTTTCCTATAACGGGTGCCTTTCACTATGTAGGGGTGCGCTTTCTGCCCAGTGCCTTTCCGCTACTTTTTGGTCAGGATGCTTTTGAAATCAGCGCACAAGAAATTCCCTTGCGTGAGGTAGTACCCGCCTTGGCTACTTTTATTGCTCAGCAGTTGGAAGCTCCTATTGCCTTACCTGCCATTGCACAGCGTTTGAACAACTATTTTCTCCGCCACCTATCTCAACACTCCTTGCAGATGGACAACCGCTTTTTCTCGGCACTTTCACAGATATTGCAAAGCAAAGGTAGCATACACATCAGTGAGTTGGATACCGGTATCAGCACCCGACAGTTGCGCCGCCTTTTCGACTACTACATAGGCGATAGTCCCAAGACTTTTAGCAATATTGTGCGCTTCCAACATATACTAAGAGTGAAAGCCTACCATAACCATTCCTTTTTAGATACTTATTACGACCAAGCCCACTTTATCAAATCGTTTAAAACATTCTATGGTGATACCCCGAGTAAGGTGTTGGGCTGAAGAATGTCCGTTTTTTACAATTGTATTCCCTGCGCTTGCAGTACTTTTGCCTCCGAATAACAAATACATTATCAGAATGAAATTAAACGCAGGTATTATCACCGAGAAATTAGCCGAGAGCAAGGCTTTCTACACCCAAGTATTGCAATTTGGCGTTACTTTTGAAAACGACTTTTATTTGCTGTTGCACACCCCCAATCAAGAGGCAGAAATCAGTTTTTTGTTACCTAATCACCCTTCGCAACAGCCTATATTCCAAAAACCTTTTACTCAACAGGGCGTATACCTCACCATTGAAGTAGAGAATGTAGACGACTATTACCACAAGTTAAAAGAGCAGGGCGTACCCATTGCCATAGCGCTTCGCGAAGAGCCTTGGGGCGACCGCCATTTTGCTATTATAGACCCCAACGGTATCGGTATTGATATAGTAACCTATTCAGCACCAGAGTAAGATATTGAAAATAAAATACCCCCCCCTTCCCGCTTGTAGAGAAATCTATCGGCGGGGAGTTTTTATATCCCTAACTCATAGTAATACCTACACCTTAAAAAAATATTTATAAAATAATATATAGTAAGTTTGCTTATTATATAAAAACATATTACCTTTACGCCCGAATAAAGAAGTAAATTTAAATTAACGTGAGTTCGACATAAGAAAGTTACTTTTTTCTTGCAAGAAAGGGATAT
>NZ_CALGWU010000028.1 GCF_937936315.1 uncultured Capnocytophaga sp. | reverse complement strand
GTCCCTTTTCAGGAGAAAATAGCTGTATTGCAATTTGCCTCAGCTGATGTTTCTAAAAAGATGGTGAAAAACGGAGTGTATGTAGATCGTCATATTCTTGTAGATATCTTTTCAGAAGATTTTACATCACAAAAACGAGTTTCTTTCTCCTTTGAGGAAGATGAACCTTGTTATAGAAGTGATGCTTACTATTATCGGGAAGGTGAACGACTTTTTATACTCATTGAATACTATAAACTCGACAACATTTTTGTAACCAATAAGGTATTTGAAATTACTGAAAATGAAGTAATAGAACAGCCTTTCTGCTGTATTCCTCAAAAGCGAATTTTCAACGATGCGAAAGTCTATTCTTTTGGAGATAAAGAAGTCTTTATGCAATCTCCCTTTATGATGAGCTGCCGAGATAAACAGAACCAAAAAACACTTTGGAAATACAAACTCTCTGCTTATCTTTACACTGAAATAGAGGAATATAACGATATCTTATACTTTGGTACAGCAGGTAAAGGAGGCTATTTTTATGGAGTTTCACTAAATAACGGACAAACTGTATTTAGTTATAATACAGGACAAACCGTACACTTTGTACGAAGTGGAGAACGTATTATCATAAGTGATAAAAAACAAAAGCCTATGCTTATAAATGCCTTAACTGGAGAGATCATCCATTCATTAGACATAGGCAAATACACTATTGATTACGAGCAACAGATGCTTTGGTATAAAAATCGTTTCTATGGCATTGTCCGCAATAAGGAAAAAGACTTATCTGTAGTGTGTGTGAATATACAGGAGTTTTATATGATCTGAAACCTAATAACTAATTACTGAAATCTTTTATCTAAATAAAATGAACTTAGAAGAACTTAGAGACAGTTGTCTTTCTATGCCTTTCGCTACGGAGGATATGCCTTTTGGCGAGGATATTTTAGTATTTCGGATTTGTAATCGTATTTTTGTGCTTACAAGTTTAGAATCAGTACCTTTGCGGGTGAGTCTCAAATGCGACCCCGAGCGTGCGATAGAACTCCGCGAGGAGTTTCCTAACAAGATTGTGGCAGGCTACCACCTCAACAAAAAACATTGGAATACTGTACTTTTAGAAGGCTTACCCCCTACCCTTATCAAGGAGATGATACAGCACTCTTACGACCAAGTACTTGCCAAAGTCCCCAAGAAAGAAAGAGAAGTGTTAATTAGTTAATTCAAGATTATGTTCTCAAAGCTCAAAAATTTCTTTTGTAAAACCTATCCTATTTTTGGGTATGACTTCTTTATCCCTGTAGCCCTCTATAAGCGTATAGAGGCAGCAGAAAGAGAGGTTAGTCCCAAAAGTATTAGGCATTTCTTTAGCAAAGCGCCTTATAGCCTTAGCAAAGGACAAATCCAGATTACAAGAGAAGCCAACAAACTCTTTTTTGTACAAATAACATTCTATGAAGAAGACAAAAGGGAGCATTTTAAGAAGGAAATAGAGGAGTATAAAGAAGTATTTCCGTTTTGGATTGTCTTTCCTCATAGTTTCTATGGGGCTCCTCGCTGGAATCAGGGCTATCAAGAGCATTATAGAGACACTTTTTTGGAATATTGGCATTCTTTAAGCATAGAAGAACAAGAAAAGTATATGGATACCTATCATTGTCCCGAGGATTGGCGGCTTTGGCTTAAGGAATATCACCTATGGTGCAAAGAAAAAGGAACTTTATAAAGAAAAATATTAAAAAATGAGACAGAAATTTACACTTATCACTTTAGGTGTCCGCGACTTTAAGAAAGCTCTTGCCTTTTATGAGAACTTAGGCTGGCAGAAGTCGGACAAAAGTATGGAGGAGTATGCTCTTTTCCCTTTGGGAGGAATTGTATTAGGATTATATCCTTTACAAGAACTCTCCGAAGATACTACGCTACCTTATCAGTCAAGTACATTTGCAGGAATAACAATTAGTTATAATGCCAAATCGGAAGCAGAAGTAGATGCTGTTTTATCTAAGGTCAGTGAATTAGGAGCTACTATTGTCAAGCCAGCTCAAAAAGTATTTTGGGGTGGATATAGCGGCTATTTCAAGGACTTGGACGGCTACCTCTTTGAAGTTGCTTATAATCCTTTTTGGGAGTTTGACGAAAATGACAATTTAAAATTATAATCCAAAATGACAGAAACAGAACAAACCCTACGCCAGCGTTTCACTGCCTTCTTGCAAGCGATGTACGACTGGGAAACAGAAGCCAACAGAGTTGACGAAGAAGAAGTGGAGAAAAAGAAAACGCTTTCTTGGGAAGACTTTTGTGAGCAACAAACAGAGCTGCGTATCCCTATTTATAAGGAATACATCACCGAACGCGAGCGCAAATATGGCGGCGCTCAGTACACCTGTCACGGCTTTCCTCCTAACTACGACCCTTCTAAAGAAAGCATTACCGAAGTGCAAATCACGGGTAAAAAAGCCTCTATATTTACCGACAGAGAGTATGCAAAAATGAATTACAAGCGCGAGTACAAGTACAAACTCGTAGAAGATCGCTGGCTATTAGATACTATCAAAGAACAGTATTTGCCTGAAAACAGAGATCCTGAAAAGTGGAAGAGTGTAATTATATAAACTTATCAAAATTCTTAAAACAACCACAATGAAAGAAGCCCCTACTTTTACCTTTGGAGCACAAAACCTCCCCAATAAAGAATACCACCAATGGCTGATAGAAATCAAACAACGATTCCAGCAATCGCAAATCAAAACAGCCATAAAGGTGAATACTGCCCTTTTAGAGTTCTACTGGAGCTTGGGTAGTGATATTGTAAAAATGCAAACCGAAAAGGCTTGGGGTAGTGGCTTTATCAACCAACTAAGTTTGGATTTGAAAGAAGCTTTCCCTGAAGCTACTGGTTTTTCTGTAGCCAATATTAAAAACATAAGACAATGGTATTTATTTTATTATCAAGAACTTACAAAAAGCTACCAAGTTGGTAGCTTTTTAGAGATGCCTAAAGATTTTGGCTTAATACCTTGGAGACACCATACTGAAATAATGAGAAAATGTAACTCTATTTCTGAGGCTCTATTCTATATCAAGCAGACGATCTATCATAATTGGAGCAGGGTACAATTAGTGCATACCATAGAAAGTAACCTCTTTGAACGACAAGGGAAAGCTATTAGCAATTTTGACACTCAATTGCCTATCCCTCAAGCTAATTTGGCTACCGAAATCCTCAAAGACCCTTATAATTTCGATTTTCTTTCCCTTGCCAAAGACTATTCCGAACGAGCGCTTGAAGAGGCTTTGATGCAAAACATTACTCGCTTTTTGTTGGAATTAGGACAAGGATTCGCTTTTGTTGGGCGACAAATGGAGTTGCGTATGCCCGAAGGACAGAGCTTTTTCCCCGACCTCATTTTTTACCATATTCCGATGAAGTGCTATGTAGTGGTAGAACTCAAAGTAACACTTTTCGTTCCTGAATATATCGGAAAATTGAACTTCTATGTAACTGCCATTGATAAACTCTTGCGTGGAGAAGGCGACAATCCTACTATTGGGCTACTCATCTGTAAAGATAAAGACGAATTGCTGGTAGAATGGTCTCTCACCGATGTAAACAAGCCGCTGGGCATTGCCTCTTACCAGCTCAAAGAAATTATTGATAACACTATCGTTGAATTTGAAAAAAATAAGCATAAAACCCTATAAACATATAACAATTAGCGGAATGAGCATATCAAGTTATATCACCAAGTTTGGCACTCTTACTTTCAAAGAAAAAGTAGAAGATGCATATTTTTGGGAGGCCTCATTCCTTTGGGAGAGTGATTTCTATAAAGAAACCTTAGAGCTTCCTTGTTGATGAAGAAGTTGTGAAATCAAAGAACAATATTTGGCCGAAAACAGAGACCCTGAAAAATAGAATGTTTGAAATTTAAAAATACAATTTTACTCTTGTGAATTACAATATACTTGCCCCTCCATTAATAGCTCTTTTGGCTTGGGCGTTTATACTCATTTGGTTTTCCAAGAAAAAGAAACAAGAAAAAATGAAAAGACAACAGCTTTTAACCCAAATAAAAGAACAGCTCCCTATCTCATCGTTTAAAGAGTTGTTACAAACTTTAGAAAACCTAAACTACAACCCTTCTTGGTGCTATTTCAAGACTGATACTTTTGAGAGTGGCAGCCTAGCTGTGGATAACACTTGTTTTCTGCAACGAGAAAACCAATGGGTCGTATGCCTTGCCGATTGGCATAGTTTCTCTGATGAACAGTCTTTTGATAGCGAACAAGAAGCCTGCGAAAACTTTGTATATAAATACTTTCTCCTTAGTAAAGAAGAAATTAATTGGTTAAAGCAATGAGCATATCAAGTTATATCACCAAGTTTGGCACTCTTACTTTCAAAGAAAAAGTCGAAGAAGCATATTTTTGGGAGGCCTCATTCCTTTGGGAGAGTGATTTCTATAAAGAAACCCTAGAGCTTCCTTTTTCTGTGTTTAGCAAAAGTGAAAACATCACACCTGATACTATTGCTTTTATTGAAAAAATCCTTGCCTACGCAGATAAGTTGGTTGCCAAGGCTCTTTCTTATTTTCAAGAACAACTGCTAATAAGCTCAGAAGGCTTTCATCTTTCAGATGAAGAAAAACGTTTGTTAAGTGTTCCCTTACAGGAAGTTCCTTTTGAAAGTCCGCAGTTCCTATTTTATGACAACAAAGAATGGATATTGCATTTTGCTGAAGGAGGTTTTAGCTTTTGCGAGCCTTATGGCGTTTCTTTTCACTTTGAAGAAGAAACCCCTATCCTAATAGAAAACTTAGAAGACGCAGAAGAAATACAATTAACTTAGATTATTTAATAAATAAAAATATGAATAGAATTACAGAAACAGAACAAAAACATTCCTTTGAACTTCCTGCTCTTTACAAGGAAATCCTCAACAGTTTTGATTTATATTGCCTTTATCAGTACAAAGGTAAAGATTTGGATATTAAAAATCGTAACCTCCTTTTTGAAAAGCTGAGCAGAGACTATCAAGCGTGGCAATTACTACAATATCTTGATAAACCTAATACTGAAAACACTTTTGTTTTTGGTAGTCTAGGTGATGACTCCAGACTATACTTCAACCTCTCCGATGGGTCAGTTTGGGACTATTGGCTTGACGATAAATCTACTCGCAAAATAGCTAATAGCTTTAATGAATTACTTTCAGAAGCTACTTTAGAAGAAAAAGAATAGGTCACACATTGGTGTATTTATATTGTTTAATATCAGATATAGAAAGGTTTAAAGCTAAAATAAATACTTATGCAAAATATTTTATTACAAGAAATCTATAGTTATAATAAAAATATTTCCTTATGGAATTTAATAAATAAGCGAATTATTTTCAAATATTGGTATGCTTTTATAGTTCCTATATTTTTTCTCATTCTTAGTTCCTATTTCCATTTTTCACAATCATCTATATTAGCAATAATATTTTATATACTAAGTCTAATAATTATGGTCTTATTAAGTATATTTTTCATTAAAAAACAAAAACAAATTGTTTTACAAAAATATAAATATGTAATTAACAAAAAAGGAAATTTTAAAAAGAATTGGGGTTTGAAAATTCAAAAAAAAGAGTTAGAAAAGCTGTTAGGAGTGAATTTAGGAAAGGAAAAACTATCCTTCTTAATTGACAACTATGAAGAATTTACTAAAGAAATAAAATATGACTATAAAATTACTATTTTCGTAGTTGGATTAATAGGTTTTTTATTTAAAGACTATATAGAAAAATTCTTTAAAGACCTAAATGATTTTTTATTACTATTAATCCTACTTCTTCTACTTACATTAATTATCTTTTTTGAGGAGATGATTCTAAAACCATATATATTAGACAAATTGAATTCTAAAAGAAGATTTATCAAAATTTTAAAGACTATCTATTATGAAAGATATGTCTAATAAATTAAATTATTGCAATGAAAAAAATCGTATTCATCATTTTAGACAAGTTCGCCAATTGGGAACTAGCGTATCTTTCTGCTGCCCTTAGCGAAAAACAATTAGGAACAGAACAATACACTGTTTTGTATGCTTCAACCGATAAAGAGGTGAAAACCTCCA
>NZ_CALGWU010000027.1 GCF_937936315.1 uncultured Capnocytophaga sp. | reverse complement strand
GTAATTCCTGTATCTTCTTTATTTAAAATAGATTATAAAAGTAGTTTCAATTTTAAAAGAAAAGTGGCTTTAATAGAGGCGTAAAACCTTCTTTGATTATCGTATCGAATTTAATTTGTGTATCTGTTTTCATAGTTAATTATTAATCAGTTTCTGAAGCTATAATGCCTATATATCTATCCCAATAGGGATTGTATACCGTCCAAAAGAAAGCACCCCACCATTCTTTGCCCTTATCAAAGTAATTAGAGCTATCGGTACTCCATCTATAGACTTCTATTTGAGAAATATCAGTAAAAAGCAACCTACAAAAATCTAAAAAGAAGTTTCCTTTTTCAAAAATAGTTTTTCCACACATAAATGAATAAGGAGGATCTAAAAAGGCATACACAAAACCTATTTGCCCCTTATCTTCTTGAGTAATAGAGAGTGCATTTTCAATCACTTCTTTTTCATTGTAGTAGAAATATAGGTCGTAGCCTTTAGTTTTAGGGTTAAGCAAATCATAACAGAGTATTTTTACCCTTCCGCTTACTTCTTCATATTGCCAGCCCATAAAGTCTTGGACAGAAATCTCTTTGCCAGAGTTTTTAAGAATGTTAAAATCATAGTCCATCGTAAAAAGCTCCCTGCGATTCATTTTCAGTTTAGCCGCCATACGGTCAAGACGCGTATTTACTTCTTCCGCTACCGAAATAAGGGTCTGCTGCGCTACAGCCAAATGCTTCTGATAAGGCGTGTCCTCCTGCTCCATATCCAACTGAAAGATACGAAAGTCTATCACACCGCCTTCCCGCTCGTAGGCTTTGCATTTTTCTATAATTTCGGGAGTTTCTATGATTGTCATTTGTTGATATTAACCAATTAATATTGTGTTTGTTATAATTATGAACACAGTGCGTTCAAAATTGCGAAACCCTTTTTTAGGAAAATAAGGCTTTGCATCTTTTGTGTGTATGGGTAGGTTGTTATTTTAACATTCCCTATTTATTAATACCATTAAATAAATATTTGTCATCGCGAGGATCATTAACACTTTCAAACTTTTCTACTTTTGCAAAGGAAAATAAAAAAACCACTATTTGAAGCTGGAAAATTTTGTTTTTCCTTGCGTTCATATCCTTGTATGGACACAAGATATTTACCTTTTTCTAAAGGAAATTTCAAAGCACTAGTAAGTTGAAGTCCGTCTAATGTAGAGTAGGTTATGGAATTATCTATAAATTTATTTACATTCCAATCAAATAAAAGCCCTATGGATCCTATCCAGATACTATTATCTATCCCTACACATAGGTTAAAGGAGGTATAGTTGTATTTTCCCTCCCATTCTTCATTAAAAGAATCACCTAAATTAGTGATTTTTATTTCATATAAAACTGAATCAATTTGTGGAATTGGCAGCCAGCTTCCTGTTTGTATCGATCTCTGATATAAACTTTGTTCCTTTTGAAGAAGTTGTAAAACTTTTTTCACTCTTGTTTTTTTCTCTTCTTTCAAAAAAGAACTAAATTGATCTATGGATAAAATAAAAATACCATAGCTAGATACATAAATTTGATTATTCATATTATCCCTTTCAAATTATTTCCCCCAATTAACAGGCGCCCACTGGGTAAGATGCCAAGGAAAATCGTTGAGGTCTAATCCGTTGTATTTTTCATAGATATCTCCGCCTTTTTCCCAAGGGTTAGGCTTGCCTTGTGCCATCTCATTTATAGGATGTTCTGCCGTGAAGGTATGGCAAAAAAGATTTTTATCGGCTGCATAGCCTCCATATTTCTGTATCGCTTTGGCTACTACGAGGGTGAAAGGACGAAGTTTTAGCTTGTTAAGATCTATTTTAGGATCTATACGGAACCATTGTCCTTCCAAGGGAGCATTAGGGTTGGTTGAAGTTCCATCTCCTTGTTTAGCAGGATAAGAAAAACCTTTCCCTGCATTGGCAATAGTAAATGACAGAGCGTGTTTTATTTCACCTTTTCGTGCCTCTGCGATGCCTATTTGAGAGAGTGGATTGAGCATACACACTACTGCCGACCCTCCTGTGGTGTGTTGCATCGCAAAGTTATCTTTGCCCAAATCTTTAAAGTTCGGTTTTGCCTTAAAGTATCCAGAAGCAGAAAAATGCCAAGTTCCTTTTTCATCTTTAACAGCATGAAAATATTCCCTCATCATCCCTGTTGCTCTGTCATAAACGGCAAAAGATTTATCGCCTCCGCCTGCTGGTTGTGCATATTTAGGCAAGGGTATTCGCCCCGTAGTATACTTGATAAGGTCTTCTTTATAAATAACTCTATTATCCTTAGACTCAAAATTAGCATATTCCTGAAAAGGATTATTAGAATCTACTACATAAATAGGGATATTATAAGATGTGGTGCTCAGTGTAGTCAGTACCGTTTTTTTAAATCTTTCGGGCAGGTATTCCGCAGGCATTTTAGGCATATAAGCCGCTATGGCAGCAGAGTTCGTTGCCAAAGGCATATTTTTAACTTCTCTTGTGAAAATAGACCCCTGAGCGATATAGGGATCAAAGAGACTTTGTTGGGAATTCTGATATACCATTTGTTGTGGTTCATCTTCTCCCGATTGTTTGCTACAAGCAGATAGTGCAAGTAAAGCGAAAATAAGTGTTTTGTTACGTATCATTTTAAATATTTTTATTGATTTCATTTTTTGTATTGTTTAGATAGTGTTTCAGTTAGTTTAGGAAATATCTTTTTTAGTTCATCTAATGTCCAGTCTCGGTTTCTTTTTTCAGGATTGATGGTCAGCGCTTGGGTTATCTCATCCTGCACATCTTCGCTCCACGCGGCTAAATAAATCTTCTCAAAGGCACGAATTTTCGTTTTGGTGCGTTCCATATAGATTTTCTGCGCCAGCCGCCTCACTTCCTTATAGTTACATTTATCTTTTTTAGGCTCCAATGTAGCCAAAAAATCTGGATTTGCAAGCGTTTTTTCATAAGCTTCACGCCCGTGGGTAATCAGATAACCCGCAAAGCCGTAAGTATCAGTGCAATAGCCTCCGTTAATCAGTACCAATGCCGACCACATCAGATGAGAGGGCTGTTTGATAATCGTAATTTCGTACCATTCATAAATAAACTGAAACAAGAGCAAATTCTCTTCCGATAAGGCTTCCAGTTCTGTCTGTAAGGCCGAAGCAAAGGCATTATCATTTGTCCCTGCTGTGCTTCTTGCTTTTTCGATAAGCTGCCAAAAGATTTCTACAGTCATTTTCTAATATTTAAGACTCAAAATAATGAAAAACAAATTTAGGGAATTGCTCGCCAAGGTTGTAACATCCTTTGATAATGGCAAAATATTCCTGATTGTCCCACAAATGGGCTTCTACTCCAACAGCAGTATCGTCATTATTATAGTTATAAACTTCCAAATTTACTCCTCCGCCTTCTTCATTGTCCATTTCTTCCACAGGAAAAAGACGCAAAGTGCTTTTGTCCTCTATAAAATCCAGCGTTTCGTAGATTTCCTCCAAAAACTCTCCCGAAATGCCAAACTTTTCAGCTAAAACTTGGGTGTTTTCGGTTTTGTAAGCTGTTAAAAAGTCCACAAGAGCGTGGTAGATTTCTATTTTAAGAGTTGGTGTAATCTCCATAGAGTGTTATTTAATCTTTACTAATCATTTCCCCCAATCCACAGGTGCCCATTGGGTGAGATGCCAAGGAAAGTCATTAAGGTCTATTCCTTTGTATTTTTCATAGATATCTCCACCTTTTTCCCAAGGGTTAGGTTTCCCTTGTGCCATTTCGTTTATAGGGTGCTCGGCGTTGAAAGCGTGGCAAAAAAGATTTTTATCGGCTGCATAGCCTCCATATTTCTGTATCGCTTTGGCTACTACAAGGGTAAACGGACG
Source organism: uncultured Capnocytophaga sp. (assembly GCF_937936315.1). Classification (GTDB taxonomy): domain Bacteria; phylum Bacteroidota; class Bacteroidia; order Flavobacteriales; family Flavobacteriaceae; genus Capnocytophaga. Next base: position 15,591 of record NZ_CALGWU010000027.1, on the reverse strand, counting down.
TAATTTTAGTTTGTTGAGATCTATTTTAGGGTCTATGCGAAACCACTGTCCTTCCAAAGGAGCATTAGGGTTTGTTGAAGTCCCATCACCTTGCTTTGCAGGGTACGAGAATCCTTTACCAGCATTGGCAATAGTAAAGGATAGAGCGTGACGTATCTCACCCTTTCTCGCCTCTTCTATTCCTATCTGAGAAAGAGGGTTCAACATTCCTACCACTGCTGAAGAACCTGTAGTAAGCTGCATCGCAAAGTTATCCTTCCCTAAATCTTTAAAATTTGGTTTTGCAGAAAAATATCCAGAAGCAGAAAAATGCCAAGTACCTTTCTCATCTTTAACAGCGTGAAAATATTCTCGCATCATTCCTGTTGCTCTGTCATACACCGCAAAAGACTTGTCACCACCGCCTGCTGGTACTGCATAGCTTGGCAAGGGAATACGCCCTATTGTGTATTTCACAAGGTCTTCCTTGTGAGTTACACGCTTGTCGGTAGAGGTGAAATTAGCATATTTCTGTTGAGGGTCGTGAGAGTTCACTACATACACAGGGATATTATAGTTCGTGGTATTCAAAGAAGTTACCAACCAGCTTTTAAATCTCTCAGGAAGATATTCTGCGGGCATCTTAGGCATATAGGCTGCTATGGCAGCAGAGTTCGTTGCCAAAGGCATATTTTTAACTTCTCTTGTGAAAATAGACCCCTGAGCGATATAGGGATCAAAGAGACTTTGTTGGGAATTCTGATATACCATTTGTTGTGGTTCATCTTCTCCCGATTGTTTGCTACAAGCAGATAGTGCAAGTAAAGCGAAAATAAGTGTTTTGTTACGTATCATTTTAAATATTTTTATTGATTTCATCCTTTCAAAATCAACTCAAAGAGAGTTGTATTGTCGATCATTATTTTAACCTTGTATGTTCTTTTTGTATATCTTAAAACATCGACAGTTTCATTAAAATATCGGTTTGAGCATCAGAACCTAAGACGAAGGTGTGGGTATCAGCAAAGGTTTCATAGAAAGTTTGCTTGCCAATAGCCTGCAATAAGGCTATATCAGTTGTGATGGCAGGACGTATATTCATAATTATTATATTATATTACATTAAGTTACAATTCAGTATTATTATCCACTAATCGTTTCTAAATGAAGTTGATAGTTATCATCAAGCCTGATATTCACCAGATGCCCCAAAAAGTAATCAGGGTCAGTATCCACATCAAAAGTGCAGACGAGGTCTTCACCTACTTCACAATACAAATCATAGAAATACACGGCTTCGCAAAATTGCTCTTCAGTAATTTCTTCTTCAAGGTCTTCTTGGGCTACTTCAAAGAGTTCTCTTATCTCTTCATTTTTGAGGAGAAACTGCAGAACAGCTTCCTTGTTGCCCTCCAACCATTGTACTTTGGTTGCTACTTGCCGAAATACTTCTTGCTTTTCTTCTTCTGTAAAGTGGCGTTTGGCATCAAAACAGACCTCAATTTCAGACTCTTCCTCTCCCCAAAAAGTAAAGAGAGCTTGATACTCGGTTTGGTTTTCAGTAATAAAATTCATATTCAAAAGATGTTTTTTAATTAACTTTAAAGCAGAACATTATAATAAATCATTTACGACTCAATCGTAAAGCGTATGATTTTCCTTTCTTCATCTACCATTACTACAAGAATTTCATCGGTAACTTCAGGCAACGTATAGTCAAAACCTGCAAACTCTGTCGCAAAAAGGGAGATATTGAGATTAGTAAGCTCAAGTGCTGTGAGCAATTCTTCCCCCTGCTCATCAGCCATTTCTTCTACTATTTGCACATAATCTTTCACCATAGATTCCTCGCTAGAACGATAGACTTTTATAAATTCGTTGCGAATCTGTTGGTCGAGTTCAGGCAAGTGTTCTAACAATTGCTCAATAGCTGTTCCCTGAGCTTTAGAGGGTGTTTCTCCCATACAATCAATAGTGATTGACACTGAGGAGCCGTTGATATCCACATCTTCTATTTCGTGGTAATCATTATCTTCAGAAAGGGTAACCTTCCCGAAATAGGGTAATTTGTATGTAGCCATAATGTTTAATTTTAGGCGACAAAGATAGTATAAATCAACGAATTCACAAATACAAAAGTCAGTTTTTACACATTAACAACAATTCAAATTCATTTGATTTTTAATTTTTTACAACTCATCTGTAAAAAATAAATGTTAAAAACTTGCATAGTACAAAAATTTGTCGTAACTATGCACCAAAATTAGACAACCGAGAACAAATAACAATCAGAAAAACAAAATTGGAACTATTAGGTTCATTATTTCGTTAATAACCCTAGCTGTGCTATTTGGCACATCATTAGTATTATTTTTATCATCAGTTCCTTGGGTAGGGTTATTATTTCTTGTAGTTCTACTATTTTGGCTTTTAGGCTTTATTTTACCGTCAATAGGATTAGAAAAAAAACTATAGGATTAGCTATATCTGGTGTAGCTATCTCATTACTCATTATATTTATTGCATTCAATAGCGATTTATATAACACTATTTATAAAGTTAATTTTGAAACAACAAAAAACGCTATTCTGAAGTTTGCAAAAAACTAAAAGACATTCGCTATGCCCAAGATACTTATTTACATTTCAATGGTAAATATGTAAATAATTTTGATGAGCTTACTAAGTTTATTGAAACAGCACAATTTACCATTACTTCACAACGTGATACTAGCTGGACTGAATTTGATAAATCATTAAGTTTTGAGGTAATGAAAATAGGAGTCCTATTGATACCTTAAGACATATATCAGTTAAGGATTTATTGTCTAAAAATAATATCCATTACAAATATTTGCAGGAGTTACCTTCTTTTAATATCAAAGTTTGCAGACAGTTTGTGATGATAGTAGGAGAAATAGAATAAAATCATATAAAATCTTCTGTTTATGAAGTGTATGCTTGAAAAGAAGATGTTTTGAAAAGAACTCTCCTCATCAAGAATAGAAAAAGAGCTTAATAAAGACTCTTTTAATGATGTGAGAGGAGATAAAGGTAGGTTCACTTGAGGAACTTACAGTAGATGGTAACTGGTCAATTTTTTATGACGCTATAATTGCAAAAGAATAATAAATAAAGTAGTCAATTATATTAATAAGTTCAATAATAATGAAAAGTATTAAATTTCTAATTACACTATTGGTAATATGCTTTATTACTAATGTTTTAGGACAGACTAAAACTACCCACACATACAAGGCTTTTGAAATAGAAAAACAAGCTATTGAAAATAAGACCTTACGAAAATTAGGCATTCCTCTTACTGAAATTAATAAGTTGAGAAAAGATAAATCAGGTGAATCTTTTTATAATACTAAAAAGAAAGCTAATGAAGCCTATAATAAAAAAAATGGAATTAATTTAATTGCATTAGATGAAATGGTTGCTAAGAATAAAGCTATAAATAAGTACAAAGATGTGATAGTTAAGAAGATATGCCAAGACTTAACTGAGTTTAAAAGGGCTAAATTATGTATAGAAGCCTCTTTTAAAGAATGGGCTGAGAGAGGTGAATATGAAAAAAAAGAAGAATATGAATTGCGAATGACTAAAAAGTATGAAATGATAGAAAAAATTAGCAAAGATCTCATTTTTAACTTTGTAAATAAGGAAATGATAATCAAAACAGGAAAATATAATATAGACCAAGAAACCTATAATATTACTTTGATGAGAAAATATCCTTTTTATTTGTATGACACGAAAAGTGCCTTATTAAACGAAGTATATACTTATTATAACACAATATTCAAAGAAAGTTACCCAAATCATATTCTTGGTGGAGAATATATAGATGAAATCGAAAAATATAATTTTCAAAGAGAATATATAGGAGAATATGTTATAAAATTTCCCACTTATATAAAAAAAATAGATAGAGATACTGCTAAGTATTATAAAACTGAATATGAGGGGTACTCAAATGATTTTTGGGATGGAGATTCATATACTACTAAACTTAATAATTGTATAGTATATGAAGGATATTTTCTACCGAATAAAATAGAAGTAAAAGGTGAGTTATATGAGGTAGGATTAGTTGATACATATATAAGTGACTGGACTTTGAAAGAGGAGGAAGAGGAAGTCATCGCTAAAATGCAAAAGAAGGCTAATTTAAAGTATCCAGCTATAACAGATCTAGAATTTAATACTAATGACTTAGGTCTTTCAAAATATTTTCCAGAAAACTATAGTTTTAAAGTAGCAAATTAAAAGACTAATGATATAGAAAGTAATATTAACATGAACGTACAGCAAAGGCAATGTATCTAACAAAATAGATTAGTAGTTATTGAAAAGATAAATTTTAGTTAAGTACTTGAGAACAATTTTTATCTTCTTCCCTTAACTTCTAATAAAAACAAAAATTCCAAACTACTGAATATTCAATAGTTTGGAATTTTATTTCTAATGAATGACGAATCACTTATTATTTGTAATTCGTCAGTCGTAATTAACAATTATTCTTCAAGTCGGATATCTAATCCAAGACCTTTAAGCTCATGCATCAATACGTTGAAAGATTCTGGCAAGCCTGGTTCTGGCATTGTCTCACCTTTTACAATCGCTTCGTAAGTTTTGGCACGACCTACTACGTCATCGGATTTTACAGTTAAGATTTCGCGTAAGGTACTAGATGCTCCATAAGCCTCTAATGCCCATACCTCCATCTCTCCAAAACGCTGACCACCAAATTGGGCTTTACCTCCCAATGGTTGTTGTGTGATGAGTGAGTACGGACCGATAGAACGCGCGTGCATCTTATCGTCAATCATATGTCCGAGTTTGATCATATAAATAACCCCTACAGTTGCTTTTTGGTCGAAACGTTCACCAGTACCACCATCGTATAGGTAAGTATGACCGAAACGCGGAACGCCTGCTTCATCAGTAAGCTCATTGATTTGCTCAAGTGATGCCCCGTCGAAGATAGGAGTTGCAAACTTCTTACCGAGTTTTTGTCCTGCCCAACCCAATACAGTTTCGTATATCTGACCGATGTTCATACGTGAAGGTACCCCAAGTGGGTTCAACACGATGTCTACCGGAGTTCCGTCTTCAAGGAATGGCATATCCTCATCACGAACGATACGCGCTACGATACCCTTATTACCGTGGCGACCTGCCATCTTATCCCCTACTTTTAACTTACGTTTCTTAGCCACGTAAATCTTAGCTAATTTGAGGATACCTGCAGGCAATTCGTCACCCACAGCGATAGTGAATTTATCACGGCGCAACATACCTTGTAAGTCGTTTTCGCGAATGCGGTAGTTGTGCAAGAGGTCGTCTATAAGTCCGTTGATATGTTTATCATCAGTCCAACCTGCAGAAGTAAGGTGAGCGTAATCTTCAATGCCTTCAAGTACTTTTTTGCTGTATTTCTTACCTTTAGGTACAATCTCTTCACCAAGGTCGTTCACTACACCTTCTGAGGTTTTCTCGGCTACTAAGCTAAATAGTTTTTCTAATAATTTAGTACGAAGCGCCTCGAATTTAGCATTATAGTCGGCTTCTAATTGCGCTACATCTTCTTTATCTTTACTGCGTTTGCGTTTATCTTTCACTGCGCGAGAGAACAATTTCTTGTCGATTACTACCCCGTAAAGTGATGGAGAGGCTTTTAGAGATGCATCTTTCACATCACCTGCTTTATCACCAAAGATAGCACGGAGGAGTTTCTCTTCAGGAGTAGGATCAGATTCACCTTTTGGAGTAATCTTACCTATAAGAATATCTCCAGGACGTACTTCAGCACCAATGCGAATCATACCATTTTCATCCAAATCCTTAGTAGCATCTTCCGATACATTAGGAATATCATTGGTAAGTTCTTCAGCACCTAACTTAGTGTCACGCACTTCAAGTGCGTACTCATCAATATGGATAGAAGTGAAGATATCATCGCGTACAGCACGTTCTGAGATTACAATCGCATCCTCGAAGTTATACCCTTTCCAAGGCATAAACGCTACTTTCATATTGCGACCAAGTGCTAACTCTCCATTTTCGGTAGCATAACCTTCACAAAGCACTTGTCCTTTTTTCACACGTTCGCCTTTTTCTACAATTGGCTTAAGGTTGATACAAGTACCTTGGTTAGTTTTTTGGAATTTGATAAGGTTGTATACAGTTTCATCAGCATCAAAGCTTACGAGTTTTTCCTCATCGGTACGATCGTAAGTAATGATGATTTTCTCAGCATCTACATAATCTACTACCCCATCGCGTTCGGCATTCATAAGCACACGAGCATCAGAAGCTACGCGGCGTTCCAAACCTGTACCTACAATAGGAGCTTCTGGTTTCAACAATGGCACTGCTTGGCGCATCATATTTGATCCCATCAAGGCACGGTTCGCGTCGTCGTGTTCCAAGAAAGGAATAAGAGAAGCTGAAATAGAGGCGATTTGGTTAGGGGCAACGTCTATATATTGTACTTCATTAGGTTCGATTACAGGGAAGTCACCATCTTCTTTTACAACCACTTTTTCCTCAATGATATTAGCTTTATCGTCTAATGCGATATTAGCCATACCAATTTTAAGTCCCTCTTCGTCTTCGGCAGTGAGATAGGTCATATCTTTAAGATCTACCTTTCCGTTGCTTACTTTGTGGTAAGGAGTCTCGATAAAGCCCATACCATTTACTTTAGAGAACACGGCTAATGATGAAATCAAACCGATGTTTGGTCCCTCAGGGGTTTCGATTGGACACAAGCGTCCGTAGTGAGTATAGTGTACGTCGCGCACCTCAAAACCTGCACGTTCACGCGATAGACCTCCAGGTCCTAAAGCTGATAAACGGCGTTTGTGAGTAATCTCGGCTAATGGGTTTGTTTGATCCATAAACTGAGACAACTGGTTTGTACCAAAGAACGAGTTGATTACAGACGAAAGAGTCTTAGCGTTAATCAAATCTATAGGAGTAAATACCTCGTTATCACGTACGTTCATACGTTCGCGGATAGTGCGTGACATACGAGAAAGACCTACACCAAACTGAGCTGCCAACTGCTCTCCTACCGTGCGCACACGGCGGTTAGACAAGTGGTCGATATCATCTACCTCTGCTTTAGAGTTGATGAGCTCAATCAAATATTTTACGATAGTGATGATATCCTCTTTGGTAAGCACTTGCTTTTCCATAGGGGTATCTAACCCTAATTTTTTATTGATACGGTAACGACCTACATCCCCCAAGTTATAACGTTGGTCTGAGAAGAAGAGCTTATCGATAATACCGCGAGCTGTTTCTTCATCGGGTGGTTCGGCGTTACGCAATTGTCGGTAAATATGTTCTACCGCCTCTTTTTCAGAGTTGGTAGGGTCTTTTTGTAAAGTATTGTGGATAATAGTATAATCTGTAGCCTGACTGTCTTCTTTGTGAAGAAGAATAGTTTTTACATCAGCATCTAAGATTTCTTGAATGTTATCTTCATCGAGTACAGTATCGCGATCGAGGATAATCTCATTACGCTCAATAGATACTACTTCTCCTGTATCTTCATCTACGAAGTCCTCGTGCCAAGTGTTAAGTACACGAGCAGCCAAACGACGACCGATGTATTTTTTAAGCCCTGTTTTAGAAACTTTGATTTCTTCGGCAAGGTCGAATATTTCTAATATATCTTTATCGCGTTCAAAACCAATTGCACGGAAAAGTGTAGTTACGGGCAATTTCTTTTTACGGTCGATATAAGCGTACATCACATTGTTGATGTCGGTAGCAAACTCAATCCACGAACCTTTGAAAGGAATGATACGTGCAGAATAGAGTTTGGTACCATTGGCGTGAAACGACTGACCGAAGAATACGCCAGGAGAACGGTGTAATTGAGAAACCACCACGCGTTCAGCACCATTGATAACGAATGTTCCGCTGGAAGTCATATAAGGCACAGTTCCCAAATATACATCTTGTACGATAGTTTCAAAATCTTCGTGCTCAGGGTCGGTGCAATAGAGCTTCAATCGAGCTTTCAGAGGCACGCTATAGGTAAGCCCGCGTTCGATACACTCTTGTATAGAGTAGCGAGGAGGGTCTACGAAATAGTCGAGAAACTCCAATACGAATTGGTTACGAGTATCGGATATAGGGAAGTTTTCCTTAAAGGTGTGGTACAATCCCTCGTTCACTCGGTCTTCCGACTTGGTTTCCATCTGAAAGAACTCTTGAAACGATTTGATTTGAATATCCAAAAAGTCAGGATACTCAGGGGTGTGTTTCACAGAAGCAAAATTGACTCTTGCGGTTTGATTCGTAAGCATTTTCTTTACTTTAATATTATTGTTTAGTGTGTTAGTAGTAAGTTGTTAGTCAGTTAGCTTTTAACAGCAATTATTATTTTGAAACTCAAACAAAGTTTGTAGTGGGAAAGACTATTGCAGACTTTGCTTAAAGTTGATGAGTTGCTTGTTTGAGGGTTGGCAAGATAGGTCTTACCATTATATTGTTGTTGTATTGTTGCTTTAAATTACAAAATGGTTTAGGTCTTTTTGCCATTGAAAAAGACCTAAACCTTATAGGGTTTATAAGTAAAATTATTTCAATTCTACTTCAGCACCAGCTTCTTCTAAAGATTTTTTAAGCCCTTCAGCTTCTTCTTTAGAAACACCTTCTTTTACTTTAGAAGGAGCGCCGTCTACAACTTCTTTAGCTTCTTTAAGTCCAAGACCAGTAAGATCTTTTACTAATTTAACAACCGCTAATTTGTTAGCACCTGCTGATTTCAAGATTACGTCGAATTCTGTTTTTTCAGCGGCTGCTTCACCAGCACCACCTGCTGCTGGACCTGCTGCTACTGCTACTGCTGCTGCAGCTGGCTCGATGCCATACTCTTCTTTCAAGATTTGAGCAAGCTCATTTACTTCTTTAACGGTTAAGTTTACTAATTGTTCTGCGAAATTTTTTAAATCTGCCATTTTTTCTATCGTTTTTGTTTAATTGTTTAAAAATAAATTCTGTGTGTTCTGTTTTACTTTTCAGATAAAGTTTTGATGATACCAGCCAATTTGCCACCACCTGATTTGAGAGCTGAAACAACGTTTTTGGCAGGTGATTGGAGCAATCCAATGATATCGCCAATAACTTCGTTTTTAGATTTGAGAGCTGCTAATGCATCTAATTGGCTATCACCAATAAATACAGCTGCATCTACATAAGCTCCTTTCAAAATAGGTTTATCTGATTTTTTACGGAATTCTTTAATGAGTTTTGCAGGTACATTACCTACTTCAGCATACATCAAAGAAGTGTTGCCTTTGAGAATGCTTGGCAATTCGCCAAATTCTTTCTCTGAAGCCTCCATTGCTTTAGAAAGCAAGGTATTTTTCACAACTGCTAATTTGATATTCGCTTTAAAACAAGCACGACGTAAAGCCGTTGTTTCTTGAGCGTTCAAACCAGTTAAATCTGCTACATAAATAACGTTATTTTCAGCTAACTGTGCAGTTAAATTATCTATTACTAATGATTTTTCTTCTCTTGTCATAATTTCGGTTTTTAACTACAAATTAAACTGTTTTAGGATCTACAGCTACACTTGGGCTCATAGTAGATGAAAGATAAATAGATTTCATATACGTACCTTTAGCAGCGGTAGGCTTCATCTTTATTAATGTTTGGATCAACTCGTTAGCGTTGTCTACAATTTTATCGGCTGTGAATGATACTTTACCGATAGAAGCGTGTACGATACCTGTTTTATCCACACGGAAATCGATTTTACCAGATTTCACTTCTTGTACAGCTTTACCAATTTCCATAGTAACGGTACCGGTTTTAGGGTTTGGCATCAATCCGCGAGGACCGAGGACACGTCCTAAAGGACCTAATTTACCCATTACAGCAGGCATAGTAACGATTACGTCTACATCAGTCCAGCCGTCTTTGATTTTTTGTAGATACTCATCAAGACCTACATAGTCTGCTCCAGCAGCTTTAGCTTCAGCTTCTTTATCTGGAGTTACTAATGCGAGTACACGAACATCTTTACCAGTTCCGTGAGGAAGCGTAACTACACCGCGTACCATTTGGTTTGCTTTACGTGGGTCTACCCCTAAACGCACTGCAATATCTACAGAAGCATCAAATTTAGTGTAAGTGATTTCTTTCAATAATGCTGAAGCCTCTTTGAGTGAATATAGCTTGTTGCTATCAACTTTTGCAAGAGCTTCTTTGTGTTTCTTTGTTAATTTTGCCATATTGCTTTGCGATTAAAAAGGTTTTTCTCCAGTTACTGATATACCCATTGAACGTGCCGTACCAGCAACCATACTCATTGCAGACTCGATTGTAAATGCATTTAAATCAGGCATTTTGTCTTCTGCAATTGCTCTCACTTGTTCCCAAGTGATACTTGCTACTTTCTTACGGTTTGGCTCTCCGGAACCTCCTTTAACCTTAGCGGCTTCCAACAGCTGAACAGCAGCAGGTGCAGTTTTGATAACAAAGTCGAAAGACTTGTCTTTATAAACGGTGATAACTACAGGAATTACTTTTCCTTGTTTGTCCTGCGTACGAGCATTGAACTGCTTGCAGAACTCCATAATATTAACACCGGCAGCACCTAATGCGGGTCCAATTGGTGGCGAAGGATTCGCTTGACCTCCCCGAGCTTGTAGTTTAACTACTTTACTAATTTCTTTTGCCATTGTTTATAATTAATAATTTATTTAAATGCCTCTTATGAGGACTTTGTTACAATTTTTCTACTTGGGTATAGCTTAGTTCTAAAGGTGTTTTACGTCCGAAGATTTTCACCATCACTTCAAGTTTGCGTTTTTCTTCGTTCACACGTTCTATAGTACCGTTAAAACCATTGAAAGGACCATCGATAAGTTTTACCATTTCGCCTACTTCAAAAGGAATAGCTACTGTTTCTACCGTTTCAGCTAATTCGTCTACCTGACCAAGCATACGGTTTACATCGGCTTTACGCAATGGCAGTGGATCACCTCCTTTGGTTTCACTCAAGAAACCTACTACCCCTGGGATAGACTTAATGATATGCACTACCTCACCTGCTAAGTGAACTTTCACCATTACATAGCCAGGCATGTGCACTCTATCTTTGGTGATTTTCTTGCCGTTACGCACTTGAACCACCTTTTCAGTAGGCACTAAAACTTCCTCCACATAGTCGGCATAACCTAAACGAGAAGTCTCGTTCTCTATGTAGTTTTTTATTTTGTTCTCCTGACCGGTAACGGTTTTAATTACATACCATTTTTTTTCTATTAATCCAGACATCGTTGCTGTTTTTATTTCATAAATTCAAAATACTTACCTATAAGGTATTCGAATGAAGAATCCATTCCCCAAATTACTAAAGAAAACAGGATTGAAAACACCACTACTACCACCATTTCTTTTTGTGCATCAGAAACATTAGGCCACGTAACGTGGTTAGTTAACTCTTCATAAGACTCTTTAACGTATTGAATCATAACTTATTAGTATTATTAATGAATAATATCACGCCTATTTATATGCGCTTTTGGGTGGCAAAAGTACGGCGAAAATTTTAATCCGCCAAACTTTTTAGAATATTTTTTTATTCCAAAGCACAATCTTTCCATCCTTCAGCTTGTTTGTAAAGCTCTAATGAGCGATAGGGCACTAGCACTTTTCCTCTATATCCAAAACTTCGATTCACCACTGGTGGAGTAATTGCACGACAATGCAATTCAGCAAGACCACTATTTTCAAAGGCTGCCAAATCTATCTTTTCTACTGTATTAGGCAATTTTAACTCTTTTAAGTTTGCACACCCATAAAATGATTGCACCCCTATAGAAGTAGTAAATTTAGACAAGTTTACTTCAGTAAGATTGGCACAATTATAAAAAACCTTAGCAGCAACATCTACCACCGCACGAGGTAGCTCTACAGTTTGCAGACTTGCACATTCGGCAAAAGCAAACACTCCTATATATTTAACACCCTCAGGCAAATCAATATATTGCAAATTTCTACAACCATAGAAAGCTCCATAATAAATATCGGTAAGCGCTAAAGGCATTTGGACAGTAAGTAATGAAGTACAATTCCTGAATGCCTGCATATTGATTTTCTCCACTGTATCTGGAATTACCACCGAACTCAAACTCGTACAATCTAAAAAAGTATCGTTTAATATATGTCGCAAACCATAAGGCAATTTCAGCGTTGCTAAAGCACTACAACTATGAAAGGCACTTGACCCAATAAAAAACACATTATCAGGAATACTCATTCCCTTAAGTGATTTGCAATACTCAAAAGCATCGTCACCTATGATTTCCAATTTCTCTGGCAGTTCCAATTCTGGAAGTGACTCACAATACGCAAAGGTGCTACTTTTAATATGTCGCAAGCTCGGCGGCAAAGTTACTTGTGAAAGCACCTTACACTGATAGAACAACTGCGAAGGCAATACACTAAGTTCATTACTCAAAAACACCACCTGCTTAAGCCCTGAGCAATCTATAAAAGCACTGCTGCCAATAAGACTCATAGCCTCGGGTATTTCAATGCGTTCCAGAGCAAAACAACCTCTAAAAGCCTCCTCCCCTATTGTCGCTACTGTGTTAGGCAAGTTAATTTCCTTTAACTTAGGACAAAAAGCAAACGCCTGCACCCCAATAGCCGTCACCGAGTTAGGCAACATCTCCACTTTAGTAAGATGATTACACCCCACAAAAGCGCGATCCCCAATAGTGGTTACCCCACCCGAGACGCTAATCCTTTGCAAGCGCGTACAACCTTTAAATGCTTCAGCTGCAATTGCTTTTACCGTATGAGGCAACGCTATATAGCCATCAGAAGGTATCTTAGCATCCTCACACTTGAGTAAAACCCCTTCTTTGATGAAAAGCGCTTCAACACCTTGCTGAGCCAACACTAATCGTACGCCGAAAAACAATACTATAAACAAGTATTTATAAAGAGCGACAGTCTTCATTTTTTTACATTTCAAACGGCAAAAGTACAAAATAATTACCAAATAACAAAAAAAACACTCTATCCGAACACTCAACGAACACATAACGAAGCCACAACGAACCTCCCTATTACAAATAACTACTCCAAAAAAAAATCATAAAATTACCCATACCACACTTCACAACAATCTCTTATCTCTTACTTCTTACCTCTTATCTTATAAAAAATCTTAAAAATATTTTTGCATTTACACAAAAAGTATTACTTTTGCCGTTTGATTAATAACACCAAACATTTTTATACTCTTATAAACGAATTATAAACAATGGCAGTACTCGAAAAGATTAGAAGTAAAACCGTATTCCTTATCGCGATTATAGGGCTTGCCCTCTTCGCTTTCATCATCTCCGATTTTATCGGTAAAGGTCGCTTTAGCAACCATATGCCTAACGAAATAGGAACCGTAAATGGCGAAGATGTCTCTATCGACGCTTTCCGTCAACAAGTGGAAAACGCTACCCGTCAAGCTAACGGACAAGTAAGCAGCATCGAAGCCGCTAAATACGTGTGGGAACAAAAAGTCCAAGAAATCCTCCTCAACCAACAGGTGGACAAACTAGGTCTCAGCATTGAAAAAGACCAAATTTTGGCTATCCTTGCTAAAACTCCTTTAGCACAAAACCCTCAGTTTGTGAATGAGTTTGGCGTGTTCGACCCTCATAAATTCACTAACTACTTAGCTACCCTCAAAAGTACCAATCCAGAAGCCTATGCTCAATGGAAAATGCAAGAAGACGCTATCGTAGAAGGTGCTAAACAACAAATGTATTTCAGCCTTATCCGTGCAGGTCTCGGCGTTACCAATGCTGAAGCTGAAATGGAATACCACCAAGAAAAAGACCTTGCCGACATCAATTATGTGGCGTTGCAATACAGTTCTATCGACGATAAAAACGTTACCGTTACCGATGGTGAAATCCAAGATTACATCAAAAAACACGAAAAACAATTCAAACAAGAGGCTTATCGCAACATCCAATATATTGTAGTGAACGAAAAACCTTCTGCAAAAGACATTGAAGCTGAAAAAGAAAACTTGCTCAAACTTTTGCAACCCGAAATCGTGTTCAACAGCAAAACCAATAGCAACGACACTCTTCCTGGATTTGCTAAAACTAAGAATATTAAAGAGTTCGTAGATCGCAACTCTAATGTCCCTTATGACAGCACTTTCGTAAATAAAGATAATATCCGCTCTGCTTACGCCGATACTCTTTACGCTCTTCCTATAGGCAAAGTATTCGGACCTTACGAAGAAGACGGCAACCTAAAAATCAGCCGTATGGTTGCCAAAGAGCCCGCCGGAGCCGTAAAAGCAAGCCACATCCTCATCGCCTACCAAGGAAGCCAAGCCGCTACTCCTAATACCACTCGTACTAAGGAAGAAGCTAAAGCTAAAGCCGAAGAACTATTAGCGCAAGCTAAATCTGCAGGTACTGATTTTGCCGAACTCGCTCGCGAAAACTCTGAAGAACCAGGCGCTGCTTATAGTGGTGGAGATCTCGGATTCTTTGGAAAAGGCGCAATGGTAAAACCTTTCGAAGAATTCGCTTTCGCTAACCCCGTTGGCAACATAGGGCTTGTTGAAACCGACTTTGGGTTCCACGTCGTAAAAGTTACAAGCAAAGCCGAAGCCGTAAATATCGCCACTATCAGCCGTGCGGTAGAACCATCTGAAGCCACTGTAAGCGAGATTTTCTCTAAAGTTTCTAACTTTGAAATGAAGGCTTCTCAAAATCCAAAAGAATTTGCAAGCATCGCCAAAAAATCCGACCTTTCAGTACTCCGCGCCGATAACCTCCATAAAAACGACGACCAAATCATCGGATTAGGTAGCAACCGCGCCATCGTACAATGGTTGTTCAATAAGGACACCAAAGTAGGTGACATCAAGCGATTCAACGCCGGAAGCAACAACATCGTCGCTCAATTAGTAAAACAAGGTGAAGAAGGACTCAGCTCTGCACAAGATGCCGCTCCTATCGTGAAACCTATCCTCATCCGCGAAAAGAAAGCCGCTATTTTAAAAGAAAAAGCCAAAGGCAACAGCCTCCAAGCCATCGCTTCAGCTAACAAAACTGAAGTAAAAAGCGCTACTGGTCTCGTGATGAAAAACCCAACTATCATAGGTGAAGGTCGTGAACCTAAAGTAGTAGGTGCTGCATTCGGACTCAAACAAGGGCAAATTTCTAAGCCTATCGATGGTGAAAACGCTGTATACGTAATCCAACTCACTTCAGCTACTATAGCCCCTGCAATCACCGATTACAGAACTCAAGCTGAAACCGTTGAAAACCTTCGCACTGAACGCGCTGCCCAAAACATTCTCAAATCATTAGAGAACAGCGCTACTATCAAAGAAAACCTAAGTTCATTCTATTAATAAATAGGAAAAAAATCAGAAAAATAGGAGTTAAAGAATCCCAACATTCTTTAACTCCTTTTATTTTGCCAATTAACATTTTATCCCTACCTTTGCCGCAAATAACCATTCACTATTCACTTTTAACTATTCACTTTTAACTATTCACTTTTAACTATTCACTTTTAACTATTCACTTTT
>NZ_CALGWU010000026.1 GCF_937936315.1 uncultured Capnocytophaga sp. | reverse complement strand
ACGATCAATTGTACGACAAACGCGAGTTCTATGGTAACTTCACTTTGTTCAGATAGCCTCAATCTCCGATAGTTATCATAAAGGATATACTTATCTGTTAAGAAAAATACGATATTTGTTAAAAAATATCGTATTTTTCTTTTTTTGTTTTCTAAAACTTTCGTACCTTTGAGCCATAATTATGATTTCTTAATTGAATATGATTTATATTGAATTGTTAGTAGTGCTTCTTGCTATTTTTATAGGAGCTAGAGTAGGAGGTATCGGGCTTGGTATCTTTGGTATGATAGGTTTGGGTATTTTGGTTTTTGGCTTTGGGCTCAAACCAGGTAACCCTCCTATTGATGTAATGCTCATTATTGTAGCAGTGATTACAGCTGCTGCTACCTTGCAAGCAGCAGGAGGTTTGGACTACTTGGTGAAGGTGGCCGAGAAAATCCTGCGTAAAAACCCTTCTATGATCACTTTTTTAGCGCCTATAGTGTGCTACTTTTTCACTTTATTTTCAGGGACAGGACATATTGCCTATTCACTATTGCCTATTATTTCTGAAATAGCTACCGATAGCAAAGTGCGACCTGAGCGTCCACTTTCTATCTCAGTAATCGCTTCGCAACAAGCCATTACTGCCAGCCCTATTTCGGCAGCAACGGCTGCTTTGCTTTCTGCTGAACTATTAGGAAGCAAAGGTATTACACTTGGTAATATACTAATGGTCTGTATTCCTGCAACCCTTATTGGGGTAATTGTGGGAGCTATAGCAGTGAGATTTATGGGCGTACCTCTCGAAAAAGACCCTGAATATTTGCGTCGTTTAAAAGAAGGTTTGCTAGAAAAAGAAAATCACTCTGCTGGGCAAGAAAGTGAGAAAGACCAACAAAGAGCAAAAACGTCAGTGATTATTTTCCTTATGGGAGTACTTTCTATTGTGCTTTTTGGTTCTATTGATACATTACGCCCTGCTTTTGAGGTAAATGGAGAAATGCAAAGAATAGGAATGACTCAGCTCATCGAAATTATAATGATGTCTATTGCTGGCTTGATGATTATTTTTGCTCGAGTAGACATCAATAAAGCAGTAAAAGGTTCTGTATTTATTGCAGGTATGCAAGCAGTGATAGCTATTTTTGGGATAGCTTGGATGGGAGATACTTTCTTCAATGGTAATATTGAGTTCTTCAAAATGCACATCGAACAAATCGTTACCCAATATCCTTTCCTCTTTGCAGTAGCACTTTTTGTAATGTCTGTTCTTTTGTTTAGTCAAGCAGCAACAGTGCGTACGCTCTATCCTTTGGGAATTGCTTTAGGTATTCATCCAATGGCTCTTGTAGCTATGTTCCCTGCAGTAAATGGTTATTTCTTTATTCCTAACTATCCTACTGTAGTTGCTGCTATCAATTTTGATAGAACGGGTACAACTCGTATCGGTAAGTATGTGCTGAACCACTCTTTTCAAATACCTGGTTTCGTAGCAACTATTGTCGCTATTACAGTAGGTTATTTAATAATAATGTTTATGTAAGCTTAAATCTAAGCCTAAAACCTAGAAACTAAAAACCAAATATATATGATAACATTGATGAAAAAATTAGCCCTTTCATTGTTGTTGATGATGTCTGTGGCTGTCTTTGCGCAACAAAAGCCAAAGATTCGTATTTTAGCTACTGGAGGTACTATCGCTGGGGTAAGTAAATCAAATACTGAAACGAACTATAAGGCTGGTGAACTCGGTATTTACCAACTCTTAGAAGCTGTGCCTGAGGTGAAAAATGTAGCCAACGTCAGTGGTGAGCAAATCGTAAAAATTGGTTCACAAGATATGAATGATGAGGTATGGCTTACCCTTGCCAAACGTATCAACCAATTGCTCAACAAAGAAGGTTATGACGGTGTTGTAATCACTCACGGTACCGATACAATGGAAGAAACGGCTTACTTCCTCAACCTTACTGTTCACAGTAAAAAACCAGTAGTAATGGTAGGGGCAATGCGCCCTGCAACAGGTATGAGTGCCGATGGACCTATGAATCTTTACAACGCTGTGGTAACTGCTGCCGATAAAAATGCAATGGGGCGCGGTGTAATGGTTTGTATGAACGATATTGTACTTGATGCCAAAGATGTCATTAAAACCAATACTACTGCTGTAGAAACTTTCCAAGGTGCTAATTATGGCAAATTAGCTTATATTCACAACGGCAAAGTGTTCTTTAACCGCACTCCTGAAAACAAACACACTTATCAATCCGTTTTCAATGTAGATAATTTAAAAGAATTGCCTAAAGTAGGTATTGTATATAGTTATTCTAATGTGTCTGAATTGCCAATGAAATCCTTTATGGACGCTAAATTTGATGGCATTGTACACGCTGGAGTAGGTAATGGTAACCTCTATCACACTATCTTTGATTTGGCAGTGAAAGCTAGAGAACAAGGCATTCAGTTTGTACGTTCTTCACGTGTACCTACAGGAGCGACTACTCTCGATGCCGAGGTAGATGATGCTAAATATCAATTTGTAGCTTCACAAGCACTCAATCCACAAAAAGCTCGTGTACTACTGATGTTAGCACTTACTAAAACCAAAGATTGGAAACAAATCCAAAAATATTTTAATGAATACTAAAACAAGTAAGAGATAAGAGGTATTTTTAATTATCACCTCTTATCTCTTACTTTTTACCTTTTACCTTATTATGAAAAGAATATTATTGGCAATGAGCTTCCTAGTAGGAGGTGTTGCCACCGCACAACAAGATTTGCAAGACCAAATCAATCAATTGAGGGCAGAAATAAACCAGCTAAAAGCTAATCCTGCGCCTCTGCCTATGCCTGAAAATGAAGGAGAACAGCCTATTCATAAAAAGTTCAATATGTATTTCAACTTTCAAAGTAGTTTTGATGTTGAAAAAGAAAAAGACCAAGATATGACTGCGCAATTCAAAGCACGCCAATTGCGATTGGAGGTTCGAGGAGATATTACCGACCGTATTTTCTATCGTTTCCGCCATCGTTTGAATAAATCAAATGCAGCAACTTCTTTGGATAATCTCGCCAAAGCTACCGATATGCTTTACGCAGGTTTCCGTTTAGACGATAAATGGACACTTACTGCAGGTAAGATGTGTCAAGCGTGGGGTGGTTTTGAGTTTGATTTAAACCCAATGAACATCTATGAATATTCTGACTTTGTTGACAATATGGATAACTTTATGTTAGGAGCAATGATTACTTATGCTCCTAACGAAAATCACGAGTTTAACTTCCAAATTACTGATGTACGTAATGATAAATTTGCGGATATTTATGGAACAGCTACAAATACAATCAATGCAAGCAAAGCTCCATTAACCTACATTTTTAATTGGAATGGTAATTTGTTTGATAATCTTATCCAAACTCGTTGGGGAGGAGGTTTGCAAAGTGAAGCTGCTGGTTATAACAACTGGATGTTGATGTTGGGTACCAAACTTAATTTACCTAAGTTCCAAGTCTTTTTTGATTATATGATGGCTAATGAACAATTAGATAGATTGAACTATACCCCTTTAAGTGCTAATGGAAAAACAGCAACCCCAGTAAAAGATGCCAAGTACAATAGCTTTGTACTAAAAGCTGAGTATCAACCTGTACCTCATTGGAATATCTTTGCTCAAGGTATGTATGAAACTGCTAAAAGTGATTTACCTAATAATGAACTTAAAAGTATAGGCTACTATGCAGGAGTTGAATATTTGCCTTTTGAAAAACAAGACTTGCGTTTCTTCTTGGCTTATATAGGAAGAAGTCAGGATAATAAAAATACAAATATAACAAAAGATACCAATCGCGTGAGCCTCGGTTTGATGTATCGCATCAAAGCGTTCTAATAATTAGCTAATAAATAAATCAATACAAAAAGCTGCTCAAAAAAAATAACTTTTCTTGAGCAGCTTTTTGTTAATTGAAATCAAACCAGTCGCCACGTACTTTTAGCACTTGTTCAATCACATCGCGTACAGCCCCTTCTCCACCATCGCGGTGAGATATGTAGTGAGCTACCGCTTTTACTTCGGATACAGCATCTTGAGGGCAAGTAGCTAAACCAGAGTGTTTCATAGGAGAAATATCAGGAATGTCATCTCCCATATAGAGAATTTGTTCTGTTTTAAGTCCTTTACTCTTTTGGTACTCTAAAAAAGTCTCAAGTTTCTCGTGACGAAGCATAAAAATATCAGTTACGCCAAGGTTTTCAAAGCGTTTGCGTACTCCCACATTGCCGCCTCCTGTGATAATACATACAGTATAACCTTTTGCAATAGCTGTCTTCAAAGCAAATCCATCTTTCATATTTGTACTGCGTAATAGGTCTCCATCGTTATCTACAAGTACTTGAGTGTTAGTAAAAACACCATCTACATCAAAGATAAAAGTAGTAATGTCTTTCAGTTTTTCTTTATAATTCTTTTCTTCCATAAGTGTTTATTATTGATTTTGTGATAATATCGTATATTTCTTTATAGTTATCATTAAGCATCGCTAAGTGGTTAGAGATAGTTAGAGAGTCGTTGCGTCTTGCAGGCCCTGTTTGAGCATCGAAAGCTGAAGTATTTTGCAGTTTTGCAAAAGTCTCTTTGAGGAGAGGTTGTAGAATTTCAAAAGGCACCTCGTTTTCTTTACATATCTGCTGACTTATATATACCAAATGGTTACTAAAATTGTTCATAAACACAGCAGCGAGGTGTAGTACTCTGCGTTGATAACTGTTCAGTGCGTATATTTTTGTGGAAAGCAAAGATGCCAAACGTTGTAGTAGGTAGAAATCATTAGTATTTTCAGCTTCCAAGCAAAAAGGTACTTTCTCGAAATCTACAATTGTTTGTTTATTCATCGTTTGTAAGGGATAGAATACACCTCGCCTATTTTTAGAGTCAATAGCCTCAATAGAAGTGTTGCCCGAGGTATGTACCACCAATTGATTTTCAAGAGGTATTTTTTCTGATACTTCAGTGATAGCCTCATCTTTCACGGTGATAATACACACATCAGCAGGGCGCAAAAGGCTGAGATTATGCGTTTTTTCTATTTCAAAAGCATTGAACTCAGGACTTAACTCACTGCGGTTATATAGTTGCTGCAATCGCACCTCAGGATGATTGTAGAACGCACGTGTGAGTTGGTAAGCCATATTGCCAGCACCTATGATATTGATGTGTATCGCCATACAAGTTTTTTTGATGGGGCAAAGGTAGGGATAATTTTTCCAATTATCAAATCTTGTCCTCTAGTACCTTATTACCTATGTAATGACATCTTTTTTTTGAAAAAATGCATAGATTCATTTATTTTGTATATATTTGCAAAAAAATATGTAGATAACACATTATTTTATAGTGTAGAAATGAATTTTTTCGCTAAGATATTTAAACGTAATAACATAGAACCACCCCAGCAACTTACGGAAGATGAGCAATTTGCAATGAATTTTACCAAAAATGGTGGTAAGTTTATCTATTGTACTTCAGATCTTGAGGTGCAAGAGGTCTTTCGCAATATATTGAAAGAGTTAGGCGTTTATGTGAAAATGAGTAGCAATGCATCGCCTATAATCAATGAAATGTTTGAGGAACACAGCCCAATGTTTACATCCGATATAGAAACTTCTAATGTATATTTAATAGACTGTGAGTATCTTATAACTTCTCTCGGAGGAATAATGCTCTCCTCTCACCAGCTAAAACACCGAAAAATGGATGAGTTGCCAGAGGTATTTATCATTTTTGCTAAAACAAGTCAGATGGTAAAGGATATTCCAGAGGGAATGAAAGGTATTAAGAAAAAATATATAGGTCATATCCCTACAGGGCTCATCACTTTGCAGAGCTTTACCGATAATCCTGATACCCAAACGATTTCGAATTATGGTACAAGCTCTAAGAAAACCTATCTTATTCTGTTAGAAGATTTACCTATTGATAAACAATAATTTATGAACGAACTATTCAAAAGAACGATTACGGGGTTTATTTATGTTTTCCTATTGCTATCAGCAATTATGCTTAACCCCGATGCTTTCGACTTCTTATTTTTGTCTTTTGGTATTATTTGCTTGTTTGAGTTTAAAATGCTCATCAGACTTAAAGAACTACATATATTCTTACTTTTTTTATTAGTTTGGTGGCTTTTTATCCATCTAAGAACATATCCTTTTTCTGTTTACATATTGCTTTTGGCCACTTTGCTTACCAATATATATCTCATAATGATGCTTTTCAATGAGAAAACTCCAATTCGTAAACAAAGTAATAATACAAAGCTACTCATTAGCTTGCTCTATATAGGTGGAGGCTGCATATTTGTACCTCTTATCTATAAAAATGAAAATAATACAAATGTTAATTACTTATTCCAATACCTTTTTAATAATCAGTCGCAAATCACAATGATTGGACTTTTGTGCATTATATGGGCAAGTGATACATTTGCTTATCTCACTGGAAGAGCTTTTGGTAAACACAAACTCTTTGAACGTATTTCACCTAAAAAAACTATAGAAGGTTTCCTAGGGGGGCTCGTAGGAGCAATGATCATCGCTACTGCTATTTCATACTATAGCGCTCACCCTCTATGGCAATGGTTAGTGTTAGCTATCATTCTAGTAATTACAGGTACTTTAGGCGATTTAGTAGAGTCTAGCTTCAAACGAGCTGCTAATGTGAAAGATAGTGGAACAATATTGCCAGGACACGGTGGTTTGCTCGACCGTCTTGATAGCCTTATTTTTGCTTCTCCTTTTGCTTATTTCACCCTTCTTATTTTTGAACTATTTTAATGATGAATTTCTATAAATATCAAGGAACAGGTAATGACTTTGTGATGATTGATAATCGCGAAGGAACTTTTCCTAAAGATAACGAAAAACTTATAGCTCACTTGTGCGATAGACGCTTCGGCATTGGTGCCGATGGTCTTATCCTGCTTGAAAATGATTCTCAGTATGATTTTCGTATGGTATACTACAATTCCGATGGACGCCAAAGTACAATGTGTGGCAATGGTGGACGCTGTGTAGTAGCTTTTGCTAAACAGTTGGGGGTAATAGAAAGAGAAACACTATTTATAGCTATTGATGGTGAGCACCGCGCAACCATTGAAGGTGATAACTATGTGCATTTGCAAATGAAAAATGTAACATCAGTAGAAGAACATCAAGGCTATGTATTCTTAAATACAGGCTCACCTCACCACGTACAATGGGTAGACGATGTAGAGACTGTGGATGTAAAACCCGAAGGCGCTGCTATACGTTATGGCACTCTTTACGCCGATAAAGGTGGTAGCAACGTGAATTTTGTAAGCAAAAAAGATGGAAGTTTTAAGGTGCGTACCTACGAACGTGGTGTAGAAGATGAAACTTACTCTTGTGGTACAGGCGTTACTGCTGTTGCAATAGCATTGTATCACACCAAACAAACAAAAGCACAAACTATTACACTACACACTCGTGGAGGTGATTTACAAGTGAGTTTTGATAGGGTAGCCGAGGAGTATAAGAATATCTATTTAAGTGGCAGTGCTCAATTTGTGTTTGAAGGAGTAATAAAATGATAAAATTAAGAGCTTTAGAACCTGAAGATATAGATTTCTTATATCACTTAGAAAATGAAGAGAGTTTGTGGGAGGTGAGTGAAACTCAATTGCCTTTTGCTAAACATTTGTTACAGGACTATATACAACACGCTCATCAAGATATTTATGAAGCTAAACAATATCGTTATGTGATAGCACTCAATGAAGAGCCTTTGGGTTGTGTAGATTTATACGATTTTAGTCCCAAACATCACAGAGCAGCTGTAGGAATAGCACTTTTGCCCAATTATCAAGGGAAAGGATATGCTAAAAAAGCCTTACAGTTACTCATTTCCAATGTACAAAAATACTTAGATTTGCATCAACTTATTGCATACATTCCTACTGATAATATAGTGAGTATAGCTCTCTTTGAAAAAATAGGCTTTACTTGTAGTGGTATACAAAAGGATTGGCTTTATAGTCAAGGTAAGTATAAAGATGTAGCACTATACCAACTTTTTTTTGGTAGATAAAAAAAAAGTACTACATTTGCCCAGAAAATTAAAATTTTCAAATAACTCAAACAACAAAATAATTTTAATATGCAAAGAGACATTGATATTTTTGAACTGATTGAAGACGAAAGAGAGCGTCAAGTGTTAGGTATTGAACTTATAGCCTCTGAAAACTTTGTAAGTGACCAAGTAATGGAAGCAGCTGGATCAGTACTTACTAACAAATATGCTGAAGGTTACCCTGGTAAACGCTATTATGGTGGCTGTGAAGTGATTGACGAAATAGAGCAAATCGCTATTGACCGTGCTAAAGCTCTATTTGGTGCTGAATACGCAAACGTACAACCTCACAGTGGTTCGCAAGCCAATGCAGCTGTATACGCTACTTGCCTTAAACCTGGAGATAAAATTCTCGGCTTCGATCTTTCTCACGGTGGTCACCTTACTCACGGTTCTCCTGTGAACTTTTCAGGTAGATTGTATGAACCTGTATTCTATGGAGTAGAAAAAGAAACAGGACGACTCAATTACGACAATATATTGGAAATAGCCAAACGTGAGCAACCTAAAATGATAGTAGCAGGCGCTTCTGCATATTCTCGTGATATAGACTTTAAGCGATTTAGAGAAATAGCTGATGAAGTAGGAGCTATTCTCTTTGCCGATATTGCACACCCTGCAGGACTTATAGCTAAGGGATTGTTAAATGACCCAATTCCACATTGCCACATCGTAACTACTACCACTCATAAAACCCTGCGCGGTCCACGTGGTGGTCTTATTTTGATGGGGAAAGACTTTGAGAATCCTTTTGGTATCAAGACTCCTAAAGGAGAAGTAAGAATGATGAGTTCTTTACTCGATAGTGCCGTATTCCCTGGTAACCAAGGAGGTCCTTTAGAACACATCATTGCTGCTAAAGCTATTGCTTTTGGCGAAGCTCTTTCTGATGATTTTCTTCATTACGCTATTCAAGTACAGAAGAACGCACGTAAGTTAGCCTCTATTCTTTTAGATAAGGGGTATGATATCATCTCTAAAGGAACTGATAATCACTTGATGCTTATCGATTTGAGAAATAAAGATGTAAGTGGTAAAGAAGCTGAAGAAGCTCTCGGTAAAGCTGATATTACAGTGA
The DNA here is from genome assembly GCF_937936315.1 of uncultured Capnocytophaga sp. Taxonomy (GTDB): domain Bacteria; phylum Bacteroidota; class Bacteroidia; order Flavobacteriales; family Flavobacteriaceae; genus Capnocytophaga. The sequence goes on along the minus strand of NZ_CALGWU010000026.1, from coordinate 614 downwards.
ATAAGAATATGGTACCTTTTGATACTCGTTCTCCTTTTGTAACCAGTGGTATTAGAGTTGGTGTCTCAGCTATCACTACCCGCGGGCTCAAAGAAGCTGATATGGAACGCATCGCCGATTTTATAGACCGTGCTATTACTCATCGTGCCAATGATGAAATGCTAGAGGAAATTGCAGACGAAGTGAATAACTTCATGGAAAATAGACCTCTGTTTGCATATTAAGAAAAAATCACAAATTGATTTTTTTTTTGTAAAAAAGAGGTACTCTAAATAGAGTGCCTCTTTTTTAATAAAAAGTGATAAGATGTTCACACATAATCATTTACATACTTGTGTATTTTAGACAATAGAGAAAAATATCAACTATATAAAAAAAAATTATACAAAAATACTCATTTTTCAATAAAAAGATGTAACTTTGCCGAGTTATAGCTGCTAACTAAAAGCTATAACTATTTAAAAATCAATAGCAAATATATAAAGACGATTTTATTATGATTAAAAAAACGTTGTTTTCAGTACTAACGATGTTATTCTGTACTGAGATTTTCGCTCAGCAAGAGTCTCAATATACTCAGTATATGTATAACACTATGTTGTTTAATCCAGGGT
>NZ_CALGWU010000025.1 GCF_937936315.1 uncultured Capnocytophaga sp. | reverse complement strand
GCTTCTTTTCTAGCTTTTTCTTCAGCTTTAGCTTTTTCTTTAGCGGCTTTTTCTTCAGCTTTTCTAGCTTTTTCAGCTTCTTTTCTAGCTTTTTCTTCAGCTTTAGCTTTTTCTTTAGCGGCTTTTTCTTGAGCTTTTTTAGCTTTTTCAGCTTCTTTTCTAGCCTTTTCTTCAGCTTTGGCTTTTTCTTTAGCAGCTTTTTCTTCAGCTTTTATAGCTTTTTCTTGCTCTTTTTGCAATTTTTGTTCTGCTTTTAGTTGTTCTTTTTGTGCTTTGAGTTCAGCTTCTGAAGAAATATTATCTAACACAGGAGTTACTATTGTAGTAGTAGAGGTAGTGCCTGTTACAGTTCCTGTTTCGTCTACTTGAGCTAAAGATACCTGAGCTATAAGTAACCCAGCGAATAATGCGATGTTTTTTAATTTCATATGTGTCTAGTTATTTAGTTTTCTGGGGGCAAAAGTAAATAAAAAATATTTACAAATGTTTTTTTTTACAAAAGTTTAACATAAAAAAAGTCGCCTACTAATGAGGAGTCGTAGGCGACTTAGGGAGTAATTAAAATATAAATAGTTATGGATTATTGAACATTCCCTCTGATACGCAAACCTTTTACAGGGCTTGACTTAGCATTGGAAGTAACAGTAATAGTTTTGCTGATAGGACCAACACGATTAGTATCGTATTTTACTTCAATTTTTCCTTTAGCTCCTGGTGCTACAGGTTGATTTGTCCAAGAAGGAACTGTACAACCGCAAGATGAAGCTACGTTAGTAATTACGAGCGGTGCTTTACCAGTGTTAGTAAATTCGAACACACGTACGCCATCAGCACCTTGTTTGATGTTACCATAGTCAATTTCTTCAGATTTGAAAGAAATTTCAGCGTCTTGGGCATAAGCCATTACACCAAAAAATGCTAAAAATACAAATGTTAAAAACTTTTTCATAGTATAAAAAATTAAATAAGTTTGTTTTACGAATAAACTATTCACAACAACCGTGCCAAAGTAGTATTGAGACACAGTTATTAATCTAGCTCCCTGACCTTTCATATCTTTCCAATGACCAATTTTTTTGTGTAATATAAATTAATTTGTACCTTTGCACAACTAAAAACTAAAAACGAATGAAATATCTAATAACTTCTATGCTATTAGTAACTACTGCTACACTCACAGCACAACAACAAACCCCTACTGATTGGGAACTTTTAGGACTTAAAGGAAAGGTAAAAACTCAGCGCGCTATTCCCTATGAGGCAGTTATTCAAGGAAAGAGCGTAGTGAAAGGAGCTGTTGACTTCGATTTAGATACTGTAAACAAGATTGCTAACCTTGATAATCTTCAAAAAGATTTTAATGCTAAAGGTTATCTCAGTCAAACCCGTTTCTTCTACAAAAATGGCGACTTGTATAGCCGTATGGAATATTATTACAACTCGCAAGGGCAGTTGTTTGAAACTCGCTATAATTCCGATAAAACCCTTTATGCTTATAATCCTGCAGGTTACCTCATCAAAGATGCAACCTATTCACCTGGGGGCTTCCTCAAAACGCATTATGCCTATCAGGTAGATGCTAATGGGAAAGTTCTCAAAGAAGAAACTTATCGCGCTAATCAGTTAGAATCGGCAGTGACTTATACTTATAATAAACAAGGTGACCCTGTGGAAATACGCTATTACGACCACGAAGGTAACTTGTTGCAAAAGGTAGAGAGTAAATTCAACAAGCAGCACTTGGCGGTGAACACGCGCACTTACGATAAAGATAATAAATTATTGAATACCACTACTAAAAAATACAACGCCAAAGGGGATTGTGTAAAACTGCAAGCAGAAACTAAACTGCCTAAAAAACAGAAAAATGTAGCGACTTATGAGTATAAATATGATGCTCAAGGTAACTGGATTTCCAAAACGACTTTCATCAATGGCGAGCCTCGTCAGATTATAGAACGCACCTTCACTTATTATGAATAACCTTCACTTTTTCGGTGTACGACACTTGTCACCCTCGGCTGCCTATCACCTCTTAGACTTCTTAGAAAAGCACAAACCTAAATGCATTCTTATAGAAGGACCTGCCGATGCTACTCCTCTGATGTCTCAAATCGCTCAGAAAGGGGTAAAACCTCCCATTGCGATGTTGGGCTATACCACCGAGCTACCTATAGAAACAGTGCTCTATCCGTTTGCGTCCTATTCTCCCGAATATCAAGCAATATGCTGGGGAGTAAAGAAAAAAGCAACGCTTAGGTTTATAGATTTGCCTACCGAAAATATGCTCAAACTTCGTCAGGAACAACCCTCTGATGAAGAAGGTGAAAAAGCACGTGAGTTCTACAAGTACCACAATGCTCTCTACAAACAACTTGCTGAGCAAGTCGATGAAACCGATTACGAAAACTATTGGGAACGCCATTACGAACACAATCTCAACACCGATACTTTTGCGCCTACACTTGCCTTACAATCGGGTGAAATGCGCCAAATGGTCATAGATAAGGAATATAAAGAAGCGCCTTTTGATTTCTCGTACAACCTCATTCGTGAGGCGTATATGAAACGCGAAATCGCCAAAGCTTGCAGCGAGTTCAAACTCGAGGAAATAGTAGTGATTGTAGGTGCTTACCATTTGTTGGGCATACAAAATAGCCTACCTGCAATGACCGACGACGAGCTTAAAAAGCTCCCCAAAGCTACAGCTCAGCTCACCCTAATGCCTTATTCGTATTTGCGCCTCAGCAGTCGTACGGGCTACGGAGCGGGCAATATGGCGCCTTACTACTTCGAACTGATGTGGCGTGCAATGCAAACCAATACAATGGATAAACTTGCCGCTACCTATCTCACCAAAATAGCCAAAATACTTCGAGACCAAGGGCAAAATGCCTCTTCTGCCAGTGTGATTGAAGCTGTCCGGCTTGCCAATGTGCTCTCCGCTATGAAAGGCGGTACTTATCCCGTGCTCGAAGATTTGCACGATGCAGTAGTAACTTGCTTTGGCGGTGGCGGACTCTCCTCGGTAGCCGAAGCTATCAACAAAGTAGATATAGGTACAGCTATTGGAGCATTACCCGAAGGGGTGAGCCAAACGCCCGTGCAGGAGGATATGAATCAGGAGCTGAAACGCTTGAAACTCACCAACTACAAATCGGCAATAGCACAAGACCTCTCTCTTGACCTCCGCGAAAACCTCAAAGTAAAAACCAAAGAAGCTGCTTTCATAGACCTGAATCGCTCTACTTTCCTCCACCGTTTGGAAGTCTTAGGCATTCACTTTGCCACTCAACAACGCGTACAGCAAGATAAAGCCTCGTGGGCTGAAAAATGGGTCTTGCAATGGAGTCCTGAAGTAGAAATAGAAATCGTTGAAGCCAACCTTAAAGGTGAAACGCTTGAAATTGCAGCTGCCTTTATACTCAAAGAACAACTGAGCGAAGCAACCGACCTTTCTGTAGTAGCTAAAATCATCAGACAGGCTTGCGAATGTCAGCTTACGCATATTTTTGGCAATGCACTCAGCACCTTGCAAAGCCTTTTGGTAGATAGTAATAATTTTGCCGAAACTGCTTTTGCTGCTCACGAGCTTTCAATGCTCATTCAGTATGGCGATTTGCGCCAGTTCAACCTCGAACCGCTGAAACCTATCTTGCAACAACTCTTTTTGCGTGCCTCTTTATTGTTGATTGATGCCTCATCTTGTGATGATAAAGCCTCAAAACCAATTGTAGATGCGATGAATACAATGGAGTTCATCTCTGAACAGCAATACGAACTCGTAGATACCGAAACGTGGCAAAAAGAACTCACTCACCTTGCGTGGCGCGATGATGTAAATACTAAATTATCAGGGGTAGCTTTTGCAATATTGTTAGAACACAATTTAGCAACTGAAGAAGAATGTGCACGCGAGGTATCACGCCGCCTTTCAGCAGGTGTTCCCGCCGATTTAGGAGCTTCGTGGTTTGAAGGATTTTCTGGAAGAAATAGATACGCATTGTTATCGCGTACAATTATATGGCAAGAATTAGATAATTATGTGCGCCAATTAGACGAAGAACAGTTTATGCGCTCAGTAGTGTTCTTGCGCCGTGCTTTTGCCGATTTTGAGCCTAACCAAAAGAATAGTATAGCCGAACTTTTAGGAGACCTTTGGGGTACTGGCAAAGAAGCTACTGCTGAACTTTTGCAAGAAGTACTTACGGAAGAAGAAAGTACCAAATTAGACGAACTCAACGACTTTGATTTTGATTTTTAAATATATGAAAGAAGTATTTACCTTATACCGAAAATTGCGTGAGCGACAACTCAAATTGCTCAATAGTTTCACTCCCGAAGAATTGGCAATCATTCCTGCGGGCTTTAAAAATAATATCTTGTGGAATCTCGCTCACTGCGTAGTTACCCAGCAAAATTATTGTTATGCTAATAGCGATCTGCCTACTTATCTCACCCCCGAATTTATAGAGCGTTATCGCAAAGGTTCCATCCCCGATGGGCATATCCCTACTGCTGCCGAGATAGAAGAACTACAGCAACTCCTCATCCGCACAGTCGATTTACTCGAAACGGATTACCAAAAAGGAATTTTTAAGCAATATAATCATTATGTAACAGGTATAGAGTATGAACTCAATACCATTGAAGAAGCGATTTACTTCAATATCTCACACGAAGGGGTACATTTAGGAAGCGTATTGGCTTTAAAATGTGCTATCAACGCAATGAAAAACGAATAGAGTTTTCTTGTGCGACTCACACGAAAAAACTTTGTCAAAGTCCTTAATTGCCTTTGCGGCTCGCACTTTGACAAAGTCTATAAAAATTTCTAATTGTTTGTCGTACTACTACTGAAATAAAGCATTGCTTACTTCATTGAGACTACATTCTTTTTGAGTGCCCTCTAACATATTTTTTAGTACAAAAGTACCTTTAGCGAGTTCACTTTCGCCTATAATCACTACATAAGGGATATTGCGCTTGTTGGCATAATCCATTTGTTTTTTAATTTTAGCAGCATCAGGGTAGAGTTCAGCTCGTTTGCCAAGTTGGCGCAATGCTTTGAGCACTTTCATACTTTGTAGGGCTTCAGCATTGCCAAAATTGATACAAAGTACTTCTACTGTGTCGCTAAGCGATTCAGGGAAAAGGTTTAGTTCTTCCATTACTAAGCCAATGCGGTCTAACCCAAAAGAAATACCTATGCCACTGATACCTTTAAGACCGAAGATACTAGTAAGGTCGTCATAGCGTCCACCGCCTCCTATAGAGCCCATTTGTACGCCTGCAGGAGCAGCGATCTCAAAGATAGCTCCGGTGTAGTAATTGAGTCCGCGAGCGAGGGTAACATCGAGGTCTAAGATAGCTGTTTGCAAACCAAGCTGATTGATTTGTTGGGCTATAAATTCTAATTCCTCCACACCTTTCAATCCTGTTTCCGAGTTTTTGAGAATTTCTTTTAGGGCAGAAAGTTTTTCAGCAAAAGAACCTTTGAGTGCGAAGATAGGTTGCAATTTAGCAATTGCCTCCTCACTGATGCCTCTTTCTTTCATTTCTTTGATTACACCCTCTTCACCTATTTTATCTAATTTGTCAAGCGCTACCGTAAAGTCGATGAGTTTATCGCTTTCGCCTATCATTTCGGCAAAGCCACTGAGGATTTTTCGGTTGTTTATTTTAATAGTTACCCCTTTGAGACTGAGGGTTGTAAACACACTGTCATAGAGTTGTACAAACTCCACTTCCTGCCACAAGCTAGTACTGCCTACTACATCGGCATCACATTGATAGAACTCTCTAAAACGTCCTTTTTGTGGACGGTCAGCACGCCATACAGGTTGTATTTGATAGCGTTTGAAAGGGAAGGTTAGTTCGCTTTGGTGTTGCACTACATAGCGAGCAAAAGGAACCGTAAGATCGTAGCGAAGGGCTTTTTCAGAGAGTTGAGGGGTGAGTTTTTGAGGGTTTTTAGCCTCCCAATCTTCTTGGGTTATTCCTTGTGTAAAGTCGCCTGAATTGAGTATCTTGAAGATGAGGCGGTCGCCTTCTTCGCCGTATTTACCCATTAGGGTATTGTAGTTTTCAAAACTTGGAGTTTCTATAGGTTGAAAACCAAAGGTATTGAATGCATTTTTGATAGTGTTGATAATGAAGTTGCGTTTAGCTACTTCAGTAGGTGAAAAGTCGCGAGTACCTTTTGGTATACTTGGTTTTTGTATTGCCATTGTTTTTTTTAGGTGTTTTTTTATATTAATATATGCATCTATATGTTTCTATATGACCAAAGTCTTGATTAAGATGTCTAAATCTGTGGTCATAGTTTTGTTGTTTTATAGGTTTTTAGCTTCTTGCCAATAGGTCTCCATTTCTTGCAAGGTCATATCTTTGAGTGATTTGCCTTGTGCCGTAGCTTTTTCTTCTAAGTACTGAAAGCGAGCGATGAATTTGCGATTAGTGCGCTCTAAGGCATCTTCGGGGTTTACCTTTAAAAAACGAGCGTAGTTGATGAGACTAAACAACACATCGCCAAACTCACTTTCTATATTGCTTTGCTTTTGAGCTTTTACTTCGGCGTGTAGCTCATCTATTTCTTCTTTTATTTTTGCAAAAACATCGTCGATATTGTCCCAATCAAAACCTACACCAGCAGCTTTATCTTGTATGCGAGTAGCTTTCACTAAGGCGGGCAGACTTTTAGGTACGCCACCCAAAACGCTTTTGTTGCCTTCTTTAAGTTTTATTTTTTCCCAATTGCGCTTTACATCTTCCTCGTTGTTTACCTGTACATCTCCATAGATGTGGGGGTGTCGTTCAATAAGTTTTTCGCATACGCCATTAGCTACATCGGTGATGTTAAAGCTGTTGGTTTCACTGCCTATTTTGGCATAAAAAACGATGTGTAAGAGCAGGTCGCCTAATTCTTTTTTCACCTCTTGGAGGTTACCGATGAGGATAGCATCGCCTAATTCGTACGTTTCTTCAATGGTGAGATGGCGCAAGCTTTCCATAGTTTGCTTTTTGTCCCACGGACATTTGGCGCGCAGGTCGTCCATTATGTTGAGGAGTCGCTCGAAAGCTACTAATCGTTCGTCTTTCATATCAATCCGATGAATTTACTGCGGGCGAGGAGGCTAGCCCCTAAAAGACCTGCTTTTTCGCCTAATTTAGATATTTTGATAGTAGAATCTTGACTTACTAAGTTCAATGAATATTTTCTAATAGCACTTCGCAAGGGGAGCATTAGGTAGTCACCTGCATAGGCAAGAGTTCCTCCAATAACAACCAATTCGGGGTTGAAAAGATTGATGAGCCCTGCAATGTGTTTACCTAAAGAATTGCCTATTTCCTCGATGAGTTCAATGGCGAGCATATCTTCTTGTAAGGCAACCTCTATGATGTCGTTCAAGCTAATAGGATCATTGGGGTTGTATCCACTTTTTTGGGTGAGCAGAGAGGAGTGTCCGCTGTGTAGTTTTTCCAAGAATTTGCGGTGTAAGGCTAAGCCAGAAGCCTCTGTTTCGAGGCAACCTTTTTTGCCACAAAGGCAGAGTATTTCGTTGCCAAAGGCAGGAATATGACCAAATTCTCCTGAAAATCCTGATTTGCCATAGTACAATTGTCCGCCTACGATAATGCCGAGACCTAAGCCCCAACTTACATTCACGTACAATACGTTTTTCTCACCATTCACGCATCCTTTGATGTATTCACCATAGGTCATTGCACGGGAATCATTATCAATAGAAACATTGATGTTCAGTTCGTTTTCGAACATTTCGGTAAGAGGGCGTTCATCAAAATAAAAACTGCTATAGCTATGTCCAGTAAGGGTATTTACACGTCCGGAAATATTGATACCCATACTGAGGATTTTGTGTTTGGGTACTTTTGATTTATGTATAAATTGAGTGATAATTTCGCAAAGTCTTTGGAATCGATCTTGAGGTTGAGATTCAATAAAGGGAACAGAAAGTTCTTCGCTGATAAGTTCACCTTTAAAGTCGGTGAAGCCTATGTTCACGTGAGAATGGCAGATATCTACGCCAATGAAGTAGCCAGAATTTTGGTTAAGCCCATAGATATTAGGGCGGCGACCACCTGGGGTTTCTATTTTTCCAAAATCCATTACAATGCCATCTTCGATAAGTTCACCTACCATTTTGGTAACAGTAGGTACACTCAGGTCTAATTCTTTACCAAGGTCGGCAAGGGTATTATCGCCATTGTTGATATAGTAGCAAATGATATCTTTTTTTAAGGAGGCACTGCGAATGCCAGCTTTTATATCATCTAAAAATTTGAGTCCCATAGCTTGCAATTTTATTATAAATTAATTACGATGGCAAAGTTAAGGATATTTTTTTGAATTAAAGCAAGAATTAAAGATTATTTTTTTGTGTTGAGAATAGATTATAAGTTAATTTTACTTTTTGGAAGTTAAAGTGTTTTTAGAAAGTTTTCAGCAATAATATAGCCTCCCGTCCAAGCGTTTTGAAAGTTGAATCCTCCAGTAATAGCATCGATATCAAGTACTTCACCAGCCAAATAAAGGTGAGGGTGCAGCTTGCTCTCGTAGGTTTTGAAGTTGATTTCGGAGAGTTTTACACCTCCAGCAGTTACAAATTCATCTTTGAAAGTAGCTTTGCCTTCTATAGGAAAACGGCATTGGGTAAGGATTTCGGCAAGGTGGCGCAATTGCGATTTATTGAGTTCTGCCCACGACTGCGCAGGGGCAATTCCGGCGCTATCTAAAAGGGCATTCCACAAGCGTTTAGGGAGGTCAAAAAGCGCGAGGTTTTGCATAGTTTTGCGTCCGTTGTGTTGTTTGCAATCTTGCAAGAGGAGAAGCGTTTCATCATAAGTAAGTGCTTCGCTGTTGTGAGCGGTGAAGTTCACTTCCATTAGGCATCGGTAGTTATATTCGGCTAACACGCGAGCCCCCCAAGCCGAGGCGCGCAACACCGCAGGACCGCTAAAACCATTGTGAGTGAAAAGCATAGGAGCAGTTTCGGCAATTTTGAGCGATTTTCCATCTTGACTGAGTAAGCGTACAGAGGCATTTACCGCAATACCCGATAGCTCTTTTGCCCATTGGGTAGAAGTGTTGAAAGTGAAAAGTGAAGGGACAGGAGAAATAATAGTATGTCCTAAATTAGCTAATAGCTGCCATATTTTAGGGTTACTTCCGGTAGCAATTACTACATTATGAGCCTTATAGGTTGAGTTAGGTGTAGTGATTTCCCAACCTTCGGGAGTAGGGGAGAGGGCTTGCACATTTTGCTGGGTGAAGAGCTCAATGTGGTGTTTTTTGATTTCGTTGAGGAAGCAATTTACAACGCTTTCTGAAGAATTAGAAGCGGGAAATACACGACCATCGGGTTCTGTTTTGAGAGAGACGCCGTGCGCTTCAAACCATTCCATTGTATCGCCACACATAAAGCGGTGAAACGGACTGAGGAGTTCCTTACTGCCTCGTGGATAGTTCTTTACGAGTTCTTGAGGGGTGAAAGTAGCATTAGTGAGATTACAACGTCCCCCACCCGAAATTTGCACTTTGTGAAGTACTTTTTTGCTCTTTTCGAGGATAGCGATTTTAAAATCAGGACGGTTCTCGGAGGTATTAATAGCGGTGAAGAAGCCTGCAGCTCCTCCACCGATAATGATTAGGTCGTACATTCAATTAACAATTGATGGGAGATTATTTTACCCCAATAAAATTGAAGTTTTCGTCGAATTTGAGTTCTTGATCGTCAGTAAGTTCAGCTTCGTATCTCTTTTTGGTGAGATTGCGTGATACTTCTTTGATAGATTCAAAAGGGAAAGTAGCGCTTACGTGAGCTAATATTTTTTCGGGAACTACGTGATCAGGCACTTTGCCGTGACGAGCTTTGAGCTCTTTCCAATCGCCATTGCCATTGAATTCTATTTCAAGTCCGTCGCGGAAGATAACGGTGTACTCTTCGTCGTTGTAATCGGTGTCTTTCCAAACCGAAGCAATATGATCTACCAAGAAATGCTGACGCACAAAGTTGATAGCATCGGCAGGAAGGTCGTTGAAAGTTACTTTAGAGTCTTGAGCTGAGGCTGCGCTGAAGGTAAGTGTAGCAGCGATGAGTAATAAAAAACGTTTCATATTAGTCGTCTATTTTTAAGAATTTGCCATTTAAGTTGAAGATGAGCTCTACGCCATTAGTAAGGTCTACTTCGTATTTAGCGCGCCCTTTTTTGATTTCTTTAATCATCGCTTTAGGGAACTTTTTTTGTACGTACTTAGCTATTTTAGCAGGAACGATTTTAGGCGATACTTGTCCGTTGCGCGCTTTTACTTCTTTCCAGTTGCCATCTGTGAGAAATTCTACTTCAGTACCATCGGCAAAGAGAACGGTGTAATCTTCCACTCTGCCTTTTTCAGTATCTTGCCATACTGAAACGATATTGTTAGCAGAAAAATACTGATTTACAAAAGTTTGCGCATTAGCGGGTAGAGCACTCGCAGGCACAAGACCATCTTCTTCTTGAGCAGTAGCTACTCCAAAAGCAAGTATAGAAAAAGCTACAGTTGATAGTGTTTTAAGTGTATTCATCTTTTTATAATTAATACGTTTATGACGGCAAAAGTAAGTAAAAGCAGAAAGAGTACAAAATGAATTACCATTTTTATTTGATATTTGATAAAAAGTTGTACATTTGCACGCAAATTTATAATGTTTTTTACACAATGAAAAAAGTAATTTTATCAGCTTTGTTTTTAACGACAATGGCAATGGAAGCTCAGCAATCGTTTGCGGGGCTTAGAGAGAGTTATTACTCGGGGGTGATACAAACTACTGCGAATCCCGCTTATATGATTAGCAGCAAGCGCTCTTGGGATGCGAACTTGTTTTTGGTAAATTTTGATTTGGCAAATAATGCTATCAAAATGGATACTGGTCTAATGAACAGTTTTAATGATTATACTCGTAGTGATGCTAATAACCCTCTACTTAATCATCGCATTAATGCTAAATTAAATATAGATGTTTTGGGTCCATCACTCTATATGAAAATTAATAACCAACACACAGTGGGTATTTTTTCTCGTGTGCGCGCTTTGGGTAACGTGAGAAATTTTGATGCTAAACTCTTACAATCAATATTTGCTGATGGAAAAGATTTAGATTTGACTCAGCCTTATAACTTGACTTTGAACGACCAAGATGTGGCAGCACATATCTTTTCGGAGATAGGTTTTTCTTGGGCAGGAGTGCTCTATTTTGATGGTCATAATGCTATTAAAGGAGGTGCTAGTTTAAAAGTGATACAAGGTTCAGGGAATGTGTATGCGGGTTTTAGAAACTTTGAAAATGCTACAGCTTCACTTACAACAGAAAATAACTCGACAGTGCTCAATATAGCTCAGGCTCCAAATGGAGTGTTGGAAATACTCAATGGAGGTACTTCTTTGGTGAGTTTTGATAACCTTAACGCAAATGATTTATACTTCAAATCAAATGCTTCTACTGTAGGTTTTGATATAGGAGCTGTATATGAATATAATAAAGATGGCTGTCCTCATTGTTATAATAATTCTCACGATTTGAGAGTAGGAGTTTCTATAATGGATATAGGTAGATTACAATATACGCCTACTAAAGACTCTCAACGTTATCGCATGCCTGCATCTGGTGTTGCTAGCATTACTATGGATGATTTATCAGAAGAAAAACTAAAAAACACTTTTGTTGATAGTAGAGCTACTACCGAAAAGATAAAAGTATCTTTGCCTACTACTTTGAACTTGAGTGTAGATTATCGCGTAGCACGACCTTTCTTTGTGAATTTAGCGACTCGTTTTAACCTTACTAATAAGAGCAATGCTTATACAGCGGCTTATGCTAATGAGATTTCACTTACACCACGAGTAGAATCAGAGTTTTTAGGAGCTTATTTACCTATTTCATACAACCAAATTTCTAAAACAAATATAGGTCTTGCCTTGCGTTTAGGTCCTTTTGTTGTAGGTTCTAACACTATATTAGGTAATCTTACAAAATCATCTAAAGAATTTAACTTCTTCTTTGGAGTGAGATTTGGACACAGAGCTTATCAAAGTATTTAATTATTTGATATGAATTATAAAATCGGGGAGAGTTTCTTGCGAAGCTCTCCCCGATTTCCGTTTTAAAAATATGATAATAATGCTATGAATTTACAATTACATCATTCCTGGCATTCCACCGCCCATTGGAGGCATAGCCATTGCTTTATCGTCTTTGATATCAACCAAAGCGCATTCGGTAGTGAGGATCATACCAGCTACTGAAGCAGCGTTCTCAAGGGCAACACGAGTTACCTTTTTAGGGTCGATGATACCAGCTTTAAACATATCGGTATAAGTACCTGTTTTTGCATTGTATCCGTAAGCATCTCTTGAAGCCTCCAATACACGAGCTACGATTACAGAACCTTCAACACCAGCGTTTTCTACGATAGTGCGCAAAGGAGCTTCTAATGCTTTGAGGATAATTTTAATACCTGTTTCTTCGTCGGCATTTGCAGGTTTGAGTTTTGCTAAAGCGTTTTTAGCACGGAGAAGAGCAATACCACCACCAGCTACGATACCTTCTTCAACAGCGGCACGAGTAGCGTGAAGCGCATCGTCTACGCGGTCTTTTTTCTCTTTCATTTCCACTTCAGAAGCAGCTCCTATATATAATACAGCTACTCCGCCAGAAAGTTTAGCCAAACGTTCTTGTAGTTTTTCGCGATCGTAATCGGAAGTTGTATTTTCGATTTGAGCTTTGATTTGGGCTGCGCGTGCTTTGATGTCTTCAGATTTACCTGCACCATTTACGATAGTAGTGTTATCTTTGTCGATGCTTACTCTTTCGGCAGTACCGAGCATATCTACAGTAGCGTTTTCAAGAGTAAAGCCTCTTTCTTCAGCAATTACAGTACCACCCGTAAGGATAGCGATATCTTCGAGCATTGCTTTACGACGGTCACCAAAACCAGGTGCTTTTACAGCAGCGATGCGAAGGGTACCACGCAATTTGTTTACTACTAAGGTAGCTAAGGCTTCCCCATCGATATCTTCAGCAATAATCAAAAGTGGTTTACCAGATTGAGCTACAGGCTCTAATACTGGGAGCAAATCCTTCATAGTAGAGATTTTCTTGTCGTACAACAAGATGTAAGGACGATCGAGTTCAGCTACCATTTTTTCTGAATCGGTAACGAAGTAAGGAGAAAGGTAACCGCGGTCAAATTGCATACCTTCTACTACATCTACGTAAGTATCAGTACCTTTGGCTTCTTCTACGGTGATAACACCTTCTTTACCAACTTTCTCGAATGCTTGAGCGATAAGTTCACCGATAGTATCATCGTTGTTAGCTGAGATAGAAGCTACTTGTCTGATTTTTTCAGAAGAAGAACCTACTTCTTTAGCTTGTTTAGCCAAGTGTTCTACGATTTTTACAACAGCTTTGTCGATACCGCGTTTCAAATCCATTGGGTTAGCACCAGAAGCTACGTTTTTGAGCCCTTCTTTTACGATAGCTTGAGCCAAAACGGTAGCAGTAGTAGTACCATCACCAGCGAGGTCGTTAGTTTTAGAAGCTACTTCTTTTACCATTTGAGCGCCCATATTTTCGAGAGCGTCTTCTAATTCAATTTCTTTAGCAACGCTCACCCCATCTTTAGTTACTTGAGGAGAACCGAATGATTTGCTAATAATTACATTACGTCCTTTAGGACCTAAGGTTACTTTTACTGCATTAGCTAATGCATCAACGCCACGTTTAAGACCTTCGCGAGCGTCTATATCAAATTTAATGTCTTTTGCCATTTTTTTTAATTTTTAATGTTTAGATTAGATAACTGCTAACACGTCGTTTTCACGCATAATGAGGTAGTCTTTACCTTCTAATTTGAGTTCAGTACCAGCATATTTGCCATAGAGTACAGTATCACCTACTTTTAGGGTAACAGGGTTGTCTTTAGTACCTGCACCTACGGCTACAACGGTACCTTTTTGAGGTTTTTCTTTTGCAGTATCAGGAATGATAATACCTGATGCAGTAGTAGTTTCAGCCACTGCAGGCTCAATCACTACTCTATCAGCTAAAGGTTTGATATTCAATTTTGCCATTATTGTTTAGTTTTTAATTATTTGTTTACTTAGAAAGTTAGGGATAAGAAGTTAGGTGTTAGAAAACTTTGACAAAGTCCTAAAAACTTTGTCAAAGTTCTATTTTCAACCTTTCGTTTTAGTATTTAATTCCTTTTATAAAAAATCGAAGAGGGTATTTCAGAAAGTGTGCCAATCTGAAATAACTGACTTTTTGTCAGTTTAGTTTCCTGTATTAGAAGATGTGGCAGGAGTAGCAGGCACTTGTTGGGTAGCGTTGTTGTTAACGGGTGCTTGCTGATTGAGTTGGTTTATTGGAGCAGCGGGAGTACTACCGTCTAATAATTTAGAGTCGCCAGTTACACCATTACTGTTGTTAGCTATTAAGGTGTTGGCAATAAGGATAAGCACAGCTAAAGCAGTAGCAAACGTCCAAGTACTGCGTTCAAGGAAGTCGCCAGTTTTCTTTACGCCTCCTACTACTTGAGTGTTACCTCCAAAAGTAGAAGAGAGTCCGCCTCCTTTAGGATTTTGAACCATAATTACCAAAGCGAGTAGCAAACATACTACCACGATGAGCACTAAAAAGATGTTAAATGTTGTCATTTTTCTTATAAATTATTTTGCTGTAGTTTTTTAATTTTTTCTATTTGGGCTGCAAAGTAAGCACTTTTTTTTGGATTTTTCAAAATTAATATTTCATAAGCCTGAATAGCTTGTTTGAATTTGCGCTGATTTACATATACTTGCGCCAATGTTTCGGTCATTAATTGTTTAGGGTCTGACTTTACTTCATCGGCTAAATTCACGCTAGATACGTAGTCTCTTGACGCTTCGATTTTAGGATTATTCTCTAAAAACTTATCAATAAGTTTGAATTTCTCGGCTACTTTGTCATCTTTGTAAGCTACTTCGGTGTGTTCTTCTGAGATATTTTCCAGCCATTGAGAGATGTTATCGGCATCAGTTTTAGGTTTTCCCTCAGGTTCTTTAGCTATGAAAACATCAGCTAACTCTTGGTGATTTACCAAATCTTCGGGGAAGATAGGTTCTTCAAAAATTGATTTATTGGGTAAATCGGGTCGGTAAGGATGCGGCTCGTGGTCGATATAACTTACTTTAGGCTGTGTGTTTTCAGCATCTTCAGCTTCTTTGCGTTCACGAGCTTTGCGAATGCGCTCAAAATCGCGGCGGAGAGCTGAAAAATCAGGAATGATGCTTTTAGAGTTGATGAAATCGAATAGTACAGTTCGGTCGGTTACGTGTACGGCAGCTAATTTTAGAGCTTTGTTGTATTTGTAATTTCCTTCGGAATGTAATATTTTGAGTTGTAGCACCCTTGCAGCTTGGAAATAGGGGTATTCCTTCACTATTTCATCAAGTTCTGTTACTTGTTCATTGTTGATAGTGTAGGGGTGCCTAATAATCTCTATGAATTCCTTTACTGTCAATGTATTAATTTGTCGATTTACGTATTTACCAATCGGCGAGAGATGCGTTGAAAATATCTTGGGTGATACGCTCGAAAATTTGAGGGATAGCCTCTCCTTTTACTGAATTCAACTGGGCTGCGGCGGGATAATCATAGTAAAAAGAAAAGCGTTTTTCAAAGTCTTTTTTCTCTTCGGTATGATTGGTAAAGCGTACGTTTACGCTTATGGTAAGACGGTTTTGTGCAGCGGTTTGTCCTGCGGTAGCGGTCATAGGAGTAATGTTGAACTCTACAATTTCACCTTCATACACAAGGTCGCCATTGCGGTCGGTAAGGCTGAGGTTGGTTTGGTTATTGATTAAATCTTGCAAAGCGATGGTAAAATCGCGGTCGAGCCCTGGTTCTACTAAAGGTGCATCGTTGCGGAAGAAGTTGACCTGAAAGGTTTTAGCATCGCCCGTACTACCCCCTGTGAAGTTGTAGATACCACAACTTACAGCAGTGAAAGCCAATAGTATATATAAGAGATATTTCATTCTATCAATCAATTAGCGGGCAAAGATACGAAAATAATTACGAATGACAAATTACGAATGACGAAATTTTTTACAAACGTTTGAGAGCTTGCTTGA
Source organism: uncultured Capnocytophaga sp. (assembly GCF_937936315.1). Lineage (GTDB taxonomy): Bacteria > Bacteroidota > Bacteroidia > Flavobacteriales > Flavobacteriaceae > Capnocytophaga. Next base: position 131,704 of record NZ_CALGWU010000025.1, on the reverse strand, counting down.
TAATTTCTTCTACCGAAAGCTCTTCGCTATTTGATTTGATAATGGTATCGACCACTTTTTCAGCTTGTTTGCGTACAAAACCTAATACCTCTAAGGCAGCAAGCGCTTCTTCTTTGTTAGTGTTTAGAGTATTGATAGAAACCTCTTCAAAATCTTGTAGTTTGAGCATTTTATCTTTTAGGTCAAGTACTACGCGCTGCGCTGTTTTAGCACCTATGCCTTTTACGGCTTGAATGGTAGCCACATCGCCATTGATAATTGCACTGCGCACGTGAGCAGCAGTGAGCGATGAGAGCATAGTGCGGGCGGTACTAGCACCCACTCCCGATACTGAGAGTAGCAATACAAACACTTCGCGTTCGGCTTTGGTGAGGAAGCCATAAAGTGTATGGGCATCTTCTTTGATTTGCAGATAGGTGTATAGCTTGATAGCTTCCCCTTCGGGTAGTGCTGAGTAGGTATTTAAGCTGATATTTACGAAATAGCCCACCCCGTGGCAATCAATCACTACGTGAGTAGGGTTCTTTTCTACGAGTTTTCCTTGTAATTGTGTAATCATTAGTTTAATTTGCTAATTTGTCGATTTGCAAAAGTACAAATAATTAGAGAATTAGCAAGTTTTTATGACTACCTGCACATCACACTAATTGCCCTTTCTTCGCCTTTTTCGTTGATGATGCGCAAGATATGGTCGCCTTTGGAGGCAAAGATATTCATTTCGTGAAAGGTTTCGGTAGTGCCGAGAAAAGCATCGTCTAAATACCAAAAAACCTTGCCTTCGCGATTGGCAGCTTTCGCTGTAAAGGGTTGTTGCTCGCCCCCAAAAGTTTTAGTGGTGTAGAGTACACTTTGGTGTTTGGGGTAAACAAAATCTAAGCCTCTTTGCAGATTGCCTTGCACACAATCGGGGCGTAGAGGAGGAAGTGGCTTGTAGTGAATGTGTTGCTGTTTGTAATACCATTCCATTACGGGAGGTAACACGAACCACGCTTTGTTTACAATGTTTTGTGGAGACTCACACGAGGTGTTTACTTGGTACTGCTCATTAAGGTCGAGGTGTACGAGCTTATGATAAGGACATTGCCCCACTTCCTTAGGAGCGATGTTGCTGAGTACTATTTGCTTAGGGCATTCGGGTTTAGCAAGGAAACCAGAATTGGCACAGACGGTTACCTCACGCAGGTCGTCTAAAGGGGGTGAAAACCACGAAGTAGGAGGGAGAGCGTTGAAGATACTGAACATTACTGGAGCGGCATAGGTAGCCCCTGTAAGGGTGGGACGCCCTTCGCCTGTGGCATTGCCTACCCACACAGCCACCACATATTCAGGCGTAGCACCTATCGCCCACGCATCTTTATTGCCAAAGCTGGTACCCGTTTTCCACGCTATCTTGCGCGCCGACTCGTAATAACGCCACGCTATATCATCGGTAGGGCGGTTCACTTCCTTCATTGCACTAAACATCTTGTAGAGCGCTCCCGCCCTGAGTGTAGGTAGTTCGCGAGTGTTTTTTCCGAAATCTAAGGGGGATGTATCGGTATAACGCAAGTGCTGAAATTCCTTAGTACGATAGTGCTGAGTGCGCGCAAAGACTTCCGTTTCCGAAGCTAAATTAGTATATGCTTGTGCCAAATCCCACAGATTGCTCTCGGCACCTCCGAGGATAATGGAAAGACCATAATGGTCGGGGTGGCGGTTGATGTTTTTCAGTTGCAAGTGTTGTAACACATCGTAGAAACGATAAGTAGTAAATTGCTTTAAAAGCCATACAAACGGAATGTTTAGTGATTTAGCTAAAGCCATATCGGCAGCAACAGCTCCTTCAAAACTATTGCTAAAATTCTGAGGTGAATAACCCCCTATTTGAGTAGGGATATCAGGGATTAATTGGGTAGGCAAGAGTTCTCCCTCGTGCAACATCGCTGCATAGAGAAAAGGTTTGAGCACACTGCCTGTACTGCGAGGAGCGTGCACGATATCCACATCTTTTTGATGGTCGGTATCGGTAGGGGTATTGCCTACGTAGGCGAGCACTTTACGCGTTTTCACCTCTACCACCAAGGCTGCCATATTGTAGATTTCGGACTGTGAGTAGTGAGAGTAATAGCCTGCTATAAGTCTGTTAGCCTTCTCTTGCAACTCTATCGATATTGTAGAGGTTATTCGTTGCCCTTCTTGTGTTTTAGAAGCAAAAGTAAGTAGGTGAGGTGCGAGTTGAGGAATAGGGTGAGGTTCAGCAGGAAGAGGTTCGAGAAGTGCCAAATCATAAGTTTCTTTATCGATGATATTTTTGAGTAAGAGTTTGTGTAGTAACGCATTGCGTTTTTGCAAGAGGCGTTCTTGGTTCTTACCAGGGAAGATAAGACTGGGAGCATTAGGCAAGACTGCTAATGTAGCCGATTGTGCCCACGAGAGTTGGTAAGGAGTAACCCCAAAGTAACGCCAGGCTGCCATATCGAGTCCCACAACGTTGCCACCAAAGGGAGCGTGAGAGGCGTAGAGTTTGAGGATGCTCTCCTTAGAATAGCGGAACTCCAATCGGGTAGCCCATATCATTTCAATAAGTTTCTCGAAATAAGTGCGCTGTTGGTGCTCACGAGCGATGCGTATCACCTGCTGGGTGAGCGTACTGCCCCCGCGCTGTACTTTACCACTGCTCACATTGCGATAGAGAGCCTTGGCTACCGATATGGGATTTACCCCCCAATGCCGATAAAAATGAGCATCTTCAAACTGTAAAACCGACATTTTAAAGCGGTAGGGCACACTGTCTACTTCAGGGAAACGCCATTGTCCGTCATCAGCAATCTTAGCTCCAAGTAATTTGCCCTCACTGCTTTCTAACACTGTGGCATAAGGTTGTGGGAAGAGCTGACGAGGCAGGCAGAAAGCATACCACACGAGGCAGCATACCAATATTACGGTTTTGATAGGGTGCTTGCGGACTTTTTGTTTTAGAAAATGAAAGGTATGTAAAAGACGTTTTTTCATAAAATCGTGCAAATATAGGGAAAAGTTTTTATATTTTGCCTAAAGAGAGCACCATTGAGTGTCCGCCACCTACCACTCGCTGTGCGTTTTTGATATATCTAAAAGGACAATATTCGCCGAAAGATAGGTTTTTAAAAACTCTTTCATCAGCACCCAAACCACTGAAAACATAATATTTTTGAGCCATAGAAAAACGATTTAGATAGACAAAGGTAAAGAAAAGTTTGGTAATATGCAGCCATTTATACCAGATGTTTTTTGCTAATTCCCCATTATTCCCTACCTTTGCCCTCACAAAATAAACTCTTATCTCTTACCTCTTATCTAAACGAAAATGTATTTAATATTCGATACTGAAACCACAGGTTTACCCCGCCGTTGGGATGCCCCCCTTACCGATAGTGACAACTGGCCTCGCGCCGTGCAAATTGCTTGGCAATTGCACGACCAGTGGGGCGCACTCATAGAACATCAGGACTTTTTGATAAAGCCCGATGGTTTCGATGTGCCTTATGATGCCGAAAAAGTACACGGTATCTCTACCCAATTAACAGAAGCACAAGGGGTACCTATTGCCGAGGTATTCAAAGCGTTCAACGAGGCACTCAGCAAGGCGCAATACGTGGTAGGACAAAACATCGGCTTCGATATCAATATTATGGGGGCTGAGTTTTACCGCTATGGGGTGGAGAGTCCGCTTACGCAGATGCCTGTAATCGACACTTGTACTGAGGCAACTGCCAACCTCTGCCAGATAGCTGGTGGAAAAGGAGGTCGTTATAAGTTGCCCACCCTCACCGAGTTGCACTCTTTCCTATTTGGTGTACCTTTCGCCGAGGCACATAATGCCACTGCCGACGTAGAGGCAACCACCCGTTGTTTCTTTGAACTCATACGCCGTGGTGAAGGCTTTCAAGAAGGTACTTTTAGCAACGACTATATCAAAGAATTTCAAGGGCATCACACTTCACCTATAGGGCTTATCGGACTCAAGCACGTGAACCTCAAAGAGGCTTCTGATGCCTTGCGAAAAAGCAGTAGCACTGCGCAAACTACCGAACCTCACGCCGATGCTTCATTGTTAGAAAATGCGGTGTTTGCCCACCTCCATAACCATACACAACACTCTATATTACAATCTACTACCTCTATAAAAGACCTCGTAAAAATCACCGCTAAAGAGAAGATGCCTGCCGTAGCACTTACCGATAGTGGCAATATGATGGCTGCTTTCCACTTTGTGCAAGCCGTACAAGGGCATAACAAAGAAGCGGAAGCTAAAAACAAAGAGGCTCAAGAAAAGGGCGAAACCCCTACCGAAACGCTCATCAAGCCTATTATAGGTTGTGAGTTTAATATCTGCGAAAATCACTTAGATAAAACCCGACAAGACAACGGCTACCAAGTGGTGATTTTAGCTAAAAACAAACAAGGCTATCACAATCTTACCAAAATGGCTTCTATCGCTTCTACCAAAGGCTTTTACTATGTGCCTCGTATAGATAAGGCGATTGTAGAGCAGTACAAAAGCGACTTAATGGTACTCTCAGGGGGTATGAATGGCGAAATTCCTTCTAAAATACTGAATATCGGTACCAAGCAAGCCGAAGAAGCACTCTTGTGGTGGAAAGAGCAGTTTGGCGATGACTTCTATTTGGAGGTAATGCGCCACAACCAAGAAGATGAAAACCGCGTAAACGAAACCCTTGTAGAGTTTTCCAAAAAATACGGGGTGAAACTCATTGCTACCAACAATACCTTTTATCTCCATAAAAAAGATGCCAATGCGCACGATATTCTGTTGTGTGTGAAAGATGGCGAAAAGCAAAAAACACCTATTGGGCGCGGTCGTGGCTATCGTTTTGGAATGCCTAACAACGAGTATTATTTCAAAACTACCGCCGAAATGAAAGCGCTCTTCAAGGATATTCCTGAGGCGATTCTCAATATTCAAGAAATTATCGACAAGGTAGAACCCTATGGCTTGGCACGTGATATCCTCTTGCCTAAGTTTGATATCCCCGAAGAATTTCAGGTAGAAGACGACCCTATAGGCAAAAAAGGGGAAAACAACTATTTGCGTCATCTCACTTATGAAGGGGCTAAACGCAAATACTCCGAAATTACCGATGAGGTGCGCGAGCGTTTGGACTTCGAGCTTTCCATTATCGAAAAAACGGGTTACCCAGGGTATTTCCTTATTGTACAAGACTTTATCGCCGCAGCGCGGAAGATGGGTGTATCAGTAGGACCTGGTCGTGGGTCGGCTGCAGGCTCGGCAGTAGCGTTCTGTTTGGATATTACCAATATGGATCCTATTAAGTACGATCTCCTCTTTGAGCGTTTCCTCAACCCCGACCGTGTGTCTATGCCCGATATTGATATCGATTTCGAGGACTCGGGTCGCCAAGATGTCATCAACTATGTGATTGATAAGTATGGCGAGAGTCAGGTCGCACGGATTATCACCTATGGTAAAATGGCTGCTAAATCGGCAATCAAAGATACGGCTCGCGTACTGGATGTACCTCTACAAGAGTCAAATAGATTAGCAGGATTGGTGCCTAATGGAGTGTCGTCTTTAGGGAAGATGTTCGGTTGGGACGATAAAACCCTCAAAGAAAAAGTACGCAGTGAAGAACTGCCAAAAGTAGATGAACTGAAACGCCTTTTAGCAGGAGAAGGGGAGGAGGAGAGTACCCAAACCATTCAGCAGGCAAATATTATTGAAGGTTCGGTGCGCAACACGGGTATCCACGCTTGCGGGGTGATTATTACCCCCGACGATATCACCAACTTTGTGCCGGTAGCTTTAGCCAAAGATTCCGACTTATTTGTGACGCAGTTCGATAACTCGGTAGTAGAGAGTGCAGGGTTGCTGAAAATGGACTTCTTGGGGCTCAGTACCCTCACACTTATCAAAGATACTATTGAAAATATCAAACAAACGCATAATATAGAGCTAGATGCCGAGGCTTTTCCGCTCGACGATAAAAAAACTTACGAACTCTTCCAGCGCGGTGAAACGGTCGGGATTTTCCAGTACGAGTCCACTGGTATGCAGAAATATATGCGAGAGCTGAAACCTACCGTCTTTGCCGACCTGATAGCGATGAATGCCCTCTATCGTCCAGGACCATTGGAGTACATTCCTAGTTTTATCAAGCGGAAACACGGTATTGAGCCCATTGAGTACGACCTCCCCGATATGGAGGAATACCTCAAAGAAACTTATGGGATTACTGTCTATCAAGAGCAGGTGATGTTGCTATCGCAGAAATTGGCAGGTTTTACCAAAGGTGAAGCCGACGTACTCCGTAAGGCGATGGGTAAGAAACAAATAGCCGTACTAGCTAAGATGAAACCTAAGTTCATTACCCAAGCCTCTGAAAAAGGTCACGACGCTCAAAAACTCGAAAAGATATGGGCAGACTGGGAGAAGTTTGCCGCTTATGCGTTCAACAAATCGCACTCCACCTGTTATGCGTGGGTGGGGTATCAAACTGCCTACCTCAAAGCCAATTACCCTGCCGAGTATATGGCAGCAGTATTGTCTAACAATATGAATGATATCAAAACGATTACTTTCTTCTTAGAAGAGTGCCACCGTATGGGAATCAAGGTATTACCTCCTGATGTGAATGAATCGTTATACAAATTTACCGTAAATAAAAACGGCGATATACGTTTCGGGATGGGGGCCGTAAAAGGGGTAGGAAAAGCAGCCGTCGATACGATTGTAGAACAACGCCAAGAGCGTCCTTATACTTCTATTTTCGATTTGGCAAAACGTGTAGATTATAAGAGTATCAACAAAAAAGCCTTTGAAAGTATAGCCTTGGCAGGAGGTTTTGATTCGTTCACCAATGTGCACCGTGCTCAGTATTTCCACGCCGAAGCCGATGGTATTCCATTCCTCGAAAAAGCCATTCGTTTTGGTACCAAATATCAAGAGAGCAAGAACTCTGCTCAGATGAGTCTCTTCGGGGGTGAGAGTGAAGTAGATGTCCCTGAACCTGCAGTCCCTAAGTGCGAAACTTGGGGCAACCTCGAGCAGTTGCGCCGTGAGAAGGAGGTAGTGGGTATCTATATCTCAGGTCACCCATTAGACGATTTCAAACACGAATTGCACAATTTCTGCAATATCAGTCTGTCACAATTGCAAGACCTGAATTCTTTTATCAATCGCGAACTCACAGTAGCAGGTATGGTAGCTGATTTGCAGCACCGTACCAGCAAAAATGGTAAAGGATTTGGTTTTCTCACCCTCGAGGATTACGATGGCTCTTATGAGTTTAAACTCTTTGGAGATGATTATTTGAACTATCAGAAATATATGATTCCTGGGGCGTTTTTGTATGTCAAATTTAAAGTAGTAGAAGGATTCCTTAATAGAGAAACCAACCAAAGAGGAGAGCCTCGCATACAGTTTATGCAGGTAATGCAGTTACAAGATGTAATGGAAAGTCTTGCTAAGAAACTTACTTTGCACGTAAATATTAAGGATATCACCCCAAAATTCATTACCGATTACAGAGATTTACTGCAAAAACACAAAGGTAACCAGCCTATTTATTTTGTGGTACATCATCAAACCGAGAATATCCACCTCAATATGGAAAATGGCAATTTAAAAGTAGCCATTACCAAATCTTTTTTAGACGATTTAGACAATTTATTAGCTCAATACAATCTCAACGATCGCCGTATTGAGAAAATTATAGCTAAAAAGGCTGAAGAGACTCAAGATGATGAAGAAATGGCAATGGAAGATTTAGGACTTTCTGATTAAAAAAAATCTTCCTCATTACTTGTTAATTGTTAATTATTTTGTACCTTTGCGCTCAAATTAAGGAAATAGCACAATGAAGTATCAACAAAAGAAAAAAGCAGTTTTGCTCCTTGCCGATGGCACTGCCTTTTATGGCAAAAGCGTTGGTTATGAAGGTACTGCTTTTGGCGAAGTGTGTTTCAATACAGGTATGACGGGCTATCAAGAAATTTTTACTGATCCCTCATACTTTGGTCAAATTATGGTAACTACCAATGCTCATATTGGTAATTATGGCATTGCCGCCGATGATTACGAATCAAGTGGTATGAAAATTGCAGGGTTGGTATGCAGAAATTTTAGTTATGAAGCCTCACGTGCTTCTGCCGAGGAAACCCTGAAAAACTTTTTAGACCGTAACCACTTGGTAGCTATTTGCGAAGTAGATACACGCGCTTTGGTGAGCTACATCCGCGACAATGGCTCAATGAACGCCGTTATTTCCACTGAAACTGATGATTTAGCACTACTCAAAGCTCGTTTACAAGAGGTTCCCAATATGAAAGGTTTAGAATTGGCATCGAAAGTGTCGGTTACTGAACCTTATTTTTTTGGCAATCCTGAGGCAAAGTACAAAGTAGCAGCACTCGATTTCGGTATCAAGCAAAATATCTTACGCAACTTGGCAGCTCGTGATATGTACATCAAAGTATTTCCGTATAATACGCCTTTAGCTGAGCTCAAAGCGTGGAATCCTGATGGCTATTTCTTGTCTAATGGACCTGGCGACCCCGAACCACTCACCGAGGTGATTACTCAAGTAAAACAAATGATAGCAGAAGATTTGCCTATTTTTGGTATTTGCTTAGGACATCAAATTATTGCACTTGCCAATGGTATCAGCACTTACAAAATGCACAATGGTCACCGCGGTATCAATCACCCCGTGAAGAATTTGCTTACGGGTAAAGACGAGATTACCTCACAAAACCATGGTTTTGCAGTGAATAGAGCAGAGGCAGAAGCAAATCCTAATGTGGAAATCACTCATACCCATCTAAACGATAATACCGTGATGGGCTTGCGCATTAAAGGCAAGAAATGTTTTAGCGTACAGTATCACCCTGAAGCAGGCCCAGGACCCAACGATGCAACTTATTTGTTCGACCAATTTGCAGAAATGATAGCTAAAAAATAATAATGAAAGAGTTACTTACCCCTTCAGCTCTACTCTCTAATTTTAAAGATGCACGTGCCCTCACCCGCAACGTGATTGAGGCTTTCCCCGAGAAAGACCTCTTTGAGTTCAGTATAGCTAATTTGCGACCATTTTCGCAAATGGTAGAAGAGTTTTTGATGATTACTAACTATATTTTCACAGAAACACTCCACGAAAAACATACCCCTTTTTACACTGAAGGGCAGTTCCCAACTACTAAAACAGAAGTGTTAGCTTTGTGGGACAAGGTTACTGAAATCATTGATCGTGAATGGAAAGAAGTGGGTGATTATACCCAATCACTTACTATTTATCAAATGACTTTTACTTTTGCTCAGTGGATATTATACGCTATTGAAAATGAGTCGCATCACCGCGGACAAGGATACACCTACCTCCGCGCTTTAGGTATCGAGCCTCCTTTCTTTTGGGCAAGACAAAGCTTTAATAATTGATAATTAACAATTAGCATTATTAACTCAGATAACTCAGATAACTTAGAAATGTCCACCTAACGCCTGACACCTAAACAAAGTAAATAATTAAATAACAAAATATATGAGTATTATTGTAAGCGTGCACGCACGTCAGATTTTGGATTCAAGAGGAAATCCAACCGTAGAAGTAGATGTAGAAACTGAAAATGGTTTCCTTGGTAGAGCTGCTGTTCCTTCAGGAGCTTCAACAGGTGAATACGAAGCTGTTGAATTACGCGATGGCGGTAAAGATTATATGGGTAAAGGCGTACTTAAAGCCGTTGCCAATGTAAACGATATCATCGCAGAAGAAATCGTTGGTATGAACGTTTTCGAACAAAACCTTATCGACCAAACTATGATTGCTCTCGATGGCACTCCTAACAAATCTAAATTAGGAGCTAACGCTATTCTTGGGGTATCATTGGCGGTTGCTAGAGCTGCTGCCGAAGAACTCGGTTTGCCTTTATACCGCTACGTAGGTGGGGTAAGTGCTCACACTTTGCCAGTGCCTATGATGAACATCATCAACGCTGGAGCTCACTCCGATGCGCCTATTGCTTTCCAAGAATTTATGATTATGCCTGTGAATGCTAAAGACTTTTCACAAGCTATCCAAATGGGTGCAGAGGTATTCCACAACCTTAAAAAAGTATTACACGACAAAGGTTTAGGAACTGCTGTAGGTGACGAAGGTGGTTTCGCTCCTGCATTCAAAGATATCGAAGATGCGCTTGATTCTATCAAAGAAGCGGTAAACAAAGCTGGTTACAAATGGGGCGAAGATATCAAAATCGCCTTAGACTGTGCTTCTTCTGAGTTCTTTAAAGATGGTAAATACGACTATACTATTTTTGAAGGCGCTAAAGGTAAAGTACGTACTTCAGCTGAACAAGCTGACTACTTGGCTGAGTTAGTAGCTAAATATCCTATCATCTCTATCGAGGACGGTATGGATCAAAACGACTGGGATGGTTGGAAACTCCTTACTGATAAAATCGGTGACCGCGTTCAATTAGTAGGTGACGACTTGTTCGTTACTAACGTATCTATCCTTGAAAGAGGTATTGCCAAAGGTATTGCAAACTCTATCCTTATCAAAGTAAACCAAATCGGTACTTTGTCTGAAACTATTGCAGCCGTAGATATGGCTAACCGCGCTGGTTATACTGCCGTAATGTCTCACCGTTCAGGTGAAACTGAAGACAATACTATTGCCGACTTGGCTGTAGCTTTGAACACCGGACAAATCAAAACTGGTTCTGCTTCACGTTCTGACCGTATGGCGAAGTACAACCAATTGCTCCGCATCGAAGAATCTTTAGGGTCAGTAGCTTACTATCCTAAAGAAAAAGCCTTCAATGTGAAGAACTAATAATTGAAATTAATTTAAGGTGTTCTGTGGGAGTGTGACCTATACATTCCCACTCTACACCTATTTTTTACCCTTAAAAAGAATCGATTATGATGAAGAAGATATTGTGCTTTTGTATATTGTTGTTCGTAACTACATTGGCAGCTCAAGAAGCTGAGTTGCAAGGTCATGTGTATAGTGTGCAGAACAACAAGCCAATGGCCAATGTTCATATCCTGAACCTCAACAAAGTACGAGGAACTACAACTAATGAAAAAGGAGATTTTACCATTAGAGTAGCTGCTAATGATACTCTTTATATATCTTTTTTGGGGTATAAATCCACTAAAATTAGGATTACTAATGATATGATAAAATTCCAAGGACTAAAAATAGGGATGACTGAACTTGCTTACGCCTTGGAAGAAGTAGTGATTACCCCTTATAAACTCACAGGGTATTTAGATATCGATGCTAAAAACGCTCCTATTAACAACAATACTCGATATAGCGTTTCGGGCTTAGAAATAGGTTATGAAAGCCGTGCTAGTGCTAGTGCTGTAGGTCGTGTTCTCAGTGCTGTAATGAATCCAGCCGACTTGTTGAGCCGTTCGTTCAGTGCCAAAGGAAAAGAAATGCGCAAACTGAGAGAAATACGCAAAGATAATCAATTGAGCGATGCTCTTTCCACCCGTTACGACCGCGAAACTCTATTAGAACTCTTGCAAGTAGACCGCTCTGAACTCGAAGAAATCATCCGTTCTTGCAATTATTCTAACGACTTTATAATGACCGCAAATGACCTCCAAGTACTCGAAGCTATTAGTCAGTGTTACGAAGAATATAGAGTATTACATAAGAAAAAATAAAGAGGTATAACAACAATTTTATTTCAAATAAAATGTTGTAAAATAAAGGTTTAGCCGTTTCTTACCTCTTACCTCTTACCTTTTACCTATAAAAAATTTTGTCATTCCAAAAAAAAGATGTACTTTTGCCCCGCTATTGATAAAATAGAGAGACAAAGTATCATTTTTAATAAGATTTTAAAGATTAACAAGCAATGAAAAGAACATTTCAACCTTCAAAAAGAAAAAGAAGAAATAAACACGGTTTTAGAGAACGTATGGCAACTGCCAATGGTAGAAAAGTATTAGCACGTCGTCGTGCTAAAGGACGCAAAAAACTCACTGTATCCTCAGAACCACGTCATAAAAAATAAACCTTTTTTACAAGGTAAAAAGTAAGAGGTAAGAAGTAAGAGCTAAAGTTCTTATTTCTTACCTCTTATCTAATACCTGACACCTGAAAATGAAGATTACTTTCCTCGGTACAGGCACTTCGCAAGGGGTTCCTGTAATAGCAAGCGACCACCCTGTAGGCAAAAGTACCAATCCTAAAGACAAACGTTTGCGCACTTCGGTACTCATCAGTTGGGATAATACCAATATTGTAATAGATTGTAGTCCTGATTTTAGGCAACAGATCCTCACTAACGAAGTACAACACTTAGAGGCTATCCTATTTACTCACGAACACGCCGATCATACCGCTGGTATGGACGACATACGCCCCTTTGTCCACCTTCAAGGGGATATGCCTATCTATGGACTCAAACGCGTACTCAATGAATTGAGAGTCCGTTTTGCTTATATATTTGCTACCGAAAATAGATATGAGGGCGCTCCCTCAGTAATTGCTCACGAAATAAACTACACCCCTTTTACTTTGTACGGAAAAACGATACAACCTATACACGTGATGCACGGTAATTTGCCCATTATAGGCTACCGAATTGAAAATTTTGCTTACATCACCGATGCTAAATATATAGAAAACACCGAAATAGAAAAACTGAAGGGCGTAGATACATTAGTGTTGAACTGCTTGAGAGAACAAGCTCACCCTACACATCTCAATTTATCGGAAGCATTAGAAATTATAGCACAAGTACAACCCAAACGCACTTTCCTTACACACATAAGTCAAACCTTTGGATTTCACGACCACATACAACAAAACCTGCCCAAAAATATTTTCTTAGCCTATGATAATTTAGTAATAGAATGTTAATATTTAGTTAATTGTTATGGAAGTTATCAATAAATACTGTACTTTTGCCCCCAAAAAAAATTATTTATCAAGATGAGAAAAATTGTACTTCTATTTGTAATGGCAGCATTTGTAATAGCTTGTAAGAGTTCTAACTCAATGACCTCTAAACCTAAAGAAACAAACGTAGCCAACAAAACTATCAAAGGAGAATGGACTCTACAGTCTATTACCTATAGTGAAAAAGGTAAGTTTGATGTTACCTTATTGAACGATACTTCAAAAGAATGTTTTGAAGGTAGTACTTGGAAATTTGTACCCAATAACAACCGTGGATACTATACTATTAATGCTGGTGGTTGTTCTACAGGACAGAGAAATTTTATTTTCGTAGTACAACAAATCGATAAATCTACAGGATATTACGATTTCTTGTTGAAACCTACAAATGAAAAATACAAATCAGAAACCAATGCAGGTATTCGTTTGCACTTAGCAAGCCTATCAGAAAATGCAATGGTATGGGAACAAACCGTAAGAGTAGATGGCAAACCTTTTGTTATCTCAATGAACTTTGTAAAATAATTAAAACCATAAGAAAAAATGAAGAAATTCGTAGTTTTAGCCTTGTCTGCAGCTGTATTGCTTACAGGTTGTGAGGCATACAACAATACAAACAAAGCTCAACGCGGAGCTGTAATTGGTGCAGCTGGTGGAGCTTTATTAGGAGCTATCTTAGGAAACAATGTAGGTAACGGACAAAATAGTGAGCTAGGAGCTGTCTTAGGTACTGTAGTGGGTGGTGCTGCTGGCGCCGTTATTGGTAACCAAATGGATAAACAAGCTAAAAAAATAGAACAAGAAATCCCAGGTGCTGATGTAAAACGCATAGATGATGGTATTGTAGTTACTTTTGACGAAAATAACGGAGGTGTATACTTTGATACTAATAAGTTCAACATCAACGAAAAATCAAAACAAACTCTTGATAAACTTTCTGCTATCCTTAAAGAATATCCTGATACTAACGTGATAGTAGCAGGTCACACTGATAGTGTAGGTAAAGATGAGTATAACTTAGGTCTTTCACAACGCCGCGCACAAGCCGTTACTAGCTATTTTAAAAATAAAGGTTTAGCAGGTAGTCGCTTTACTACTAAATGGTATGGAGAGAAAAATCCTGTAGCAAGTAATGACACTCCTGATGGACGTGCTAAAAACCGCCGTGTGAATGTGGTAATCGTTCCTAACGAAAAAATGAAAGAAGAAGCTAAAAAACAAGCTGGACAATAAAATATAACATAGCAAATAAAATAAGCGTTGAGAATTTCCTCAACGCTTATTTTTAGTTATAGATATAACAACAAATTATCTAATTGATATTTTTCTTATTTCTCTTTTCTGTTTTCACCAAAATACACTACTTTTGCCCTATCAATTTCGGTAATAGGTCTTAGATACATAACTCTTACCTCTTACCTCTTACCTAATTAAAATGCAGATATTCAAATTTGGAGGTGCCTCAGTGAAAGATGCTGCAGGCGTGCGCAATGTCGCTAAAATATTAGAAAATGTAGGTTATACCAATACCCTCATTGTCATTTCGGCTATGGGGAAGACTACCAATGCTTTAGAGGTGGTAGTGAATAGCTATTTCAAAGAGCAAGAAAAACTCGCAGAGAGCATTCAAGTGATAAAGGATTTTCACTATCATATCATTCGCGAGTTATTTACCGATGAAAATCACCCTGTATACTGGAAAGTCGATGGGCTTTTTGCCGAACTCACTTCCTTTCTAGAACGCAATAAGTCACCAAAACACAGCTTTGTATACGACCAAGTTATTGGCTTTGGAGAACTCATTTCTACAACTATTATCAGTCAGTTTTTAAACGATAATGGTATTAAAAATACTTGGATAGATGTGCGTAATCTCGTAAAAACAGATAGTAACTATCGTGATGCCTCTATTGATTGGGAAGAAACACAAAGCAATATTCGCACTCATATCAACAAATCGCTGTTGAACATCACTCAAGGATTCTTGGGAAGTGATGCTAACTTTTTCACCACTACCTTAGGGCGTGAAGGCTCCGATTATACCGCCGCTATTTTTGCCTATTGCCTCAATGCCGAGAGTGTTACAATATGGAAAGATGTGCCAGGGGTACTCAATGCCGACCCTCGTTATTTTGAACATACTGAACTCTTACACAAAATCCCATATAAAGAGGCTATAGAATTAGCTTTCTATGGAGCTTCGGTGATTCACCCTAAAACCTTACAACCCCTACAACAAAAAGAAATTCCTCTCTATGTACGTTCATTCGTGAATCCTACAGCTGAAGGAAGTGCAGTGTGCAATGTATCTGAACTAACCCCTAAAGTACCTTGCTTTATTCTTAAAAAAGACCAAATACTGCTCTCGTTCTCCTCTCGTGATTTTTCGTTTATAGTAGAAGAAGGTATAAGTTATATTTTCAATAGTTTGCATAACGCCAAAATGAAGGTAAGTGTGATACAGAACTCAGCTATTAGTTTCTCGGTATGCGTAGACAATAAGTTTGATACCTTAGCAGAACTATTAGAAAAATTAGAAGAGCGTTTTAAAGTATCGGTTACCGATAAAGTAATACTTTATACCATTCGCCACGCCACCCAAGCTGCTATACAAGAAGTAGAAACGGGAAAAATCGTACTACTCAAACAAGTTGCTGCCGACACGGTACAAATAGTAGTAGCATAAATAAATTAGTAGTAATTTAAAATAAAGAGGCTACCCTCCAATACGTGAGGGTAGCCTCTTCTTTTATAAAGTAATTAAGTATTACCTATCTTTAGGACCTTTATGGTATTTGCCTGAGAAAATACATTCTTCACCATAAAATTTTCTAGTAGCATCACTTAAGTCATCAGTTACATCACCACTTTTTATATCACGTCCATTGATGTTGAATATCATAAGTAATCCATAGCATCCTTGGAGGTTATAATCTGCTGAATAAGTTGTGTAACTAGTAGACCAGTTAGCTTCAATAGAATATTGTCCATATTTTTCTTTGGGAACTCCTGAGTAAGAACCATGTCTTTCCCAATAGTTTGCCCAGCTGTAATCTAAGTAATCTTTAGCTCCTTTTCCTTGATCGTCAACATCACTACTAGATAAATAATGTCCATAGTCATATAGTGTAAGGAGTTTATCAGGCATTACTTCCTTCATGGCTCGCATAAACCATAAGATAGATTCATTATCTTTTGTAGGTTTTTGAGGAAGTTTGTAATATTCTGCATATTCTTCATCTATATCGTAGCCATCAAAACCATATTTATCAGCGTATTGTTTACATTCGCGAGCAAATTCAAGAGCTTCTTCGTAGTTTTGGAAGTTGTAGTAACCTACCCCTTGGTGGTTAGGTAAGATATCTACTATTACTTTTATACCTCTATCTCTCAAAGGTTTGATATATTTATCGGGGTCTTTGAGGATAGGTTGCAATTTGTCGTTGAAGAACAAATAGCGTTTACCTTTTTTAGCATCGTAGTTCATATTGGCAGCAAAGAGAACTACTATGTCAAATACAGGTTTTTTACTATCTTTGAGTATGAACTGACCCATATTGCGGATATCCCAGTCGTTAGTTTCTACGTAAGCTACCATTTTCATAGGTTCTTTGCGGTCGGGGCAGCTATAGGTTCCGGGAGGCATAGGTTTTTTAGAGGTTTCGCTAAGAGCGGTATAATCACCATCTTTATGCACTTTTACTAAATGGAATACTTGTTGACCAGCCATTTCTACTTTTAAAGGGAGTAGGTAGTCACCATAATCCAAAGAAGCAAAGTCTTTGATAGTAACTTTTACTTCAGCTTCAGTAGCACCTTTGGAGTAAGAAGAGCCTTCAAAAGTATAGTTGGCTGCAGGTAACAAACTATAGTCTGAAGCTCCTTTAAAAACATTGTAATCTTTTACAATTTTTTCCATAGAGCCGGTGAGCAATGTAACGGTTCCAGCATCGGTAGCGGCTTTTCCAGTTTTGATTGCAAATGTATAAGAACCATCGGCGGTAAAGGTAGTTTCCTCTTGTTGAGGAGCTGTTTTGTAATACAAGGAACTTCCTTGGCTACTCATAGTATTGTTCTCGGGCTGAGGCAACTCTATTTTGTCTTTGTCGCAAGCGTACAGCAATGCTGCACCTATCATTATATTGGCTATGATGTATTTTGCTTTCATATTATTCAGTTATTTTTACACCTTTCTCTTCTTCGTGTAGTTGGATAGTTAGTCTACCATTTTTGTTAGCCTGACCTCTTAGGATAAGATCGCGGTTATTGCCAGAAACGTCAGGTATTTTATTGTTTTTCACTTCATTCATTTTCCAGTAAGCGTACAATCCACTTTCAGTGTTTTTCACTTCGTACATGTTATCTTTTATTTGTGTAACGGTACGAGCTATGTTCCACAAACGGATTTCGCTAAAACGAGCTACGATACCGCGGTTGCTGTTGTAGCTACGTCCGATAAAGAAAGAACCAAGGCTACCAGAAGTATTATATTCAGTTACTTTTTTACCATTTACATAGGCGATAGTTTTGCTGCCATCTACTACTATAGCAATGTGATACCATTGGTTAGTTTTAAATTTTACGCCTATATCTTGACCATTAGCTTGCAAGTGGTCGGGGTCTACACCAGCATCTCCAAAGCGCATTAAAGTTTGACCTTCTGTACCCATAAAGGTAGAAATACCAGCGTCGCCGTTATCACCAGGGCCTCTAAATTTTTGTATATTGATAAGTCCTTCTAAGGTGAAAGTGCCACCAATATCACTTGCATTAGAACCACCATTGTCAATTAGTAAAAATTCATCACGAGTAACAGCTAGGGTGTTTTTAATTTGACCTTTTACTTTTTCAAAGCTTACCATGAGCAGTTGGGTGTTAGGGGTAACACTAGCTCCACTTACCGCGGTGAGTCGTAAGGCAAACATATAAGTAGTGTTGTCTTTTAGTTCATCTGAAACGGTTATGCTAGCAGTTCCTTCGTCTGATAGAATGTTACCAGCTTTGATTTTTAGGGTTTTATCATATGAAATATACTTAGCAGGTAGAGCAATATAATTAGTGCCATATAGGCTGTTATATTTTGCTACTTGGTTATTATCTAAAGAGATAAAAGCAGATAAATTGCTATTGTTTTCTTTAAACAATTGAACTTGGTAAGCAACTGTTTTTTGAGTACCTACTTCATTAGCCTGAGCTGAGACAGCTACTGGAGAGGAAAATTCGGCAGTTTTATTGCCGTCTTTTTGGAGCAGTACTGCCGATTGACCTCCTGCTTTAGTTCCTCCTCCTACATCTTCTTTAGGAGCGCAAGCCGCAAGGGCGAGAAACATACCTATTATTAAATTTCTTTTCATTATTTCTATTTTTATTGTTGTACTTTGTGAATAATGGCTCTCAAGGTTTTGAAAGTAGTTTTACCAGAGAGGTTATAGTAATCTTTTTCGATGTGGTAGAGGGCTACGCCAGCTCTATTAGAAGCTTTCCAATTGGTAATGTCTATTGTGCGTGGGTAGCGTCCATCTTTACCATCGGGGTTGAAATTAGCAGAGTCGGTATAACCATCTTCAAGACCTTCTTCGGAGAAATCAGTAGAAGGTAGGTAGCGAAGTGTAGTCCACTTTTCAGCTTGATCAGTGAAACTGCTGAATAGTTCATTGTCTTTTTTGCGGAATACCACCCAGTTAGCTTTGTCAATTGGTTTTTCCTCACTTGTTAGTCCGTACTCACCATACATATTTTCAACGGCAAAAAGCAAGTTGCCTTTGTTAGCAACGATAGCTGAAAGTACAGCATCAAAAGCTTCTTGAGAGAAATAGTCACTAGTTTCTTGAGGGAACTCAATGCTTACACCGTTAAATCCATTGGCTTTAGCGATTGCAAGAGCATCGGTAGCTAGTTTAGTAAGTTCGGTAGTATCGGTAGATGTAGTCTCAGAAAAGTCTATACCAAGCAATACTTTGGTAGCTTTTTTTTGTTGTACTCCTTTTAAATCGTTTTGAAGTATTTCGTCTATAGAGTTGTAGTTGTTTTTCACTACAATCACATCTAAGCTATCGGGGGTATTCATCAGGATAGCACCTGCTTCTTTTCCCCAATTGTAGAGCATTCCCATAGTGATTGGGCGATTGTTCAGGTTAGATTTGTATTGGGTAAGAGCCTGAGTGTTAATTTCACGTTTGGGAGCATCTATTTCTATTGGTTCGATATCGTTACAAGCAATAGCGAGTAACGAGGCTATGATCATTAATTTTTTCATTGCAATAACGTTTAAAAGTTAAGTTATTTCTTCACCCACCAAAGGTCGGTAGCGCCATTATCAGCACCTCCTAAGAAGCCTACAGCAGCGTTGCGGTTGGTAGGGTTGTTAGTAGTTTCTTTAGAAGAGAAAGGTAAGCGGCGCATACCGCCAGTATCTTTACCATTTGCTTGGGTTACCGAAGTGATCACACCATTGCTGCGGTTTTCTACAGGGGCCATTAGGTTAGGATAACCAGTTCTGCGCCATTCAGCCCATGCTTCGTGTGAGTTGTAAGGGTACATCGCAATCCATTTTTGGGTGATAATCTTTGATAATTTAACTTCATCGGTGGCGCTGTTATCCCATTTTACTGTAATAGCTGATGAGAAAGTAGGATTGTTGTAAGCACTTTCTCTAGGGTCAGTATAAGCACCACGAGTATTAGTATTGTTCAAGTAAGTTCCTAAAGAAACATTATGTTGTGCAAATGATAATTCAATACCTTTTTTGTACAAGTTTTCGGCAGTATCGCCTACAAAAGTCCAACCTTTGAGCGCCATTTCAGCTTTTATGAAAGCGACTTCTGAAGCTGTAATCCACACCATAGGAGATTCTTTTGTGATTTTAGGAGATGAAAAAAGGGCAGGAACAACAGTGATAGTAGGAGCACCGTTTCTTAGTCCGATATATTTTTGAGGTAATCCTGTAACTTCAGTGAAATAAGCTTCACGACGAGGGTCAGAAAAGGCATTCATATAGGCTACGATATCGGCACCTGCACGAGAGTCACCCCAGCTTGCAGCTACTTTGAAAGCCGCATTATCTTTGTTTTCTAACATAGCGTTATCGGCATTTTCAGTAATTACACCATTGTCAAGGGCGAATTGGGCATAAGCTTTAGCGTTGGTTTCATCTACATCACTCATACGTATTGCCATACGCAACAATAAAGAGTTAGCGTATTTCACCCATTTGGTCATATCGCCTTTGTACACAAGGTCGAAATCGGCATATTGTCGATCAGAGGCGTCTACAGCTTTCAAGGTGTTGATAGCTGTTTTTAGGTCTTCACACATGTATTTATACAAATCCGATTGTTTATCGTAAGGAGTTTGTGTTTTACCAGCTTCCATTTGGGAGTAGGGTAGAGGTCCATACGTGTCAGTAAGCCAGTGAGTAATAGCTGCGCGCAATACAGTTCCCCAAGCAAAATAGTATTTGTTCATATCGCCTTTGGAATAACTTTTTAGGGCGAAATAAGCGGGATATAGGTGCTTGGTATAAGTGTCGTCGAATACATAGTCTGTCCATCCTGTACGAGGGTTATACACAGGATAATCGGCTTGGAATTTAGGTTGTGCGGCATAGCCAGAATAAGGAGTAGCAGGCAGGTCAAAACACATTTGGTAAGAGTTTTCTTGTTGAGGGACTACCAATTTTTGCAATGCTACGAGTTCATTACCTCCTTGAGGGATTCTACTGAGTTGTTCATCTGTAGCTCCGTAAGGGTTTTTGTTGAAAGTTTCAAAATCTTTAGTACAGCCTACAGTGAGTAGCGCTAATACAGGGATAATATATTTTTTCATTCTTTTACTTCTTATTTAAAAGTTTGCTTTGATACTAAAGCCATAGCTTCTAAGGCTTGGCAACATAAAGTAGTCTAAACCTTGAGCGTAGTTACCAGTAGATGAAACAGCTTCGGGGTCGAAAGGAGCTTTGCTGTAAAGCATAGCTAGGTTTCTACCCACAACAGAAAGGGTAATATCTACTTTATCATTCACAAGTTTACGAGGTAAGTGGTAAGAAATATAAGCTTCTTGTAAGCGGAAGTTAGTAGCTGAATAAGTATAGTATTGAGCTACACGTCCTTTACCACGTTCTTCAAAGTAACCTTGTGCAGGTATTTTGTAACCATTGAGGTTTATGCCTCCTGCATTACGAGCCTCGGCAGATTCTTGAGAGACGCCATAGTGGTCTAAGGCAGCTTGGGTCATAGAGATAGCAACACCTCCAATACGTCCTGCGAACATGGCTCCAAATCCTACATTACCAATATTGAAATCATTGCGCCATCCTAGGTTGTATTTAGGTAATACGGTTCCTAATTTTACATATTGGTCACGATCACTATACTCTGCTACATTTACTTTTCCATTGCTGTCAACAAGTATATTGCCATCGGAATCACGTTTGAAGTCGTTTGTAGCATACACATCGCCCAAGGTGCCTCCTGTTTTAAGGATATAGCGAGCTCCACCAATTCCTCCTTTTTCTAAGTAATTGCGACCTTCACGTAGTCCAGTTACAGGGTTGACATAATCTTCTACGAGCGACATGATTTTGTTCTCGTTGTAGCTCATAGTGAAATAGCTATTCCAGCTGAATTTGTCTTTGATTTTCAAGTCGTAACCTAATCCTACTTCAAGTCCGCGGTTGCGTACGTCACCGGTTTGTAAATAGATGCCATCGTAACCAGTAGAAGGAGAGATTTCTGCTTTGATAGTTTGGTTGTAGGTATTTGTTTGATAAATGGTAGCGTCAAAAGTTAGATTTCCTTTGAGCCATTTAGTAGCAATACCTACTTCGTAAGAATCTGTACGTTCAGGGCGCAATTCACCAATAGGGAAATATGAAACTGCTTTCCATACTTTAGTGTCTTCATTGAAAGTGAAAGTAGGAGTAGTGAGTTCTCTATCAAAAGGAGATGCCACAGAACTAAAGGCTACACGCATTTTAGCAAAAGACAAGGTGTTATACCATTTAGCTTTTGTTTCAGGAGAAAGTAAATCGGTAAGTACCCCAGAAAGTCCCACAGAAGGATAGAAGAAAGAAGATTGTGGAGAGTTAGCTAATTGTGAAGCCCAATCGTTACGACCGGTGAGAGTAAGGTAAAGCCAACTGTTGTAACCTACTTCTAAACTACCAAAAATAGATTGAGTTTGTTCGGTATAACCAGATTGGTAAGGTCTAGTTTTGGCAGCGCCTTGGTCGATATTAAAAGCGTTGAATACGTTAGGAATACCATCTTTGCGTAAAGGACCTTTATAGCCTAATTCGTCATAACGGGTGTCTTGCAAAGAAGCCCCAATGTTAGCTACTAAAGAGAAACGACCTATGCCTTCCCATTCAAAATTTTTGTTGAGGTTAGTAAGTACATCAAGGTAAGTTTGTTTTTCATAACCACGAGCAATGCCAAAATAACCTGTTTTACTCATGTCTAATAGTGACAAAGTAGAAGCATAACGTTTGTCGGAGCTAGTAAAGTTAGTGTTATCGGTGCGTACACGTCCTGAAATATCCCATTTTTCAACAGGGCTCCATTTTTTAAGGTCGAATGTAACGCCAAGGGAGAGCATGTTGCGTTCGCGTTTACTTTCGCGCAAGTTACGATAAGCTACCCAATAAGGATTTTGTAAACTATAATCACCTGCATAGCTACCATTGAAAGTTCCATCAGAACCAGCAGTTAAATCACCCCATACTTGTTCGTAAATATGAGTGGTAGGGTTATAACGTTCAAATTGGCGAGCACGTTGTAAACCATAGCCACGAGGCATCAAATAAGCACTTACCAATGGGTTCATATATTCTCCTTGGTTGATCATATTAAGGTGGTTTTGGAGGATGTAACTTGCTGAAGCATCAATACGCAAGCGGTCATTAAGCAAGTGGGTAGTGTTGCGTACTGTAAAGTTGTAGCGGTTGTACTGGTTGTTAGGAACCAATCCTTCGGCATTGGTAGAGGCTGCCGAGAAATAAGTTTGATTTTTTTCAGTACCTCCAGAGAGTGCTACCGAATTGGTAAGGGTAATAGCTGGTTTGAAGAAGTCCTTTACGTCATAACGGCTTACATCGTCAGCTAATTTAGCTCCCCAAGAAGTTACTTTACCATCACTACCATAGGTGTTTTGGAATTCAGGTAAGATAAACGGATTACCAAGTTCTGTGTTTGAGGATAGCTGAATGTTCATTTTACCTTCTTTACCTTTTTTAGTGGTGATAAGGATAGCTCCATTGGCAGCAGCTGAACCATAGAGTGCGGCAGCCGAAGCCCCTGTAAGTACGGTCATACTTTCAATATCATCGGGGTTGATATCGGCAATACTTTCAGTAGTTCCTTGTGAATTAAATCTACCACTACCTTGAGTTGAAGTAGTAGAAAGCATAGGCACACCATCTACTACATAGAGTGCGTTATTGCTTTTTTCAATAGATTTAGCACCACGCATTACCACTTTGGTAGCTCCACCCACACCAGAAGAACTGCGGTTAATTGTTACCCCAGCTACTTTACCAGTGAGTGAGTTGATGAAGTTGGCATCTTTAACCTTGGTAAGTTCTTCTGCATTTACTTGTTGTACATTGTAACTTAAAGCTTTTTGTTCACGCTTGATACCTAACGCAGTAACTACTACTTCGCCAAGTTGTTGCGCTTCTTCTTTAAGAACGATGTTTAAAGTAAACGTTCCTTTTTTTGCTTCAATCTTTCTAAGTTGAGAAGCGTATCCCATAGAACTGAATTCAAGCACTTCGTTAGGGGCGACTTGAATTTCGTACTTCCCATCAAAATCGGTTGAAACACCACGTGTTGTCCCTTTGACAACTACACTCACCCCAGGAAGGGGGAGTCCATCGTTACCTGTAACAGAACCTGTAACAGATACTCTCGTTTGTGCTATTACAGCAGTGCAGAATAGCAACAAAACGAATAGCAACATTAATTCTTTTACTTTCATTTACTAAAAAATTATTTTTGACAAAGGTAGAAAGTTCTTAATGAACTGCCAAATTTTAACTAATAAATTTATTAATAATCTTTAATTTTAACATTTCTGTTTTTGCAAATACTTATCAATCAATCGAAAAAGAATTTTGATAAAAAAATAGTTTTTCATATAAAAACGTGCAAAATCGAAAAAATAAAGGTTTTTCAAAGAGGTGTTTTAAATATTTTTTAACAAAAAAGCTGAATACTCATAGAAAAAGAAAAGTTTTTAAGTTTTAAATAAATGTTAATATTTTTTTATGTGTGCAATTAGTTGTGTGTGACTTAATATTGGTAGGGAGTTTAGCAAACTTTCTTTAAACCTAAATTCTTTGTTAAGGTAATTTTATTAAATAAATATTCACTTTTGTAGCTTATGTTCCTTCGAGTAAAAGTCTGTGATAACAAGCTATGTAGGGAGGTCTAAGTAATTTTACTTGTTAATTCTCAATTAATTCGTACCTTTGCCCAAATTATAGATCATAAACGAATAAAACTAATGAAGAATTTTATAGAAGAATTGCGTTGGCGTGGTATGATTCAGGATATTATGCCAGAAACCGAACAACACCTTATGGAAGGTTTACGCGCAGCTTATGTGGGAATCGACCCTACTGCCGACTCGCTGCACATCGGTCATTTAGTGGGCGTGATGATGTTGCGCCATTTCCAAAATTGCGGTCATAAACCTTATGCACTCGTAGGAGGTGCAACAGGTATGATAGGTGACCCTTCAGGTAAATCGGTAGAACGCAATTTGCTCACCGAAGAAGTATTAGCACACAATATAGCAGGTATCAAAAAACAATTAGCAAAATTTCTCGATTTTGAAAGCACTGCACCTAATCGTGCTGAACTCGTGAATAACTACGATTGGATGAAAGAGTTCTCATTCCTTTCATTCATTCGCGATATCGGTAAGCACATCACCGTAAACTATATGATGGCTAAGGATTCAGTAAAAAAACGCTTCGACCCTAATGAAAATACTGATGGGATGTCGTTCACTGAGTTCTCATACCAACTCTTGCAAGGTTATGACTTTTTGCATCTCTATCAAGAGAAAAATCTCACTTTACAAATGGGTGGGTCAGACCAATGGGGGAATATCACCACTGGTACCGAGCTCATTCGTCGCATTGCAGGAGGAAAGGCGTATGCCCTCACTTGTCCACTGATTACCAAAGCCGATGGTACTAAATTTGGTA
Source organism: uncultured Capnocytophaga sp. (assembly GCF_937936315.1). Classification (GTDB taxonomy): domain Bacteria; phylum Bacteroidota; class Bacteroidia; order Flavobacteriales; family Flavobacteriaceae; genus Capnocytophaga. Next base: position 106,570 of record NZ_CALGWU010000025.1, on the reverse strand, counting down.
AAAGTGAAGGCGGTAACGTGTGGCTTGACCCCGAGAAAACTTCGCCTTACAAGTTCTACCAATATTGGATTAATATCTCCGATGCTGATGCTGAGCGTTATATCAAAATCTTTACAATGCTCAGCAAAGAAGAAATCAACAGTCTCATCGCGCAACACGCCGAGGCGCCTCACTTGCGTGTATTGCAAAACAAATTAGCTGAAGAACTCACCATATTAGTACACGGACGTGAAGAACTTGAGAAAGCTAAAAAAGCATCACAAATCCTCTTTGGTAACTCTACCTCTGCCGATTTGCGTACTTTAGACGAAAAAACTTTCTTAGAGGTGTTTGATGGTGTACCTCAAGCCGAAGTAAGTGCAGCCGATATTGTTAGCGGACTTGATATGATTGCCATTCTTTCAGCAAAAACAGGCTTTATTAGTTCTAATTCCGAAGCACGTCGTGCCTTGAAAGAAAATTCTATTTCAGTGAACAAAGAAAAAGTAGGTGAAGACTACCAAATAGCTGAAAAAGACCTTGTAGATGGTAAATTTATCCTATTACAACGCGGAAAGAAAAACTACTTTATAGTAAAGAAAGTATAACTCTTTATAATATCCAACTTTGCCAAAGTTTTCCTGCCCGTGTGGCTCGCACCTTTGGCAAAGTTTATTACTTTTTCACTATCCTCTATTCCCTATTCCCTTTTCACTCTTCATTTTTCACGATGAAAACATTTCTTCCCCTTATATTATGTTTTTTATTTATCGCTTGTAAAACAGTAGATATGACTGTGCTAAATGATGTGTCTTTTTATGCTTTTTCTAAAGAAAAGGAAGAAGATAATGAACGCAAATTTCCTTTTGTACCTTTGGAATACCAACAGCAAAAGGCAGTAGTGAATAGTTTTCGGTTGCATTTTAAAAAAGATTCTTTGTTTGTAACTTACTACTCAATTGCTAATGGCTCAACTATTCCTATAGTAAGAGGTTTTAAAGGCAAACAAAAAAGGCGTTTTTGGCGCTATTATGCCGCTCGTGAAATAGTGCCTTATTTTCCTATTTATATGAGAATTTATATTCACCGACTGCGTTTGCGCCCTACTGAAGAAGGGAATTTGAGAGTAGATACTTATATAGATAGAGAGGGAGCTGTATTAGCTGTATTAGGATCTGGTTATTCCTATAAATTAAAGCATATTTACAAGCGTATCAATGATGAAGAGCTGATGATTCCTTTTTTTGAAAATGGTAAATATGGTATCAACAAGGGAGGAAAGTTGCTTATACCTCCTCAATATGATTATATCAGTGCCTATACTGATGGTTTTTTTATTGTAGAACGAGAAGGGAAATGGGGTACCATTGATAAAAATGGTCAGATGATCATTCCTTTAGAATACGATGCTTTGCAGTATGACAAATCAGTAGATAGTCACCCTTTGTTTATAGCACAAAAAGAAAGGCGATACGGATTTTTAGAACCTTCAGGAGTACCTATATTGCCTCTTATTTATAGTTATATAGAAAAACAATCTAATGAGAGAAGTTACATTTTAGGGATAGGTAATAAAGTAGGGTATTTTACTTACAATACTAATTCCCCATCTCAAATGCCTTATTTATTTATTCCCGCTGTATATAGCAAAATAGAAATGCGCACTCTTAATTCAGATCATATATTAGTATACGATGGACTAACACCTCTTTTCATAGATCACAAAGGTAATGAATATGATTTGCAAATAGTTCATCTAAGCAAGTGGGAAACTTTTATGGGGGAAAAGTTGGGAAAGGAATGCATAGTAAAGATTGATAATAGTTTTTATAAACCTAACTTAGAGACTAAACGTCCCGCAATGCGATCTGAAAAACCTATAAATATTCAAGAAAAATGAAAAAACTCTTTTGCCTTATTCCCTTTCTCTTAATAGTAGCTTGTAGTAGCTCTAAGATGGATATGTCCGCGCTAAACAATCGCACTTATTACGCTTATTCTTATGAAACAAATGGTAGTAAAGGCAATTGTTTCACCTTTTTGCCTTATAGTTATTTAGATAAAGAGGGGATTCCAATGCGTTTCAAACTGCAGTTTAAGGGTGATTCGCTCCACGTGAATTATGAGATTTTTAAAGAAGGAAAAGTACTTACAGAAACTAAAAGTATCAAAGGAAAACTTAAAAAAGACGGCTGGAAGTTTGTATCGCGTAGATTGCTGCCTTTCTTTCCTGTATATTTCTATTCCTCAGTTTACAAGGTGTTGATATATCCTAATATTGAAAACGATATGCGTGTGGATACTTATAGTAGTAGTGGGGGCTGTCTGTTCTTCTTTTGTGCAGGTGGAGCAGGATATTCATCGCTCAATACATATAAAAATGAAGAAGATATTCAAATAGCTATTCCTTATATAGAAAATGGTAAATTTGGACTTAAACGTCAAGGGAAAATCATCGTCCCTGCTAGTTATGATCACATTGATATTTTTGATAAAGGAGTCGCCAGAGTAAAAAAGGATTCACTATGGGGAACGATTGATAATGACGGAAAAATTGTGATTCCTATTGAATATAAGGTGTTAGAAAAAGAGAATTACACTACTCCTAAATTATTTTTAGTGCAAAAAGATAAGCATTGGGGCTTTTTAGATGAGCAAGGAAACACAGTCTTGCCCATTATTTATGATGTAATTGATAGATCAGGCTCTAACTTCAACTTGTACTTAGGCGATAAAAAAGGATATTTCAAATATTATAAAGGCAAAGAAGATGAAAGTAGATTTATACCTGCTTGCTATACAGATATAGAGAAATTAACTTTATGGAGCAATTACATTTTAGTTTATGACGGTGATACTATATTATTTGTAGATAAAGAAGGTAATGAGTATGATGCTCAAGTTACTGAAGTACGAAAAATAGATGCTTTCTTTGGTTACCCACAGCGTGACAACGAAGTAAAAATAGATGGTAAATACTATCGCCCTAATATAGATAGCAAACGCCCTCCAAGAAAAGAATAGGGGCGTTTTGCAAAACGCCCCCTCTTACACTTATAATTCTTTAAAAGAATTGATAATTTCCTTCATTTGCTTGTAGTGCTTTTCCTTCTTGTTAGCTAATGTCCATGTGAAAATTTGGTAGTACGTTTTCTTTGTTTGGATAATTGCTACCACATAAAACACTCCCATACCATTCACTTCTTCTGTAGTTTCTACTACAATAGCAGGATACTTGTTAATGGTGGTCTCGGTGATTTGCTTGGCAGTAGGGCGCATCATATTAGCATCAGCCCAACCTTTCTTGCAAATCTCAAAATAATTTTTGAGCTTAAACTTTTTAGCAAAACCTTTTTTGCTACGAATTTTTAGGGAATCTTTTAAAACCTCATAAAGTACATCGTTAAGTTCCTCTCGGTTTTCGTCAATAACTGCTACAAAGAAATCAGTTTTACGATCTCCGTATTGTAGAGATGCTTGCTCGTAGAGGTTATTTTGGTTAGTAAGAGAGTTAGGTAGTTTTACTTCATACTTGCCTTCTATATTCACTACTTGAGAGGTTTCTGATGAGTTTTCACTCACTCTACAAGCAGTAGCCAGAAGAAAAAACGTGATGAAGTGCAGTTTGTTGAAACGTTTCATCTCTTGCTAATTTAGTTTTTTTCGCTACAAAAGTAGAAAGTTTTTTTAATAAAACCATTTTTTTTACTAAAAAATAACAAAAATGTTTTTTTTCTTCAAAAAAAGATAGAATTTTGTGCCCAAAATAAGACTATGCTACCGCTTAAAGATACATTAAAACATCAAGGATTACGCAATCAATTAGCTGATTTACTCAAAGAAAAAGGAATTAAAGATGAACGAGTGTTAGCTGCTATTCGCGCTATCCCTCGCCATTTGTTTATGGATAGCAGTTTTGAAGATCACGCCTATCAAGATAAAGCCTTCCCAATAGGTGAAGACCAAACCATCTCTCAACCCTATACTGTAGCTTTCCAAACCGAATTACTACAAGTAGCTCCACATCAAAAAGTATTAGAAATAGGTACAGGTAGTGGTTATCAGTCTAGTGTGCTCTTGTATTTAAATGTAAAACTCTACACAATTGAGCGCCAACAAAAACTCTTCAAGCAAGCCCAAATGCTGTTGCCTAAGCTCATCAATAAACCAGTGCGTATGTATTTTGGCGATGGTTACAAAGGTTTGCCTAACGATGCACCCTTCGATCGTATTTTAGTAACTGCGGGAGCACCTTATGTGCCCAATGCGCTCCTCTCACAATTAGCCATTGGAGGTCGATTGGTAATTCCTATAGGCAATGATACTCAAACAATGACACTCTACGAACGCATTTCAGAAAAAGAATTTCACAAAACTGATTATGGTACTTTTCAATTCGTACCAATGTTAAAAGAAAAAAATTAGTAAATTGATAAAAACAAGCCCGTGTGGCTTGCACCAAATTATGAAATATATACTTCCATTACTGTTCTGCTCTTTGAGTGTTTTGGCACAAAACAAAGATATACAAGGAGTTTACAAATTTAGTTTACAGAATGCAGGTGAGTTGCATCTCAATAGCGACAATACCTATAATCTTACGCTCTTCTCAGGAAATTATTCCATTGAAGGTGATAAAATTACCTTCACATCGGCACCTAACCCTTCATTTGCACTTCATAAAGAAGAGGGAAAATCATCCCAATTAGAACTTACATTTTATATAGCTAATGAATTGGAAAACTATATCTATGTGGGTTATGAAAATGCTAAAGGTGAAGTGACCTATACTGCTCTAACTGCTTTACACCCAGTAAAATATTCTGAAGCCTTACGAGTAACTATTCCTCGCACCGAATATCTCTATTTGGTAGACACCCAAATGGCTGAATATATACAACAGTTTACGGAACATCAGAGCAATGCTAAAGTGAAAGTAGAAAAGTTTGCTATAGGAAAACAAACCAATGCACTGAAAATAAATTATCTATCTCATCCTCACAATATGTTAGAAGAGGTTAATTTTGTATATGATGCTCCTACCCAAAGTTTGATAGTCGCCGATGAACATATAGATTCCATAGCCCTATTTAAGAAGAAAAATAAAGCCACCTCTCCTCAGTTTCCTTTAGTGAGTATCAACCCTTTGCCTAATTGGCAACAGCAACTTCACAAAGCCTCTGCCGAATTAACAATTACTCCGGAAAAGACTCTAAAAGAAGCCTTACAGAAAGCTAAAAAAGAACAACAACTCTTGGTGATACTCACGGCTACTGAGGGTTGGAATGAGAAATTAGTGAATTATCTCACCGATAAATATAGCAAAGATTGGGAAGAGGATGATGATAGCGAAGAAACGCCTCAAATCACTCTGCCTTATGTTTATTATATAGCGAGTCGTAAAGACCATAAATGGCTGAAAAAACACGGATTCTCTACCACAACTCCCCAGCTGATAGTAGTAGGTGAGAACGAAACTATTGTCTATTCACAACCGATAGACCCTGAGGCTGAATATTTCAATAATGCTATGGATGCCGAGGTGTATCAGGCTATAGTTTTAGCACGCAAAGTGGATAAAACACTCACCAATCCACAAGCACCCATCGCCGAAGTGCTACAAGTGATGAATGAAGTGTTTCAAGTTAATTACAAAGTGAATTTGTACTATTTGCTCCCTAAAGTTGCCGAAACGGATGAAGAAGATCAAACGGATTACTTTTTAGGTTTACAACCTGAACGCATCTACCATTTGCAACTTACCCCTGCACAACTCGCTACTCAGTGGGAGCGTTTAGTAGCTCACTACAACGAAAAGAAACCTCTAAATCAATCTTATTACAGTTTGTTGGCGCGCAACTTTGGAGCAGTTTCTCTCTCACATAAAATATTCAACACTCCCAATCCATTAACCCTTACCGATTATAAAGCAATTTGCTATTTGGTAGAAAATTACTCTGCTGTAAAAGATGAAAAAATAGATGTATACACTACCTCCCTCTATCGCACGATTAAAGATTTAGCAACCAATAAAGTTGTGCCTTTTAAAGATTTGCAACGCACGCTTTTAGCAGCTGAAAAACAACAATTGCTCTCTCTTAATCACTTAGTAGATTTCTATAAAAAGTTCACTCCTAATGAACTTACAGCTTTCTTTGCTACCTATTTCAATACACTAAAATCTGAGGGAGGCGGAAGTGTGCTTGCTGCCTTAGACAAGCGTTTTGAACAGCAAAAAGAGAATAGCGATTGGAAACGTTACAAATATCAATTTGCTTTAGTAGCCAATAATATAGCGTGGAAAGTTTTTGAAGAAGAAAATACCGATGTTTCTAAAGTAACCCAAGCTATGGAATGGGCAAAAATAGCAGCAGACTTAGTCCCAGAGAACCCTTTTATGCTTGATACTCTGGCTTGTTTGCTTTATACTCAAGGTGATAAAGTTACGGCTTTGTCTATTCAGCAAAAAGCAGTCAAACTGATGAAAGTATTGGTAGAAACCGAAGAAGAGAGTGTTTCTGACCTCAAAGAAATGGAAAAACACCTTTCTATCTTCAATGCAAAATAATGAACTTTGAATAAAAAATCTACTCCTTTTTGCTGTTAAATAAAAATAATTATGTACTTTTGCCCAAAATTTAATACAATGGAGAAAATAACCGCTGCCATTACAGCTGTCGGAGGTTATGTACCTGAAGATGTTCTAACCAATGAAATGTTAGAAAAAATGGTAGATACTAACGACGAGTGGATTTACACCCGTACAGGCATCAAAGAAAGACGCATACTCAAAGACCCTAATAAAGGTTCTTCATTTTTAGGAATTGAAGCCGCTAAAGACCTAATTCGCAAAAAAGGTCTCGACCCTAAAGAAATAGATTTAGTTATTTTAGCAACTGCTACCCCCGATATGCCTGTAGCTCTAACAGCTCCTTATGTAGCTTCACAAATAGGTGCTGTAAATGCTTTTTCATTCGATTTGCAAGCAGCTTGCTCAAGTTTCTTGTTCGGCGTTTCGGTAGCTGCTAAATACATAGAGTCAGGTCGTTATAAAAAAGTTCTCTTGGTAGGTGCCGATAAAATGTCATCTATCATCGATTATACCGACCGCGCTACCTGCATCATCTTTGGCGATGGTGGAGGAGCTGCACTCTTTGAACCTAACTATGAAGGTTTAGGTGTGCAAGACGAATTGTTGAGAAGTGATGGTATAGGACGTAATTACCTATATATAAAAGCAGGAGGATCACTTTGCCCTACTACTGCCGAAACAGTAGCTAACAAAGAGCATTTTGTCTTCCAAGATGGTAAAACCGTCTTCAAATACGCCGTTACTGGAATGGCCGATATAGCCGAAGAACTCATCAAACGCAATGGCTTAACTTCAAACGATGTACAATGGCTCACCCCTCACCAAGCTAACAAACGCATTATTGATGCCACTGCCGATCGTATGGGCTTACCTGCCGAAAAAGTAATGCTCAATATCCACAAGTATGGCAATACTACTTCAGCAACCATCATCTTAGCCCTTAATGATTACGAAAAACAACTCAAAAAAGGCGATAATATAGTATTAGCTGCCTTTGGAGGTGGATTCACTTGGGGAGCTGTTTACCTCAAATGGGCTTATGATGGAGCCCTTTATCACAAATAAAGAACAACCATAGAGAAAAATACAATATACGTATGGATTTAAGAGACATTCAAAATTTAATTAAGTTTGTTGCCAAGTCAGGGGCAAGCGAAGTGAAATTGGAAATGGAAGATGTGAAAATTACCATTAAAACAAACCCTGATGAAAGTGGCAAAGAGCAAGTGTTTGTACAACAATTGCCTATAGCACAACAACTACCTCAGTTGCCTTTGCAACAGTCAATACCTGTACAACAGTTCCCTGCAGCTGAACCTGCCGATAGCAAACCTGCAACACCTGCCGATGACGATAGCAAATATATTACTATCAAATCGCCGATGATTGGTACTTTTTATCGTCGTCCCGGTCCAGACAAACCTTTATTCGTAGAAGTAGGATCTACCATATCAAAAGGTAGCGTGATTTGCATTATCGAGGCAATGAAACTCTTCAACGAAATAGAATCAGAAGTTTCTGGTAAGATTGTTAAAATATTGGTTGATGACTCTTCTCCTGTAGAGTTTGACCAACCTTTGTATTTAGTGGATCCATCCTAAACCAAACAACTATGTTTAAAAAAATATTAATTGCCAACCGTGGAGAAATTGCCTTGCGCGTCATACGTACGTGTCGCGAAATGGGTATCAAATCGGTAGCCGTGTATTCTACTGCCGATGCCGATAGCTTGCACGTACGCTTCGCCGATGAAGCCGTGTGTATAGGCCCTCCACCAAGCAAAGATTCATACTTAAAAATACCTAATATTATTGCCGCTGCCGAAATTACTAATGCCGATGCCATACACCCTGGTTATGGCTTCCTTTCGGAAAATGCTAAATTCTCTAAGATTTGTGCAGAACACGGCATTAAATTTATAGGTGCATCACCCGAAATGATTGAAAAAATGGGGGATAAAGCATCTGCCAAAGCTACTATGAAAGCTGCTGGGGTGCCTACGGTACCTGGTTCCGACGGACTTGTAGAATCATTAGAACACGCTAAAAAAATAGCCGCAGAAATCGGTTATCCTGTGATGCTAAAAGCTACTGCCGGTGGAGGTGGTCGCGGTATGCGCGATGTATGGAAAGAGGAAGACCTCGAAAAAGCCCTCAATAGCGCAATGCAAGAAGCAGGAGCTGCCTTTGGTAACGATGCTATGTATATGGAAAAACTTATCGTAGACCCTCGCCATATCGAAATTCAAATCGTGGGCGACCAATATGGTAAGGCTTGCCACCTTTCTGAACGCGATTGCTCTATCCAGCGCCGTCACCAAAAACTTACTGAAGAAACGCCATCGCCATTTATGACCGATGATCTTCGCAAACGTATGGGGGAAGCTGCTGTAAAAGCTGCTGAGTTCATTAAATACGAAGGAGCAGGAACAGTAGAATTCTTGGTAGATAAAGACCGTAATTTCTACTTTATGGAGATGAACACTCGTATACAAGTAGAGCACCCTATTACCGAACAAGTAATTGATTACGACCTTATTCGCGAACAAATATTAGTAGCGGCAGGTGTGCCTATTTCAGGCAAGAACTATACGCCTAAGTTGCACGCTATTGAGTGCCGTATCAATGCCGAAGACCCTTATAACGATTTCCGTCCATCACCAGGTAAGATTACTACCTTGCACGCACCAGGAGGTCACGGAGTGCGCCTCGATACCCATGTGTATAGTGGTTACGTAATTCCACCTAACTACGATTCAATGATAGCCAAGCTTATCACTACAGCACAAACCCGTGAGGAAGCGATTGCCAAAATGAAACGCGCCTTAGATGAGTTTGTGGTAGAAGGTGTGAAAACCACTATTCCATTCCACTTGCAACTAATGGACGACCCCGATTACTTAGCTGGTAACTATACCACTAAGTTTATGGAGGATTTCCAAATGAAACCCCAAGTGGCAGAATAAGCAACTCAAAAATGAATGTATTAATAAAAGGGACTGTCTAACTCACAAGGAAGATAGTCCCTTTTATACCATTTTTAAAACATAACACAATGAACGATAATATCAAAAACATCGACACTACTTTTGAACTTACTCCTGGTCTTAAAAAACTACAAGGGGCTACTACCTATTTTGAAAAACTCAAAGAAATGACCCTTTTAGGGGTAACCTCTGGAATGAAATCTTCAGGAAGTATAGTAGTACTATTCCTATTGAATTTTTTGTTTCTTATAATAGGGGGCTGTATACTCGCTTTTTCAGCTAAGTTTGAATATATACAATTAGTTTATTTAGCTATTATCTTACTTATAGGAGCCCTCTTTGTATTTTTGGCTGTAAAACGTATGGCTTCTTTGTTACAATTAGATTATGTACTGTACGTGTTCAATCAGTTTGAACCTTTTATTCGTAAAATGTGCGCTGCTATTGTAGATAAAGCCGAAAAAAGCACTGAAAAAATAGTAACTGTAGATCAAGTAAAGGGAGTTTTTAATACATTTATCCCTAAAATACCTCCAGTATTTCAAAAAGTATTGTGGCTATTACTCTCTCAAGTACCCGTAGTAGGTTTCGTAGCCGAAATTTATCGTACTCCTCTGCTTGATACCTATGAGAAGCGCAGTGATAGATTGGTAGCACGTGTAAAACAATATATACAAAACAGCATAGAGATGCGTCGCAAAGCTAAATTTTTAGCTTGGGTACTCCCACTAAATATACTTTTGCAAATTATAGTAATATACTTATTATCAAGATAGAAATATGAAAATAATTGCAATGATACCTGCCCGTTATGGAGCAACTCGTTTCCCTGCCAAACTGATGCAAGACCTCTGTGGCAAACCCGTGATTGTACATACTTATCAGCGTGTAGCTGATACAAACTTGTTTGACCAAGTATATGTCGTAACTGATGACGACCGCATCGAAAAAGCTATTCACGAGGTAGGAGGTAAGGTAATTCGCAGCCAGAAAGAGCACAATAGTGGTAGCGATCGTTTAGCTGAAGCATCGAAGGATTTAGAGGTTGATATCATCGTAAATGTACAAGGAGATGAGCCTTTTACCGATGTAGAGAACCTACAAAAAATAATAGATATTTTTGCTAATGATTCTCAGCAAAATATAGCAGTAGCTAGTTTGATGGAATGCATTACTAACCCCGAAGATATTGCTAACCCTAACAATGTGAAAGTGGTAGTAAATAAATTTAATGAAGCTCTTTACTTCTCAAGAAGCGTAATCCCTTTCCCTAGAGACCCAAATATAGCCGTTCCTTATTATAAACATATCGGTATATATGCCTATCGTAAAGATGCTTTGCAACAGTTTACTCAGTTGCCCCCTTCTTTGTTAGAAGAAACTGAAAAATTAGAACAACTCCGCTATTTAGAAAATGGTTTTAAAATACGTTTAGCGCTTACTAATATCCCTACTATAGGTATTGATACCCCCGAAGATTTGGAAAAAGCCCGCAAACGACTCTCGAAATAGAGAATAAAAAGTTATTAACAGTTTTTTTTAAATATTTTTATTGTTGATTGTCAGTTGTTTGTAAGATTGTTGATAACTTATTGATAAAAAACTACTAAATTAATTGCTTTTTTTGTTTATCTTTGCTACCTGCAAGACTATAGTTTTGGATAAACAAATTCTTTAAGATATATAATAATAAAACAAACAAAAAATATCAATCTTATAAAAAAGTGAGATTGTTTTATGTGAAAAAATGAAGTATAAGAACTATTACATAGGTTTGGATATCGGCACTACCAAGATTGTAGCTATGGTAGGGGTTAAAAACGAATATGGTAAAATTCAGATTTTAGGATATGGGCAAGCAAAAAGTGAAGGAATAAACAAGGGGGTAGTAACAAATATCGCCCAAACTTCTCGATCCATAATGGATGCTGTCCAAGACGCAAAAGAGAAAACTGGTTTAGAAATTGAAAATGTAGTAGCTGGTATTGCAGGACAAAATATCATCAGTAGCTCCCATTCCGACTACCTTCTACGTGAAGATCCTAATAAACTTATAGATTTTGAAGACTTAGAACGTTTGAAAGAACGAGTTAATTCTATCTCATTATCTCCAGGACAAGAAATTATTCACGCTTTACCTCAAGACTATAAAGTAGACAACAATGATGTGAAAGAACCTATTGGTATGATGGGCTCTCGTTTAGACGCTGCTTTCCATTTAGTAATAGGACAAGGTAGTGCTATAGGGGCTATTTCACGCTCTGTAATGATGGCTCATTTGAAACCTAAAGCCCTTACCTTAGAACCTATTGCTTCAGCAAGTGCCGTACTTAGTGATGAAGAAAAAGAAGCAGGAGTAGTCTTAGTAGATATAGGAGGTGGTACTACTGATGTAGCTATCTTTAAAGATGGTATAATTCGCCATACAGCAGTGGTGCCCTTAGGCGGAAATGTTATTACCGAAGATATCAAAGAAGGCTGTGGAATATTAGCACGACAAGCCGAAATGCTCAAAGTACAATATGGATCTGCTTGGCCTGGCGAAAACCGAGATAACGAAATCGTTTCTATACCAGGAATTAGAGGTAAAGAACCTCGTGAAATATCCCTTAAAAACCTCTCTAAAATTATCCACGCTCGCGTAAGCGAAATTATAAACTTGGTGTTCAACGTAATTAAAAGTTATGGACACGAAGAACCTAAAAAGAAACTTATTTCAGGCATCGTGCTTACTGGTGGCGGTAGCCAGCTCAAACACATTGTACAGTTAGTCGAATATATCACCGGAATGGATACCCGCATAGGTTACCCTGATGAACACTTAGCAAGTAATTCTGATAATAGACTAACTTCCCCTATCTATGCCACAGCTATTGGATTAGTGATGAGCGCTATCGAAAATGAAGCTCAAGAACAATTCAAAAAACGATTAGAAGAACTTAAAGCCCAAGAAGTAGGAATCCCAAAAAATACAGAAAATACCCTATCCCAAGAAAAAACAATAGCCCCTGTAGATCAAAATATTACTATAGTAGATCCTATTACTACTACCGATCAAGAAGAACTACAGCCTATAGATGATAATGAGGAGGGAAAAACTAAAGCTAGCGAAAATTTTTTGGCAAAACTTAATAAATTTCTCTCTAAATATATAGGAGAAACAGACGACGAGTAAAGTATAAAACAAATAATTATGATTTAGATATGGAAGAGAACTATCAATTTAACTTTCCTAAAAACAATAGTAACTATATCAAGGTTATTGGTGTAGGAGGTGGAGGATGTAACGCCGTGAATTTTATGTATAACGAAGGCATAAAAGGCGTAGATTATGTAGTGTGTAATACCGATGCTCAAGCTCTTGAGTATAGCCCTATCTCTAATCGTATTCAGTTGGGAGTTACCCTTACCGAAGGATTAGGCGCAGGCGCTAACCCTGAAATTGGAGAACAAGCTGCCCTTGAAAGTATTGAAGATATCAAACGAGCCCTAGAAGGAAATACCCAAATGGTTTTCATTACTGCAGGTATGGGAGGTGGTACTGGTACTGGTGCTGTACCAGTAATCGCTAAACAAGCCAAAGATATGGGAATTCTTACTGTTGCTATCGTTACTACCCCTTTCAACTATGAAGGCCTAAAAAGAAGCCGACAAGCACAGGCAGGAATAAAAAAACTACGCGACTGCGTAGATTCTCTCCTAGTAATCAATAATAATAAAATAAGCGAAATTTACGACGACCTTACCGTAGAAGAAGGATATGGTAAAGCCAATGAAATCCTCCTAAAAGGAGCTAAAGGTATGGCCGAGGTAATTAGTAAACACTACCTCGTAAATATCGACTTACGTGACGCTCGCACTGTATTAGAAAATGGAGGTACCGCTATTATGGGATCAGCTATAGCTGAAGGCGATAACCGAGCCCTCAATGCTGTAGCAGGTGCGCTAAACTCTCCTCTACTCAACGATAATAAAATTTTAGGAGCTAAAAATGCATTACTCCTTATTACTTACGGAGATAGAAAAGCTACCCAAAAAGAAGTAAACGAAATTAGCAACTTTATCCAAGAAAAAGCTGGAGATGATATGGCCGACCTTATCTATGGTATAGGCGTAGACGAAAGTTTAGGTGAAGCAATCTCAGTAATCGTGATTGCTACTGGTTTTGATGCCGAACAACAACAAGAAATAGTAAACGCTGAGCCCCGACGCGTAATTCATGTACTCGAAGAAAACCAAACTATTGTTCGTGATTTAACTGAACAAAAAGGAACTGTAGTAAAAACTTCTATCACCCCTGATGATACAGTTTACCCTACTCCCGCAGTTCCAGAAATAAAAAAAGAACTCTCTCTTTCTGATTTGTTCAATATCTGGACAGATTGTGAGGTCGTAACAACTGATGACGCATTCGTTATTGTCGATAAAACAGCTCCCGCTCAGTTTAATGATAGTTTTCACTCACAAACTATAGTTCAACAACAACCACAAATTAAAGCTCCTGATGCCCCTATCATTCATACCTTGAAAGATGAACCTTATGAGTTTTCTTATACAACAAAATCTCCTATAAAAGAGGAAGAAATGTTTGATATGTATGTGAGAGATGTTGAGTTTGAAGAAAAATACGCTCATCAACCTGTAGTAGAAAAAAGTCAACCTGAGTTTGTAGGTGATAAAGGTAATGAAACTCCCCAATCTTATAATTCAAACACTTTTGTAGGGGTACAAACAAGCATGTTTGATGATGAACAAAAACTTAGTCCTATAGATGCTCCCATCTCAGATGTGCTTAACAAGCGTTCATCTAACCTAAAAACCTATAATCATAATTTTGGTAACGCAGGTCAGTCTCGTACAACAGTAGGTAAAGATAGTGCTGGAGAAATGCAGATAAGACGTAATAATTCTTTCTTACATGATAATGTAGACTAAAAATTTAATATCCTTAAAAAGAAAAAATCTGAAAGTTCATTATGAACTTTCAGATTTTTTTACTGTTATAGTTTAAAATGTTAAAGACTTCTATTTATATCCCATTTTTCGAGATATTCGGCAACACGTTGTACAAACATTCCTCCTAAGGCTCCATTCACTACACGGTGGTCGTAACTATGAGAGAGCATCATTTTGTAACGGATACCTATCACATCACCTTCAGGGGTTTCTATTACAGAAGGTACTTTGCGAATAGCTCCTATAGCCAAAATACCTACTTGTGGCTGATTGATAATAGGAGTGCCAAAAACATTGCCAAAAGAACCTATATTAGTAACTGTATAAGTGCCGTCTTTTACTTCATCAGGTTTAAGCTGACCTGCACGTGCGCGTACAGCGAGATCATTTACAATTTTTGCCATTCCGCGCAAGTTGAGAGCATCAGCATTTTTGATTACCGGTACAATGAGGTTGCCATCGGGTAGAGCTGTTGCCATACCTATATTGATGTGTTTTTTCTTAATAATTGTATTGCCCTCTACCGAAATATTCATCATAGGGAAATCTACCAAGGCTTTAGCTACAGCTTCCATAAAGATAGGAGTAAAGGTAAATTTTTCGCCTTCATGTGCCTCAAAGGCTTTCTTTACTTTATTGCGCCATTGCCATATACGAGTAACATCTACTTCGGTAAAGCTTTGTACGTGTGCTGAGGTTTGTTTGCTCATCGTCATATGTTCAGCGATGAGTTTGCCCATACGGCTCATCTCTATACGCTCGTCTCCTTGTACAAAAGAAGAGGTAGGTGTTGTAAGGGTAGGAGAGGAGTTTGTAATAGTTTTTTGATTTCTATAAGTTAAATAGTTTAAAATATCGTCCTTAGTAACGCGGTTGTTCATGCCAGTGCCTTGTATGTGGTTTAGTTCATCAAGGCTGATACCTTCTTTCTTAGCGATGTTTTTCACCAAAGGGGAATAAAAGCGTTCGCTACTGCTAAAATCAATAGGGGCAGCAATCGTTTCTTTGATTTCAGTAATGTTCTGCATTAAGCTCTCAGCCGATTGTTGAGGAGTTTCGGCTTTAGCCAAGGGTTCATTGGTTTTGTTATCGGTTTTGCCATCGGTTTCTATGATAGCCATTACTTCGCCTACTTTCACTACTTCATCTACTTTGAAGAGAATTTTGGTTACGATGCCCGATACATCACAAGGCACTTCGGTGTCTACCTTATCGGTAGCTACTTCTGCAATAGTTTCTTCGGCTTCAATAGGGTCGCCTACTTCTTTAAGCCAATTGGTGATAGTAGCTTCAGCTACACTTTCGCCCATTGAGGGTAATTTTAATTCATATCTTCCCATTTTGTGCTACTTTAAATCTTTCACCTCTTGAGGGAGGTTCATATTTTTGGTTAATACGCCTATCTTGTTTAGGTTAATATCACCTGTAAGTGATAGAACAACAGTTTGTTTAGAGTTTTCTGTAGGTTCTACTAACATTAGGAGTTCAGCTACATTATTCGCATCTTTTCCTCCTTTAGTGTAGAATTTTACGTTTTGAGCTTTGTCTTTCACACGCATTAATTCTGATAATGCTGCGGTTTTTACATAGGCTAAGGCTTCAGTTTTCATTTGAGCAGCCGCTGTAGTATTCTCGGTAGTGAAGATTTTCATTCCTTTGAGTTTGTTGGCTACTTCCATAAATTCTTTAGCGTCAGCGTCTTTACTATCTATTTTAGAGAGCATCTGAAACATTTTTTGGGATACCACTACCGTAGTGATATTTTTATTGGCTTCCAAACTCTCGAAAGCAGTTTGGGCACTTATGTTCATTGATACTAAGGCTACAGATAAAACAAATAGGTTTTTTATTTTCATAAGATTGTTATTTATGTTCTCTTTTTATAATTTTGTGTTTTGCTTCCTCATATTGCTGGAGGAATTCTACTTTTTCAACACCTTTGTTGTACTTTTCTAAAATCATCAGTAAGCCTTTTTTTACTTCAGTATATACTTTTTGGGCAGCTTGTTGCTCTTCTTGGCGTTGTTTGAGGAAATAGCCTATACCTGCTACTACAAGTACGACTATTAAACTTATCAGTATTGTTTTTTTCATCAGTTACGTTTGAATATAGATAGGTCGAAATCAAGGAAATAGAGCGTAATGAGTATGAGTATAGCTAGTATAATCCAAAAGGTTTTATTTACTCCTGCATTTTTTTTGTTTCTACTCTCATTGCGGATAGCGCGCCATTCTTCAGTGAAATGGTTGGTTACTGTTTCGCGGTCTCTGCGGATACGTGACCCCATTTCAAAAGCGTTGCCTTGTTCCTTTCCTTCGTAGTAACGAGGGGTATAGTTGAAACGTTTATTCTTCTGTAATTGAAATAGTTTAATCTTCATAATGCGCAAAGGTAAAAAAATATTGAGAATTAACAATGAACAAATTACAAAAATTATTCCAATAGGCTATCCATTTGGGAGATAATATCTCTAACGATATGATTTTCATCTATTACATTTTCAAATAGTTCAGTTTTGTTTTCTTGTAGTTTGATGATTTTTTCTTCTATACTATCCTTGCTTACAAATCGGATGACGTTCACTTTGTTTTCTTGTCCTATGCGGTGGGCGCGTGCAATGGCTTGGCGTTCAGAAAATGGATTCCACCAGGGGTCTAATAGCAATACATACGAGGCTTTGGTGAGGTTGAGCCCTACTTCACCAGCTTTGAGTGAGATGAAAAAGAAACTCACATCTTCTTGGTTTTGAAAAGCTTCTACTTGGCTTTTTCGTTCGTGAGTAGCGGTAGCTCCCGTGAGTTTGCTGTACTTTATTTTATGGGTTTTGCACCACGCTTCAAAGAGTTCTAAATGTTTTACAAAACTACTGAATATAAGAGCTTTGTGCTGTGCAGTGTAGAGAGTTTCCATATAGCTAATTACCTCTTGATACTTGCCTGAAGGGATAGTGCTTTCGGCATCAGCCAATACAGGGTGGTTGCTTATCTGTCGCAATTTGGTGAGCATTTGCAGGGCATTGAACTCGCTGATAGGTTCTGAGGCTTCCAATAGCTGGTTGCGCACTTTAGATTTTTCTCTCTCGTACCATTGGGCTTGGGCTTCACTCATCGGGCAGTAGGCGAGTTGTTCTTCTATATCGGGTAAATCGCTGAGTACTTGTTCTTTAGTACGGCGCAAAATGTGCTTGCCTACCAAAGTTTTGAGTTCTTCTAAGGCTTGTGGATTCTTTTTCTTGCTGATTTCTACCTCGTAATGTTTGTAGAAGAAAGGATAACTCCCTAATTGATTGGGATTGATAAACTGCATTTGCGCCCATAAATCGCTGAGAGCGTTCTCTATAGGCGTACCACTGAGAGCGATGCGATGCTCAGCTTTTAAGGCATTGATTGCTTTAAAAGTCTTGGAATTCTTGTTTTTAATACGCTGACTCTCATCTAAAATGATATACCTAAATTCGAGTTTTTCGAGTTCTTTGCCGTCGCGTTCCACAATGGGGTAGGAGGTGAATACCACATCGTAATTGGTAAGCCGGCGTACTTTTGTTTTGCGTTCACTGCTACTGCCTATGTATTGGGTGCATTTGAAATGAGGGGCAAAACGTTTGGTCTCGTCGTACCAATTGAAGAGCAAAGACGAGGGCAATATTACTAATACTTTTAGAGCTTCTTTTTGAGGCTCGGTAGCTGAAAAAAGATCGGTGAAGTTGTTTTCTTTTAAAGGGAGAGTATCGTGAATGGCAACTAATAAAGCTATGGTTTGCAAGGTTTTACCCAATCCCATATCATCGGCTAAACAAGCACCTACCCCGTTGTGATAGTGCTGCAAAAGCCATTCTACGCCTTCCACTTGGTAGGGTCGCAAAGTTGCGCGTAGGTTAGGGGAGGGGGTATAGGTTACCTTTTCGACGATATTTTGCGGTTTGAGTTCAGGAATAGCCTCTAAAAGAGCATAATTATTCTTTGCTAATTGCAGTTTTCCGCCTTGTTGCTTGCTGTGTTTGGCTATACTGCTGAATTTACTAAACCATTCTTGCGGAATAATAAAGATTTTTCCGTTAGGAAGTGTGTAAATAGGATTATTTTCCTTGATATTACTGATTAAATCCTTAAAATGGAAGCTGTTTTCACCTTGTTTTACCTCAATAGAAAGGTCAAACCAGTCGTTTTGGGTGCTGGTATTGCTATAAATAAGCTCTGAAGTACTCATATTCACCTCTTTTCCGTCTACCAAAAACGGGCGAAAGGTAAATCCTTGTTCACTAAGCCTTTGCTGGTGGTGTAACAAGTGAAAATAAGCTGCAAAAGAGTCGGTGTTTTGTAGTGAAAAAATACCGCTTTCCTCACTGAAGTCTATATCGGTGAGGTGTTGCTTCATTTGAGTTTCTTCCTCGGTATTTCTCTTGTATTTGTAGATAGTAATACGGTTGTTTTCGTCAATTTTTAGTTGAGAATGTACACTTTTTTTTAGATTGCTTTTAAAAGTGTAGCCGTCGTAATCAAAATGAAGTACAATTTTGTACTGATTGGCAAAAAAATCGTTGATAAGTTCTATTTCAGTGTTTTTTAGATTTGTTTTTTCGATAATTTCAAAGCTAATAGCTTCTACTTGGGCATTACGCAGAATTTTTTGAAGAAATTTGTCAAAATATTCTTGTAGATTTCTTTCAGGAATAAAAGTCTCCTCTTTGTTGAGGAAAGGTCTCAAGTGAGACGCTTTGATGTGAGCGATACGCACCACTTTTTGGTTTAGAGTAATCCACGTGTGAGTGTTGTTGAGCAGTTCAATTTGGCACTGATGAGGCAAGTGTTTTTGTCCGTTTTCTTCTATATACAAGCGGTAGGCAATACCCTCTTCTTTTTTCTCGAAAACTAATAGAGGTTCGAGTATTTCTTTAGTTATAAAGCGCCTTTTTTTGGAAATATCGTCCTTAGGAGAATAGTTGATGGTTAAAAATAGTTCGTTTTCAGCAATAAGTGAGAACAATTTGTGAGTTTGTTCCTCTATTTGCTCTTGGATATACTTTTTGGTGGCAGGATTTTGGAATAGTTTTTCAAAAGTCTCTCCTTTTTTAGCGTATTTATTGTAAAGAATATTGGTTTGCAGATTGTTTACTAACGCCAAAGCCTCTTTTTCGGCAGATGATAATTGCCAATTGGTTAAACTTTGGAGTACTTGAGGAGTTGCTTTTTTGTAGAAAGAAAGGAATCCGTTTTGCGTTTCACCTATATAGGCAGTGGGCAAATGGAGTTCTAAGAGAGGCGTATACGAAAGGTCGAAAAATAGAAACATTTCAAATATTTATATTGTAGAGTGTTGATTAATAATAAGGCTCTTCTTCGTTTTGATATTGTTCCCAAATGCGCATACATTGGAATTGTGAACAAATTTTTTTCAAATACTCTTCAAATTCTTGCGTCCTATCTTCCTTGTTTAATAGCAAAATAGGTAGATATTCTAATTCATCTATAAGGTTATAAAGTTCTCTATGAGGTAATTCTTGAACGATATTTATTTTTAAACGAATCATCAAATTGTGTATAGCTTTTATAGCTCGTCTGTTTTTTTCAGGGGGTATCATATTGTAGTGTTGTGAATATCGGTTATGATGTTGTGACAGCCTAATTTGTCAAGCACTTCTTCAATCGTATCAAAAGTTTGTCCGTGTAAATCGTTTTGATTGTAATGTTCTACATAAGCATATTTTTTCCGATTGCTAAAAAAGAGTTTTGATTCTAAATAGCTGTATATATTAGCAGTAAACTTAAAAATTTCATACCTTAACTCATAAGTGGGGTATGGCTTTTCTTTTACAAAAAGGATAAATTTGTTAAGCGTTTCGTACATAGCAATGTATCTCAATTTAATTTCTTTTTGAAGTGTCTTTTTCTTCAATAAACGTTGAGCATATAGGTAATATTTCATTCTTTTTTCAAAAAAAGAAAAGTACGCTTCTTTTTCTGCGTCATTAACCCTTTGTATTGAGAGGTATATTTGCCTAAATACTACCGCTAGAAATTTTATTTCTTCTTTTGTCATTTTGGTGAAAAATTTATCTAAGTGCCAATTGGCATCCATTTTTTCCTTTTCTTCATTTGTACTATAGCTTGGAGATATTCTTATGGCACAATGAAAGATGAGATTTTCTGAAAGTTTGTGTCTAAACCAATTTTTTTTCTCAGTAAATACTAAGCAAGCTAAAACTACTGTCTTTTCAGCAGAGGAAAAATACAAATTAAGATCTACCACATTGAGATATTTCTGATGCTTTTTAATTTCGGTTACCAATTGTTCAGCAGTAAGGAATTTTCCTTTTTTATAAAGTTGAAAAGTATTTCTGTCAGCCTCTTCAAAACCTTCTCTTTTTTGTTTTTCCTTAATCAGTCTTGTAAAATAAACGACCTTGCGAGAAATTTTGTTATAACAAATATCATCTGCCATACGCAATAAGGCAGTAGTCATTTCTTCTATAGATTCTTTAGTGTTGATATTCATTTATTTACTTAGGATATGCGATATCTTCTGATTTTGACTGACAGATAAAACTTCGGTTTTCTTGATTTTTAATCTTTATAGCAGCACTCAGTTCAATAGGTTCTTCAAGAAAAGGGCAATTATTTAATAGGAACCATTCATTTTCATAGCATATACTAATGGCATACAAACAATCTTTAGAAAAATCATAACTTGCTGAAGCTATCAAATCGTTATGACCTTTTATGTAGAAAGTAATGATGGGCTCCGTAAATTCGTTTTCTAAATTGTCAATTCCCAATACAGGTACTTGGTAATCTTCGGGGTATTTTTCTTCGAGGTTTGCTTCCCAAACCCATACCCATAATTTGTTATCAATTACATCTTTGGCAGTAATTGTATCTAAATTTTTAGGTTCTCCAAATCTATACATAGCGCTATAAAATATAATGTTCGTGATGCAAAAGTAGTAATTCTTTTTTCAAATCTTAGAATAAGGGGGAGTGTCTTTCCATTTATAATTGTAAATATCATCCGCTAAAATTTCACTAATTTTATCTAATGAATAGGCGCATTCATCACCATTATTAAAGAATAGACATTTACTATCATTTGTTTGTAACATAATGTAATAGATTACTAGCTCTTCTGTATAAAGAGTTTTTCCTATGCCAAACTCAATATTTGTAATTTTATCTCCTATTAATTTTGATAAAGAGGAATTACTACCTATTCTTTGTATAGTATATGCTTCATATTTAATATTGTTCTTATCTTTCCAATAACTCGCTATTGAAAAAAGCAATATTTCTCCCTCTTCAGAAGCTGAGATACTAATAGATTTTTTACTGTCTAAATGTTTGAGGTTTAAATGCAATTCTAAAAGTATTCCATCTAAAGTTACTTCTATTATATTGCATATTTTGTAATTCTTTATTTGTTCTATTGTTACCATATCACATAATAAAATTACTTTATGACTTTTAACATTTTATTTTTCTATCTTCATAGAATATATGAATATCTCCTGCAGCATATTTTCTGTTGAAGGAGAATGGATGTTTCTATGAATAATACTGCAAAGGTAGCAATTATTTTTTAGAAGAATGAGAGAAAAGTTTTTTCGTTAAGAGACGGATTGAAATTTGCTAATCAACAAATTGGCTAATTTGTTAATTATTTATATCTTTGCCGCGATTTTTAAACTACAAAAAGAAATGTCAGCAGTTAGAAAAGAATACAAACGCGTAACTACCAAATCGGTAGTAGAGATGAAAGCTAATGGTGAAAAGATTTCGATGCTTACCGCCTACGATTATACTTTTGCAAAATTATTAGATTCCGCTGGTATCGATGTACTTTTGGTAGGTGACTCAGCCAGTAATGTAATGGCAGGACACGAAACGACCTTGCCTATCACCTTAGATCAGATGATTTATCACGCTTCATCTGTAATAAGAGGGGTTACTCGTGCTTTGGTAGTGGTAGATTTGCCTTTTGGAACGTATCAATCCGACCCTAAAAAGGCATTGCGTTCGGCTACTCGTATAATGAAGGAAAGTGGGGCTCACGCTATCAAATTGGAGGGAGGCAAGGAAGAAGCCGAAAGTATCAGACGCATTGTGAATGCAGGTATTCCTGTAATGGGACACTTGGGGCTTACGCCGCAATCAATTCATCAGTTTGGTTCTTTTGCTTTGCGTGCTAAAGAAGAAGCTGAAGCGCAAAAGCTCAAAGAAGATGCAAAATTGCTCGAACAATTGGGCTGTTTTGCTATTGTATTAGAAAAAATACCTGCTAAATTAGCAGAAGAAGTAGCTAAAAGTGTGCGCGTGCCTATCATTGGGATTGGTGCAGGTAGTGCGGTAGATGGGCAAGTGCTTGTAATGCAGGATATGCTTGGAATGAACAATGAATTTCAGCCTCGTTTCTTGCGTAAATACGCTAACTTGCAAGAGGTGATTACCAAGGCAGTGTCTCATTATATTGAAGATGTGAAGAACGTTGATTTTCCTAATGAAAAAGAACAGTACTAATGTTCCGCCATCAAGGTAAAAAGCGTACCGCTAAACACAATTTACAAATAGCCGTAGTGCTCTCATTCGTTGCAGGAATGGTGAACGTTACGGGCTTTTTGTTTGTGGGCAAACTCACTACAAACGTTACGGGACACTTTGCTTATTTTATTTATGATGTATCGGTAGCCGAATTTTGGAAAGGATTGATTTACTTTCTGTATATTTTTGCTTTTTTGTTGGGCTCTTTTACTTCGGGACTGCTCATTGAAAATGCTAATTATCACCGTACCCAAAATAAATATCTAAAACCTACACTATTAGAGTGTTTTGCCTTGCTATTGGTAATGGGGTTGCACTTCTTTTTCCCTGAAGCAATTCCTACAGATGTAACGGCTTGTATCTTGCTCTTTGCGATGGGGTTGCAGAATTCTTTTGTAACCAAAATCTCCAACTCAGTAGTGCGCACCACTCACCTTACAGGGCTTTTTACCGATTTGGGTATTGAACTCGCTCAAAGGCTTTATTTAAATCGCAATCACTATGAGAATCAACACGCGCAACTGAAAAACACTATTCGCTTGCGACTTTTCATCATTGCCTTTTTCTTTTTAGGCGGATTTAGTGCGGGTTATTTTTATATTGAACGCGGGCTTTCTATATATACACTGCTGATTTCAGTAATCATACTTCTCATCGGACTTTTTTACGATGGAATACGTTTTCTCTACTTCACTAATAAACGACATTATGAAACTTATCACAAACGCCGAAAACGTAGACGTGCTTTACGAAGACAATCACGTTATCGCCGTAAACAAGCGAGTGGGCGACATAGTTCAGGGCGACAAGACGGGTGATATACCCCTAAGCGATATTGTTAAGGCTTATCTTAAGAAGAAATACAACAAACCTGGGGAGGTGTTCCTCGGGGTAGTTCATCGATTAGACCGCCCTACTACGGGGGTGGTGCTATTTGCTAAAACTTCTAAAGCGCTGGCACGTCTCAATGCGATGTTTGCTAATAAGGAAGAAGTACAAAAAACTTATTGGGCTTTGGTAGATGCTGCCCCTCCAGCTGAAGAAGGTACGCTTACCCATTGGTTAGTGCGCAATGAAAAGCAAAATAAATCGGTAGCGCATCAAAAAGAAGTGCAGCATAGCAAGAAAGCTGTACTGCACTACAAACTATTAAAAACTTATGATCGTTATTACTTATTAGAAATCGACCTTATCACAGGGCGACATCACCAAATAAGAGCACAATTGGCTGCCATTGGGTTGCATATCAAAGGTGATTTGAAATATGGAGCTAAACGCTCAAATCCCGATGGCGGTATCTGTCTTCACGCTCATAGGCTCCGCTTTTTACATCCCGTTAAAAAGGAACCTATCTCTATTGAGGTAGCTCCTAATTGGCAAATTGGCTAATTAGTTAATTTATTTGTACATCGCCTCTATTTCACGACTGTAATTAGCGTAAATCACCTTTCTTCTCAACTTTAATGAAGGAGTAATTTCGTTGCGTTCAATCGTAAAAGCTGAAGGAAGTAGTGTGAATTTCTTAATTTGTTCGTAGTCAGGTAAGTCTTTTTGGAATTTTTGCAATTGCTTGCCTATATATTCTATCACCTGACTGTGTTTAATCAAATCTGCTGTGTTTTTATACTTAATGTTGAGGTCTTTTAAGGCTTGTGACAACATCTCGAAATTAGGTACAATAAGTGCTGAAACAAACTTTTTGCCATCGGCAATTACAGCTATCTGTTCAATAAGGTTATATTTGCCTACTTTACCTTCAATCATTTGCGGAGCAATGTATTTGCCATTAGAAGTTTTCATCAATTCTTTGATGCGCTCAGTAATAAAGAGACTATTGTTACCGTCTAACTTACCAGCATCACCAGTACGCAAAAAGCCATCTGGGGTAAATACTTTGGCTGTTTCTTCAGGGTTTTTATAGTAACCCTTCATCACCATTCCTCCTTTTACCAATATTTCGTTATCTTCACCTATACGTACTTGTACGTTAGGCATTACCTCCCCTACCGATTGAGGGTTGATACGATTGTCACCCCAGCAAGAAATGGTAGCGACAGTTTCGGTCATTCCATAACCCAATTTTAAATTAATACCAATTGATTGGAAAAACCTACCTATACTAGGTTCGAGATTCGCACCTCCACAAGGCATAAACTTAATGCGACCACCAAGGGCTTCTTTTAGTTTTTTGTATACTAACTTATCAAAAAGATTGTAGGCTTTTTGCAGTACTAACGAAGGTTTTTTACCTTGTTCGCGCAGTGCTAATACACGTTTGCCCGTAGCGATAGCCAAACGGAAGAGTTTGCGCTTTACAAAAGAAGAAGTATCGGCTTTGTCGTGCACTGTTGCAAAAATCTTTTCGTAGAAACGAGGTACAGCACACATCAAAGTAGGACGCACTTGGGCAAGGGCTTCGCGCACTAAATTAGTATCGTCTAAATAGTATACAGTAACGGCTTTATAGAGACAGAAAAACGTCCAAGCGCGTTCAAAAACGTGTGATAAGGGTAAGAAAGCTAAAGAAATATCGGTGTTATCCACAGTTGATAGGCGCTCGGAATGTCCTATCATTTGGAAAGCTAAGTTCTCGTAGGAAAGCATTACTCCTTTGGGTTCACCAGTAGTACCCGATGTGTAGATAATCGTAAAAAGATCATCTAAGTTGCGTTCTTTAAGGCGTTTTTCAAACTCAACATCGTACTGAGAGCTACTGCCGAGTGCTAAAAAGTCGTTCCAATGAATGGAATATTGTTTTTCGGTAAGAGCAACTTCGTTGTCGCATACTATAATCATTTGTAATGATGGACATTGATTAGCAACTTGAAGTACTTTTTGGTATTGTTTTTCATCGCCTACAAATAGTACTTTCACTTCAGCGTGATTCATCACGTAAAGAGCTTGTTCGGCTGTGTTTGTAGTGTATATAGGCACCGTAATAGCGCGTATTTGCAAGCAAGCGAGGTCGGCAAGCGACCATTGAGGAGTGTTTTGAGAGAGAATCCCTACAGTTTCTTGGGGTTGTACTCCCAATGAAAGTAAGGCTTTAGAAAGAAGGGTAGTGGTATTGCCTAAAGTTTCCCACGTAATACCTTGCCATTGAGAAGCTTTATTTCTTCCCATCAAGGCATCTTTTTGTGGGTATTGCTGTACATTATTGCGGAACAGCGACACAAAATGATAGGCTGTTAAATTCATTTTCGTTATTGAATTAATTAGTTGGGGCAAAAGTATAAAATATTTTTCAATTAGCAATATAGAAGTAACAAATGTTATACCGCAAAAAAAGGAACAGAGCGATGCTCTATTCCTTTATATAATCAATTAAAATTTATTACTAAGAAAACAAACGTTCAAAGAAGTTTTTACGTTTTTCATTCATCGAATCATCTACGTGTAGCATATCGTCAGACACAGGTGCTGCTACTGGTGTATTATCTACTGCAGAAACAGTTTCTGAACTAAAGCTTTGTTGTTGTCCTTCCGACATAATGTCGATTACAAAGTCGATATAATCTTTGCCTTGTTTAGCCAAGTAGTTTTTGAAGAAACGACTGCTGAGTTCTACCCCACCTATTCTCTCCATTTTTAAGAGTGAATCATAGAAAGGAGCTACATAATTGGTAATAGCCGATTCTGGCACAGATTTACGTCTACCAATATAGTGTGTAATCTTACCTGTTTCGTCGCGACGCATTTCAAAATCAGTTACTACCCAATAGTATTCACCTGTTTTTGCTAAGTTCTTGATAACCCCTACAAAGTTGTTACCTGCTTTCAAGTTATCCCAAAGGAGTTTGAAAATCAATTTAGGCATATCGGGGTGACGAATAACATTATGCGGTTGCCCAATGAGTTCGCTGGCAGAATAATGTGCTACCGAGCAGAAGACATCGTTTACATTGGTAATAGTTCCTGCAGGATCAGTTTCACTGATGAGAACTTTGCTTTTATCCCAATCTACTTCATGGTCTATAGGGGTAGGGCGCTCGATAGTAGGTACTGGATTTTGAAAATCTGACATATTATTTCTTTTTATTGTTAATTTAATAAGTTCTCCAGTAATAATTTTCTCCTAACTAAATAGGAGACTGAAGAAACTTTTACGTTTTTCGTTCTGAGCTTCGTTCATTGTTACAATATCATCAGATACTACAGTGCTAGTATCTACTGATGATACAGGAATTTCCTCAAAGGCTACGTTTTCACGGTTTTCATTCATTACATCAATGATAAAATCAATATAGTCTTTACCTTGTTTAGCCAAATAGTTTTTGAAGAAACGAGCGCTGAGTTCCATACCACCTACTTTTTCAAGTTTCAATAAGGTTTGGTAAAGAGGTGCTACATAGTTTTCAATCACAGCTTTAGGTACTGACTTACGGCGAGCGATATAGTGAGTGATATTACCCATTGCGTCGCGGCGCATTTCAAAATCGGTAATTACCCAATAGTATTCACCGCTCTTAGCCAAGTTTTTGATAACCCCAATAAAGTTATTACCAGCTTTAAGGTTATCCCAAAGCAATTTGAAAATTAGTTTAGGCATATCAGGGTGGCGAATGATGCTGTGAGGTTGTCCTATCATCTCCTCTGGTGAATAGCCACAAACATTGCTAAACACATCATTCACATTAGTAATACGACCATAAACATCAGCTTCACTAATCACCACTTGTGATTTGTTCCAAACTACTTCTCTGTCTATTGGAGTAGGGCGTTCTACGGTAAGTTCAATTTCTCTGTAATCATTAATCATTCCAAGATTTTATTTTCGGTTATTATCGCGCAAAGGTACAAAGTTTCTTAAATATGGAATATTTTTTTTCTCTTAAACTTTTCATAAAATTTCGGAACGTCTAAAACTTACTTTTTTACGTTTTTGAATATCAAATTGTTGCGTTATTGTCCGTAGTGTTATCGTTTTCAGATTTATCTGTTTCTTCAATCTTGTTAGTGTATTTGTTATAAAAAAATGATGCTACAAGCACTAAGAAACCGAGAATTACAAATACAATAGTTTTTCTCAAAGCATCTAAATGGGTGGTATCGTACAAGAATAATTTTAATATACTGAACCCGATGAGTACAATACCTGAAATACGCAGATGTTTCTTACGTTTGAAAATACCTAAAACAACCAAAAGAAGTGCGTAAGAGCCCCATAAGATGGTAAGTCCTAATTTGTAGTTAGAAGCCGAACGGTAAAGTTCTGTCCAGTGCAAGAGCTCGCTGCTGGCAACCCATAAAATAATAAGGTGTAGAACAAATTCTAAACTTTTTTGCATTTCTTCTTTCAAATTGAGAAAACGACTCAATAAATAGGATGTATAACAGAATATAGCAAAAACTACAATTCCTACATATCTCACATTCAAGAACCAAAGTGATAACTGAGGATTATCGAGGTAACTTTCTCTCAATTCACTGAAAGTGTATAGTCCTAAGGTCATAAAAATGAATGCGAGCAAAATGCTGATGCCAAACTGTATTTCACCCAATAATTTAGATTTGAACAATTTTATATTTAATAAGGTGTAAACAACAAAAAAAAGCAAACTATAAACTATTTTCCATACGTTTTTAAAATTATCTAACGCTTCCCAAGCACCATAATTATCTGTAAGATTAGGTGTTTGCTGGAGAGCTCTTACATCGCACAAAATATCTATTTCTCTAAAGAATATAAAATAGAGAGACCCTACACACAAAATATTTAGTATGATGGTAAGGAGCTTATAGATTTCCTTGTTAGCAAGTTGAGTCAAACGGTGTGTATATGCCATAAAACCAAAAGCAGCACTATATAACAATGCATTGATGAACATCGCATTACCAAACGGAACGATATTACTAAACTCATTCAAATTTGTATAATATAAACTGTAGTCTGCTTTTGTCCAATCAATTATTAAACTGAAAGTTGCCAA
Source organism: uncultured Capnocytophaga sp. (assembly GCF_937936315.1). Taxonomy (GTDB): domain Bacteria; phylum Bacteroidota; class Bacteroidia; order Flavobacteriales; family Flavobacteriaceae; genus Capnocytophaga. The sequence goes on along the minus strand of NZ_CALGWU010000025.1, from coordinate 77,598 downwards.
TAGCATTACAGCATACGAAATCCGCTCGTATACCAACAAGTTTTTGCGGCGACCAAACCAGAAGAGCAAAGCAGCTTCGGCACTCCAGAACACTGTAATCCAAGAACCTTTGAATTGGATAGGTATCACTAAAGTAGCATAGGACAATGCCAATACTAATATCAAGTATTTTAGAGCTTGTGAAGGGAATTTTTTAATGTGGAAATAATAGGCTACCCCAAAGTGCAATAGGGCATTTCCCAAAGTGAATGCCGCTATAGCAGTGCTATTACCTATAGAATAGTCGTGAATATACCACACTCCCATACTAAAGAAAAGCAAACTATTAAATAGAAATAGTACTACATCTAAACCTTTTAACTCTTTTTCTTGATGTATTTTCTGGAAGATAAAAGCTATATAAAAAGTGAGGAAAGTAACTAAATTGAAAGTGAAATAAGGTGCAAAATCATCGTACTCGTAATTGTTAGCCCACAATGATAGCAACATTAACCAAGTAAAGGCAAAAGCTGATAAATAGAGTGAACGCCACTGTTTGTAGAAAGAAATGATGAGTACTCCTATGTTGATGATAGCTGTATAAGCAAACAAAATAGATACGCGTCCTGAATTATCGCTCAGTAAGAATGGTACAGCATAACTGCCTACCAAGCCTATCAGTGCAATCACTACTTTGTTGTAATTCAGTGAGGCGGCTACCGTAAAGGCAGTGAAGAGGAACATTAGTATAAAGGTAAGTGACTGTGGGAAAAACTCAAATACCGAATAGCCTATAAAAGTAACAAAGTAGAAAATCGTCATCGCTCCACTCACAAGCACTGCACTGAAGCTTTCGTATTTCTTTTTGAGCATTGCTCCTGCTACAAAGAGTCCTGCCCCTACTAAGTAGCCCAATACCAATCGCATTGCAGGGCTGATCAAGTTGTGTTCTATAGAGTATTTTACTCCTATAAATACCCCAATAATGATAATGCCTATCCCTATTTTGCTGAATAAGTTTTCACCTATGAAGCGTTCCCAATTAATAGATTTTTTAGGTTTGTACCAATCATCTACAGGTTTTTCAAAATTAGGTTTTCTGCTATGGTAAGGTTGGTTAGCTTCTACGGGTTGAGGTGCAATAGCAGCAGTTTCTTCGGCTGTTACTTCTTCTACTATTTGAGGATTAATAATAGGATTTTCCACTACGCCTTCCGCAATTTCTACTGTTGCAGGAGATGTAACTTTTTCTTCCTCAATTGCCTCAGGAATAGAAGGAGCTATGATAGGCTCTACAACTAGAGGAGTAACATTCTCTTCTATAGTATTTTCCTGCATTGTAGCTTTCAGTTCCCAAAGATAGTTTTTAATGTCTTTCATCTCTTTGATGAAATTATATTGTTTATCTACAGCTCCATCAACTTTACGCATTAGGGCTTCTAATTCTTTGTCTGTGATCATATCCTTTTGAGAATTTTCGTTTGAAAGCACAAAAGTATAAAACTATTAACAATTAACAAATAATAATCTAAAAATTGTTTTATTATTTATCTCTTACTTTTTACTAAAATAAAATTTTGCTAATTAACTGATTGTTTTCTATTTTTGCAGTCTTAAAACTTTTATAGTAATTTCAAATGGAACGAATAAGTGTATTCGATATGCTTAAAATAGGGGTAGGCCCTTCTAGTTCTCATACTTTAGGTCCTTGGCGTGCTGCCGAGGCTTTTCTTAAAGAATTGAGAGAGAAGTGTCTCTTAACTTGTACAACTAAAGTGCATGTAGATTTATATGGTTCCCTCTCCCTTACAGGTAAGGGGCACGCTACTGATTTAGCGGTAATGCTCGGTCTCAGTGGTGCCGACCCTGAGTATGTGCCTATTGAGAGCTTAGACGTAATCATTACAGCTATTACTAACAATCAAAAACTCTGTTTGGGTAACGAACAGATTATCAACTTCAACCCTAAAGAAAATATCGTTTTTAATAGGAATTTCTTGCCTTTTCACGCTAATGGGCTTACTTTCTCAGCTGAAGGCGAGGGGTTTAGTTATACGTCTACTTTTTATTCTGTAGGAGGTGGTTTTATTGTGAAGGAAGGAGAACAAGTAGCAACTAAAAAAGATACTCGGCGCAACTTTCCTTTTCCTATTGATAAGGCTGAAGAACTCATCAACTATTGCCACCAAGAGGGTAAGAAAATATCCGAAATAGTTTATGAAAACGAAAAATCCTTGCGCACAGAGGAACAAATTCATAGCGAGTTGATACGTATATGGCATACAATGCTGGAATGCACTTATATAGGTTGCCATACCGAGGGGGTACTCCCTGGCGGCTTGCACGTGCGCCGTCGCGCTTATGATATCCACAAGAACCTCATCGGGGTAGTTACTTATGATAGTCCTGAAAATTGGCTGAATTCTATCAAGAAAACGAATATCAAGTTCCGCGAAATCCTCAAATGGGTGAGTTGTTTTTCACTGGCAGTCAATGAAGTGAATGCTTCGTTAGGGCGTGTGGTTACCGCACCTACTAACGGAAGTGCAGGAGTAATTCCAGCGGTGTTGCTCTACTATGTAACTATTGAAAACCAACAGGCTACCGAGGAGCACATTCAGCAATTTCTCTTGGTGGCAGGCGAGATAGGCAGTCTCTTCAAAAAAGGGGCAACCATATCGGCGGCTATGGGTGGTTGTCAAGCTGAAATAGGGGTGTCATCAGCAATGGCGGCAGGCGCGCTCTGTGAACTCTTGGGCGGTTCTCCTGAGCAGGTGCTCATCGCTGCCGAAATAGCAATGGAACACCACTTGGGGCTTACTTGCGACCCTATCGGCGGATTGGTGCAAATCCCTTGTATTGAGCGCAATGCAATGGGGGCAATCAAAGCAATTAACGCTGCCGAATTGGCTATCGAAACCGACCCTAAGAATGCCAAAGTTCCTTTGGATAAGGTGATAAATACAATGTGGCAAACTGCCAAAGATATGAATTCTAAATATAAAGAAACCTCCGAAGGTGGTTTAGCCGTCGCCGTAAATATGGCTGACTGCTAACCCCCTGAAACCTGAACCCTGAAACCTAACACCTGACACCTAATATTTATGACCATCAATTGTAAAGGAGAATTGCTCTCTATGGATACCCCCAGAGTGATGGGAATCCTCAATCATACCCCCGACTCTTTTTACGAAGGGAGTCGTGTAACCGAAAAAACACTCTTACAACGCGCTGAAACAATGCTCGCTCAAGGTGCTGATTTTATTGATGTAGGGGGCTATAGTACCCGTCCCAATGCACCTGAAGTTTCACAAACAGAAGAACTTAATAGGGTAGTACCTGTTGTGCGCTCTTTGGTACAACATTTTCCTGAGATACGTATCTCGGTAGATACTTTTCGCAGTGAAGTAGCACGCCAATCGCTCTTAGAAGGAGCTTGTATAATCAATGATATTTCTGCTGGACTCTTAGATGAGCAGATGTTGCCCGTAGTAGCACAATTTCAGGTGCCTTATATTGCGATGCATCTTGTAGGTACCCCCCAAACAATGCAACAACATACTGATTATAAGGATATCATCAGCGATATGCGCTACTATTTTTCCGAGCGCAAAGCTAAAGCCTTAGAAGCAGGAATTAATGATTTTATAGTAGATGTAGGCTTTGGATTCTCTAAAACTTTAGAACAGAATTACGAAGTCTTGAAGCACTTAGAACTATTTCAGTGTTTTGGTTGTCCGCTATTGGTAGGTTTTTCCCGCAAGTCGATGTTGTACAAACTGTTAGAAACTGACCCCGCTAATGCCCTGAATGCTACGACAGTAGTCAATACCATCGCCCTAATGAAAGGGGCACACATCTTGCGGGTACACGATGTAAAAGAAGCTAAAGAATGTGTAACACTCTTTGAAAAAATACAATGAAACTATTCGATATTTTAGACTTTACCGTTGTCGATGCGATTGATATACTGCTATTTGCATCCCTTTTGTACTACCTCTACCGATTGATTCGGGGTACGGTAGCTATCAATATTTTTATGGGGATTGTGATTATCTACCTGATATGGAAAATTACAGAAGCCCTGCAAATGCAGTTGCTCAGCAGTATATTAGGTCAGTTTATCGGGGTAGGAGTCTTTGCGCTGATAGTTGTGTTCCAGCAAGAAATACGCCGTTTCCTGCTCACCTTGGGTTCTACTAATATCACAGCGCGCAATAAGTTACAACGCGTATTTCATTTTTTCAAAGAAAAGGAAATTGTACTCAATATCGAAAGTTTGGTAAATGTATGTTTGAAATTAGGAACTACCAATACAGGAGCGCTTATTGTTTTGGAACACAATATGCCCCTTGATTTTGTGACTGAAACGGGTGACAAGGTGAATATAGAATTTTCCGAGCCTATTATCGAAAGTATCTTTTATAAAAACAGCCCGCTACACGATGGAGCAATAGTGATAAAAGGCGACCATATTGTAGCAACGAGAGTGATATTGCCAGTAGCAAGTGAAATCAATTTGCCCAAACGCTATGGATTACGCCACCGTGCTGCTATTTCCATTACCGAAAAAACCGATGCTACTGCATTAGTAGTTTCTGAAGAAACAGGGCATATCTCTTACTTCAAGAATGGAGCTTTTGTGAAATTCAAAGACCCCGATGAACTCATCAAAGCTATACAAGCTGATTTTTAAAATTGCTTTTGTATCACACACATTGTCAAAGTCCTTGGACTTTGACAATGTCTAAAACTCCTAATGATAGTATGATATGAAGTCTTTATTTTTAATACTTTTTTTTAGCTTATACAACCTCTGTTTTAGCCAACTTTCCACAGCAATGCAATGGGAAAAACTTTATAGGGGATCTATCGACAGTGTGATAGTAGTTAGTAGCAGAGGCTATACTAAAGAGATCTCTCCTTATCTAATTTTTAAGCTAAAACTCTTCTCTTCTCCTAAAAATCCCTCTAATAAATCACCTGCTACTGCTTTCCTTGCACCTTTGGGCGCTCCTGTAAAGATAAGGTCGCCTTTGCGAAGGGTAAAGTACTGTGATACTTCAGCAATGATAGTATCAAATCCTCTGAGCATTTGTGTTGTCTTTCCCTCTTGTATAGTAGAGCCGTCTTTATCTAAGTGAAACTCAATAGGGGAGGAGTTGCTAAACATTTCTTTAGATACAAATTTTCCCACGATAGCCGAGCTGTCAAAAGCCTTTGCTTGCTCCCAAGACAGCCCTTTTTGGCTCAATTCAGCTTGTAGATCGCAAGCTGTAAAATCAATGCCCACAGCAATCTCGTCGTAATATTTATGTGCAAACTTCTCCGAAATACATTTCCCATTTTGGTTGATTTTCAGCACTAATTCTATTTCGTAATACAAATCTTGTGTAAAATCAGGAATGTAATAAGGAATTTCGAGGTTGTGGATAGCTGTGTCTGGTTTCATAAACACTACTATAGGTTGAAGTGGTGTTTGATTGTTTTCTTCGATAGTCTCGCGGTAATTTCTACCTATACAAATGATTTTCATAGTCTTTACTTTTTTAACGTATAAAAATGATATTGCAAAAGTAGTATTTTTTCATAATTCGTAACTCGTAATTCGTAATTATTTTATACCTTTGCCCCGAAAAAAAAGATTTTAAAAACTTTTTACGAAGATGAATACCATAACAAAAACAAACTTTAAATTCCCTAAACAAAAGTCTGTTTACAGAGGGAAAGTACGTGATGTGTATCAACTAAAAGATGATACCCTCATTATGATTGCCACCGATCGTATTTCAGCTTTCGATGCTATTCTTCCCAAAGGCATCCCTTATAAAGGTCAGATATTAAACCAAATAGCTGTAAGTTTTTTGCAACAAACTGAAGATATTGTGCCTAACTGGCTCATTGCCTCTCCCGACCCCAACGTCTCTATAGGGCAAGTGTGCGAACCTCTAAAAGTAGAAATGGTGATTCGCGGTTATCTTGCAGGGCACTCAGCTCGCCTCTATAAAAACGGAGTGCGCAAACTCTCAGGAGTGCCTTTACCAGAAGGATTGCGCGAGTTTGATATGTTCCCTCAACACCCCATCATCACCCCTGCTACTAAAGCAGAACAAGGCTTGCACGACGAGGATATCTCACGTGAAGAAATCATTCGTCGCGGAATTGTAAATGAAGACGACTATCGTTTGATGGAAAAATATACCTATGCTCTCTTCGCACGAGGTACCGAAATTGCTTCTAAACACGGTTTGATTTTGGTAGATACCAAATATGAGTTCGGTAAAACCCGCGATGGTGAAATCGTACTCATCGACGAAATTCACACCCCCGATTCTTCCCGTTATTTCTACAAAGAAGGCTATGAAGAACGCCAAGAAAATGGTGAACCTCAAATCCAACTCTCCAAAGAATTTGTGCGTCAGTGGCTCATCTCACAAGGCTTCCAAGGCGAAAAAGGACAAAAAATGCCTGAGATGAGCGATGAATATGTACAATCTGTTTCCGATCGTTATATCGAGCTCTACGAAAATATTATGGGTGAAAAATTTCTCCCTGCCGATACCTCCGACATTGAAAACCGTATCCACGACAACGTATTGCGATTTTTACAAAATCAATAATCAAGAAATCTATAAAAATAGTATTCTTGCTTCTACTTTGCCAAAGTTTCTAATTGCCCATTGTGGATTGCACCTTTGGCAAAGTTCGTCTCAAATTGTATCAAAAACACTGGGACTTTTGTTAATTATTAATTGTCAATTGTCAATTGAACCACGACGTCTACATATCATTAGGAAGTAATTTAGGGAACCGTAAAGCGTACTTACAACAAGCCATAGAAGGCATTGCTACGCGGGTAGGTACCATTGTGGATATAGCCCCTATCTACGAAACACCCTCTTGGGGATTTTCAGGCGAGGCTTTCCTCAACACTTGTCTGCTCTGTCGCACCTTCCTCTCTGCTGAGCAGGTGCTAATGCAACTCTTGCAAATAGAGCAAGAACTGGGGCGCGAACGTATGCCTCATTCTAAAGGCTACCAGTCCCGTACGATAGACCTCGATATACTTTTCTATGACGATGAAGTGATTCATACCGATGTACTTACTGTGCCCCATCCGCTTTTACACCAACGTAAATTTGTGCTCAAGCCTTTAGCTAACATCGATGACCTCAAAATACACCCCGTACTTAAAAAAACAGTTGCCGAACTGCTCCGCACTACCAATGACACTTCACCTGTACAACGCTTGTTCGACCAACTGTCATTTCCCGCACAAAAGTCGCCGTTTTTAAATTATAAGTACATCGCTATTGAAGGAAATATAGGTTCTGGTAAAACTACTTTGGCTACTAAAATCGCCGAAGATTTCAATGCTAAACTGATTTTAGAACAGTTTTCCGATAATCCTTTCTTGCCTAAATTCTACGAAAACCCTAAACAATACGGATTTACGCTCGAAATGTCGTTCCTTACTGAACGATACCAACAAATGCGTGAGCAATTAGCACAAACCGACTTGTTTAAAGAGTTCGTCGTTTCCGATTACGATATCTTCAAATCTCTCATTTTCTCTAAGGTAACCCTTACTGATGATGAATTTATGTTGTACCGCAAACTCTTCTATATTCTCTATAGCCAAATCATCAAACCCGATTTGTACGTATTTCTTTATCAAAATACCGACCGCCTTATTGAGAATATTAAAAAACGCGGCAGGGAATACGAACAGAACATCTCCCCTGATTATCTAAAAAAAATACATTATGGCTATTTAGATTTTATACAGAAAAATGCCGCTATCAATTCTCTTATCATCGATGTAACCGATCTTGATTTCGTGCAACACTACACTCACTACGAGTATATTATAGAAAAAATCCGTGAGAATTAAGCTATGAAATGTACCCTTTTGCTTTTAGTATTTTCTACAATTGTCCTCAACCATTGTAATACTCAATCACCTACCTCTACCGCTGTTAAAGAGCCAGAAGTAATTACCTTGCCTAATGCAAAAATTGGCGTACAAGCAACACTAAACTACACTGATGTAAACCGAGAATATGCTGAGGTAGTTATTGTAAATTACTCTGATAAACCCATTGAAATCAATACTTACTCATGTGTTTCACTTTGGGTTACAATATGAAGATGAGAATGGCAAAGCTAAAGATATACAAGGTTGCCTACCTCCTTCTGTACCTCCAGCAAATTTAGATGATTGCAAAAAAAACTTTGCAGAAAGGTGAGAAATACAATCTTGTCTATTACATAATTGATAAAATGATCAATTGCGAAGATATGCTCAACTTTGATAAACCGGTTGTAAAAATCCGTGCTTCTATACATTACAAGTATCCAAATGATAAGAAATATAATGTAGCTTATACCAATTGAATAACTTATGAAAAACACTCTTAATATTTTCTTCTTAACAAATTATTTTCGCTATTCGTAACTCGTATTTCGTAATTATTTGTATCTTTGCCAAAAATTGATTTTTAAGATACAAATGAATATATTACGATTTATCACTGCAGGTAGTGTAGACGACGGTAAAAGTACCCTCATAGGTCGTTTGTTATACGATAGCAAAAGCATTTTAGTCGACCAGCTTGAGGCGCTCGAACAACAATCTAAAAATAAGAACGATGATGGTATAGACCTCGCTATCCTCACCGATGGCCTTCGTGCAGAACGTGAGCAAGGTATTACTATTGATGTGGCTTATCGCTATTTTGCAACCCCTAAACGCAAATTTATCATTGCCGATGCTCCCGGTCATACGCAATACACCCGCAATATGATTACTGGAGCCTCTAATTCCGAGCTTATTATCATTCTGGTAGACGCTCGCAATGGCGTAACCGAACAAACTCGCCGCCATTCTATCATAGCCTCTCTGCTCAATATTCCAGAGGTCGTGGTAGCTGTAAACAAAATGGATTTGGTAGGCTATAGTGAAGAGGTATTCAAAAATATCCAGCAAGAGTATGAAGGTATCGCCAAACGTTTAGGTTTGAAAAGTGTACACTATTTCCCAATTTCGGCTTTTGTAGGTGATAATATTGTGAATACCACCGAAGCAATGCCTTGGTACAAAGGAAATTCATTATTAGACTTCTTAGAAACTATAGAAATTAATAAAGATAATTACGACCAACCTCGTTTTCAGGTGCAGTATGTAATACGCCCTCAAACTGAAGCCTTACACGACTATCGCGGTTACGCAGGTCAAATCATATCAGGGGTTTATCACAAAGGCGATGCTATAGTGGTACTCCCTGAAGGTATCAACACTAAAATCAGTAAGATAGAGCACAATGGCGAAGAAGTGGCTGAAGCCAAAGCAGGCGACCCTGTAGTGTTACATATCGAAGATGATATCGATATTTCTCGTGGTGACTATTTTGCCAAACAAGGAGCTGAACCTCAGCAAGGTCAGGATATAGAAGCCCTTGTGTGCTGGATGGACAAACGCGAATTGCACGAAGGTAATAAGTACTTGTTACAACAGCGCAGTAGGATCGTAAAAGCCATTGTAAAGGAAATTGAATACAAAATTGATGTCAATACCCTTGACCAAACTGAAGGAGTAGAAAGTGTAAAACTCAATGAAATAGCAAAAATCCGACTTAAAACAGCTGCTCCATTAGTATATGATGCTTTCCAAAGCAATCCCCCTATGGGTAGCGCCATCCTCATCGATGAAACTAGCAATGCTACAGTAGGAGCTGTAATGATATCTTAGCTTTTAGCTAATCCCTAAACTTTGCCAAAGTTTTAATTGCTCGTCGTGCTACGACCTTTGGCAAAGTTTTAAAAGTAAAAAAAAAACATCACTTGCTGGAAATAAGTATTTTATAGAATTGAAGGACTTTATATCAATAAGAATAAAGTACAATTAAAAAACAACAAGTTTCTCATTCAGAAATTATAAATATCAATAGTTTTACCAACTATGGTTAATAATTGAATATAATAATTTTTGAAGATTTGCTTTCGAAAAATAATTAACATCGTTTAGGTGTTTTTTTTTTTTTATTGGGTAATTTTTATAACTAATAACTAACTGCCAACAACCAAAAATAAAACAATCTTATTTTTAATTAACTTCATAATAAACAAAATACACTAAGAAATTACAGTGAAGTGTATAGCTATCATTCACTAATTTAATGACATACATAATAAAGATGGTTTTTCAGTTTTATAAAATAGGTTATAGAGAAATATTCAAGATATTATATTTATGTTTCATCTTTATTATTTAAGGATAATATTTTATCCAGAGAGGTGTTTTTTACTAAAAAATAGTAAAAATTTTTAATAGAAGAGTAATTTCTAAAAATTTGATTTTGAGGAATATAATTTTTAATTCTTAATGTAATGCAAATAAAAACTAAAAAAAGTGTTAAAAAAAATTGGAGGTTATAAAAATAATACATAGTTTTGCGTCATAAAAAACTAAACACTATATATATTATTATGACTGGAACAAAACTACAAGAGTTACTCGACGCCCATTGCTTAGAAATGAAAGAAAACATGCCTGGGTTTCTATTTTATGGAATTTTAAGCTGTAAAGATGGAACTATTTTATCTAAAGCTTCAGCTAATGAAGAATCTTCAAAAATAGTAGAACAAAGTTCAGCTTTTCATTTGACAATTGTAGATCAAGTGAAAAAAGTGATGAATAGCAATAAATCTATGGGAGAAACAGCTTTAGACTATATTCTAATTGAAGCTGATAAAATAACCTATATGCTAATGATTTCAGCTTTAGGAAAATTCTTTTCAATCACTGCATTGGATAGACTAAAATCTAACATCGGTATTTCAAGAGCTCTACTATACAAGTGTAAAGCAGAATTTGGAACAATGTTAGACGACTTCTTTTAGGAAACGAGTAGTAACGCAAAAACTTTATAGCACAGATTTGGATATTCCAAATTTGTGCTTTTTTTGTTTTTTACGAAAATTAGTTGTATATTTGTCGTCTAAAAACAAAACGAAAATATATGACATCACAAAAATTAACCTCAGAACAAGCAATGGCACTGGAAAATCAGTATGGTGCTCATAACTATCACCCACTACCTGTTGTGCTTAGCAAAGGGCAAGGGGTATATGTGTGGGATGTGGAAGGCAAACGCTACTACGATTTTCTTTCCTCTTACTCTGCTGTAAACCAAGGTCACTGCCATCCTCGCATTATCAAAGCGCTCACAGAACAAGCGAAAACTCTTACACTTACCTCTCGTGCTTTCTATAACGATAAACTCGGAGTGTATGAAAAATATGTAACCGAGTATTTTGGCTTTGAAAAAGTCCTCCCGATGAATACAGGAGCTGAGGCTGTTGAAACAGCTATTAAAATATGTCGTAAATGGGCATACGAACAGAAAGGAGTGCCAGAAAGTGCTGCTATTATTATTGTTTGTGACCAGAATTTCCACGGGCGTACCACTACAGTAGTTTCTTTCTCGTCCGATAAGAATGCGCGCAAGAACTTTGGTCCTTATACACCTGGTTTTGTATCTGTTCCTTACAACGATTTAGCAGCTTTGGAACAAGTGCTTGCCGATAATAAAGCAACAGTAGCAGGCTTTTTAGTAGAACCGATACAAGGAGAAGCGGGGGTATACGTCCCTTCTGAAGGTTATTTGAGTGGAGCTAAAGCCTTATGCGAAAAATATAATGCGCTCTTTATTGCAGATGAGGTGCAAACAGGGGTAGCGCGTACTGGGAAGCGTTTGGCAGTAGATCACGAAAATGTAAAACCCGATATATTGGTATTAGGTAAAGCCCTTAGCGGGGGTGTATATCCTGTGAGTGCTGTTCTTGCCGATGACCGTATAATGCACGTAATCAAAGCAGGGCAACACGGCAGTACTTTTGGAGGCAATCCTTTGGCAGCAGCAGTAGCAATTGAAGCCTTACAAGTGGTAAAAGATGAACATTTGGCTGAAAATGCTGCCCGTTTAGGTGAGATTTTCCGCAAAGAAATTGGAGATTATATCAAAACCTCAAAAATTGCCTCATTAGTACGTGGTAAAGGGTTATTAAATGCGGTAGTTATCAACGATACCGAAGAGAGTGACACTGCTTGGAATATCTGCCTAAAGATGCGTGACAATGGCTTGCTCGCCAAACCTACTCACGGCAATATCATTAGGTTTGCTCCGCCCTTGGTGATGAATGAAACAGAATTACGAGAATGTATTGCTATTATTATCAATGCTTTAAAAGCGTTTGAAAAATGATAAATCCTATTGTATACAAATAGAAAGCTGCCTAATGTTTTAGGTAGCTTTTTATTTATACAGAAATATTTTGTACATTTGCCCCCATAGAAACAAATTTTACCTTATAAAAAGAAAGAATTATGTACAATTTATTAAAAGGAAAAAAAGGCATCATCTTTGGTGCTTTAGATGAAAATTCTATTGCTTGGAAAACAGCAGAACGCGTGCACGAAGAAGGTGGTAAGTTCGTACTTACCAATGCTCCCGTGGCAATGCGTATGGGACAAATAAAAAACTTAGCCGAAAAAACTGGCTCTGAAATCATTCCAGCCGACGCTACCAATATGGACGACCTCCAAAACTTGGTAACTAAAGCAATGGAAATTTTAGGTGGTAAGTTGGATTTTGTATTACACTCCATCGGTATGTCGGTGAATGTGCGCAAAAATATCCCTTATACCGAGTCTAACTATATGAATACTGAAAAAGGTTGGGACGTTTCAGCACTTTCTTTCCACAAAGTATGCCAAGTGCTTTACAAGAATGATGCAATGAACGAGTGGGGTAGCATCGTTGCCCTTACTTATATGGCAGCCCAACGCACTTTCCCTGATTATAACGATATGGCTGATAACAAAGCCTACTTAGAGTCTATTGCGCGTAGCTTTGGTTATTTCTTTGGTAAAGATAAAAAAGTGCGTGTGAATACCATTTCACAATCACCTACTGCTACCACTGCAGGACAAGGAGTAAAAGGATTTGATGGCTTTATTGCCTACGCCGATGCAATGTCACCACTGGGTAATGCTACCGCTCAAGATTGTGCTGATTATACAGTATCTCTCTTCTCTGATCTTACTCGCAAAGTAACAATGCAAAATCTCTTCCACGACGGAGGATTCTCTAATACAGGTGTAAGCCAAGAGGTAATTGAACGATTTGGTAAATAATGAAATACCTTTTCATTTATTTGGTACGCTTTTATCAGGTAGCTATTTCACCACTGAAACCGCCTACTTGTAGGTATACCCCCACCTGCTCCCAATACACTTTGGAAGCCCTACAAAAATATGGTTTTTTCAAAGGAGGTTGGTTAGCTATCAAGCGTATATGTAGTTGTCACCCTTGGGGAGGTAGTGGCTACGACCCTGTGCCTTAACAAAAAAGCAAAGTGAAATTAAATCTTCACTTTGCTTTTTTTGTAACTGATTATTTTATACAAGAGAACAAAATCAAATACCTATATCTAATGAATTATATAAAGAAACTACAACAGAGTGATGAATTTGAATACTGTGAAGGTGCTACTTCCGAAGAAATTCAAATTGTAGAAACATCTTTAGGGGTATTACTCCCTAAAGCGTATGTAAAGTTTTTGAGCGAATGTGGCTCTTGTAACTTTGGAGATACTTATATCAATGGAGTTTACAAAGAAGATGGGACATTATCATATCCTGTGGTAGAACTCACCAAACAGTTGAGAGAAGAACTCAACCTCCCCGATGATTTTATCGTACTCAATTACGAAATTGACGAATATCTTATTCTGTACAAAGTCTCAAAAACAGATCGCCTCAACGATTCAAAAGTATATGATGCTGAAATACATTGTAATAAAGACGGTAATTTTGTAATGAGCAAACCTACACTTCTATTCAATTCTTTTGATGAATATTTTGAGGATTTCTTAGAATTAGCAGATTAATTACTATGTAAAAATAAGCCTTTAAAATGTTGTAAAATCACTTATTTCTACAAAAATGTAAAAATAAGCTATTGTTACTATGTTTATTTTTACTATTTTTCTTTCCAAAATAATGAAATATTTTATAAAAAAGAGCAAAACGACTTAACGCTTTGCTCTTTTTCTATAATTGTATACTAAGTAATTCTGCACCGAGTTTATGCAACCCTTCTTGTATTTTTTGACGTTGAGCTGTACGAGGTTTTTTTAGCCCCACAGCGTATTGATGTATCAATTTCTGATTGATACCTGTGAGACGTTCAAAGGCGGGGTTGCTTATTATCCCTTTAAAATATTGTAACAGACTTTCAGTGTCATATTTGTAGGTAAGTTGGTAATTGTTATAAGGAAAATTACCGAGTTCTTTTTGCAGAGCAATAGCCTCAAAGATACCGTTTTTAGCCTCTTGAACAGTTTCACCTCCTGCACTTATACCTTCTACATTTTCAGCATAAGCCCAATAAAAATCGTTACTGCGTTCTATAATGATAGTAATGTTTTTCATATTATATAATGTTTTTTAGGATAGTTCCATTTCCTTTTTTACTTTTTTCTCAAGTCCTTTCCCTACCTCTTTACTTCCGTGATACGGTACGGGATAAGTTTTATCACCTTTTTGATAGATATAATGACTTCCAGAAACCCTTATTAGTATCCAATCATTTTCAGTGATAAGCCGATGTAACTCACTTGACTTCATATATTAGTTTAATTGGTTTTTGATGTTGCAAAGGTATATATTTATATACTTACATCCAAATTTTTGATGAAAATATTTTAAAAAGAAAAGAGCAAAGCACTTTAATGCGTTTTGCTCTTTTTGTTCCTTAAATAAGTTTCTAAGGGTAATTATATGGGAGATTTATTGCTTGACAAAAGTCATAGTAGAAGTATGTTTATTTCCTCTATCATCTTCTACTGGAGAAGTAAAGGTAAGTTTATTCCCTAATATGGTAAAATTTGAAGAACCACTTTCTTGATTATCAATAAGTACTATTGTATTTTTTGAAACAGTGTATTTTCCAATTGTTTTTTTGAGTTCACAAGAACCATCATAAGAATAGGACACATATTCTTTGTCAGAAAAAACAAAATAAGGAAGCTTCTTACATTTTCCACAGAATAAATACTCAGGATATACTTCACAAGCATTCTTTCCATCAATAGTCATACTTTCTAATTTCCAAGTGCCAATTAAGTTCTTGTTGTCTGCACTTCCCCCACTGTCGCTTTTACCACAAGCGATAAGGGTTACTAAAATTACTGCCATAATGGCTACTAACTGTGTAGCAGTGCGAAAAGTCGCCCTTACTACGTTTTTGCTGTTGCTTTTCATAGCTATTGTTTGATAAAAATTAAGTTTATACCTACTCTGTTCAGGCTTTTCGGTTGCCGCCTTTATCGGGTAGGTTTCGCTATAGTAAGGCAATAAAAAACGTGGAAACATTCCTTATTGCTCAATTTCTGAAGCCCGACCAAAGGCTGATGTAAATAAGCAAAAGGAATGCCCACGTAACCGCAGGCATTTCCACTTTTACTTTCCTATTTACATCTAAAAAAAATGGTCGTATTTCAGAAATTAGGAAACTGTAAAGCGAAACGCTATATGTTATTTTATAATACTGTTTAAATATAGAAAATCATCTCTTCTTCTTTTGAAGAAGAAAAATGGTTTTCTGTGATATTTTTGTATTCAGGTAAGTACTCTTCTTTAGAAAGAAAAACTTCTACCTTTCTTCTGTTTTGAATCCAAGAAGTAAGGTTTTCTTCCGTTTCTTTTGAAAGAGCCTCATCTAATTCTCTTTCTAAGGATTTTAAATCTAGCATAGTTATATTTTTTCTTGTTTTAAGAAAGAAAAATTCTGTATAATATTAGGATTATATACAGCTATTTGTATTCTCTTTCTAAAAGCAATGGTTCTAATCTTCCCATTGTTATAGGTTATTGGTTTTACAAAAGAATGTTTTTCTCCAATAGGTAAATCTTGAAATTGAATAAAATCAACTTCTCTCCAAATCCCTCTATCAAAAATGTAATCATTCAACTCCTTTAGAGTAGGTTTTTCTTTTGTTTTTTTAATGATTGTTTTAGCTATTTTCTCTAATTGTTTCAACCAAAAATAATAATGATCTTCGTTAAAAACAGTATCCAAGTAATTTTCTGATTTTAAGATACAATCATAAACTTCAAAATAGCCTGTTCTTCTTTTGGAACTATATCCCCAATCTTCAGCATCTTCTATTTCTTTCCAAAAATAGTATGCTTCACCTAACCAAGCATCTTCCCTAAGGCATTTTTGTGGAAAACTCAATTCTTTTTCTCTGCTTTCTTGCGTATGAAAAACTCTCATAATATTTTTTTTGGTTTTGTGGGGCAAATATATAAAATAGTTTTATTTCTACAAAGTAAAAGAACAATTTTAACACAAAAAAAGCAATGTACATCTTCTGCACATTGCTTTTTTTATTTATTACTTCTTATTTCTTATTTGTAAAGATTGCGAAGTTCTTTGGCGGTATCCACCATTGCGTGAAGAGCTGCTTTGGTTTCTGGCCAGTGGCGTGTTTTGAGTCCGCAGTCGGGGTTTACCCACAATTGCTCTTTTGGCACTACTGAAATCGCTTTCTTCATCAAGTTGGTCATTTCCTCTTGTGAAGGTACGCGTGGTGAGTGAATGTCGTATACCCCAGGTCCTATTTCGTTAGGATATTTGAAATCACCAAATACATCGAGGAGTTCCATTTGTGAACGTGAACACTCTATGGTAATCACATCGGCATCCATATCGGCGATAGCTTCAATCATATCGTTGAATTCAGAATAGCACATATGGGTGTGGATTTGGGTTTCGTCTTTCACGCCTGAAGCAGAAATGCGGAACGCTTTGATAGCCCAATCAAAGTAGGCTTTCCACTCGCTTTTGCGCAATGGTAATCCTTCGCGGATAGCTGGTTCGTCAATTTGAATTACTTGTATACCCGCTTTTTCAAGGTCTACCACTTCATCACGGATAGCCAAGGCTATTTGTAAACAAGTTTGAGAACGAGGTTGATCATCACGTACAAACGACCATTGCAAGATAGTTACAGGTCCTGTAAGCATACCTTTTACTGGCAATTTGGTAAGCGATTGTGCGTATTTGCTCCAGCGTACAGTCATTGGTTCAGGGCGTGAAATATCACCAAAGATAATCGGTGGTTTTACGCAACGTGAACCATAACTTTGTACCCAACCGAATTTAGTGAAGGTATATCCTTTTAGCAATTCGCCAAAGTATTCCACCATATCGTTACGCTCAAATTCGCCGTGTACGAGTACATCGATATTGGTATCTTCTTGAAAACGGATAGACTCTTCAATTTCTTTTTCCAATAGCTTATCGTATTCGGCTTGAGTGAGTTCTCCTTTTTTGAAGCGAGCACGCCAGCTGCGTACCTCGTCGGTTTGAGGGAATGACCCAATAGTAGTTGTAGGGAAGAGAGGTAAGTTCAACGCTTTATGTTGTGCTACTTTACGCTCGTTGAACGGACTGTGGCGCACATCGTCTTTGGCAGTGATGTTGTTCACGCGTTCTTTCACTTTGTTGTCGTGGATAAGCGGTGAAGTTTTACGCGTTTCAGCTGCTTTTTTGTTTTCTTCAAAAACAGCTTTTACCTCAGGAGTTATTTGTCCGTTAGCAATTGCTTGCAAAGTAGTTACTTCTTTTACTTTTTGTTTAGCAAAAGCCAACCATTGTTTGATTTCAGGGGTAAGTACTTTCTCGTTGTTTTCGAGTTCGAGGTTGCAAGGAGAGTGCAATAATGAGCAAGAAGTAGCTATCAATAGACGGTCAGCACCGATAGCTTCTTTGGCTTTCTCAATCAATGCTAATGAGTGTTCGAAGTTGTTTTTCCAAATATTACGTCCGTCTACTACTCCAAGTGATAGTTTTTTATCGGCAGGAAGAGCTTTGAGCACTTTGTCAAGCTGAGCCGCTGCGCGCACTAAATCAATGTGCAATACGTTGAAAGGCAATGAAACAGCTAATTCGGTATTGTTATCGAGTGCGCCGAAGTAAGTAGTGAGGATAAATTCGGTAGTAGGGAATTTGCTTCTTAGCTCGGTATATACATTTTTGTATACATCAGCAGCGCCTTCAGGAAGGTCGAGAACTAAGTAAGGCTCATCTATTTGAATAGTTTTAGCACCTGCATCTACTAAACTTTGTACGATTTGTACATACACGGGCAACAAACGTTCAGCCAAGTCTAAACGGTGGAAACCTTGTTCTTTTTCTTTACCGAGAAGCAAATAAGTTACCAAACCGATAAGCACTGGTTTAGTGTCAAAACCGTGTTTTTTAGCCAAGTTATATTCCTGCAAAGGTTTGTTTACAAGAATTTTGAAAGATTGGTCTTTGGTAAATTCGGGTACGATATAGTGGTAATTGGTATCAAACCATTTGGTCATTTCCATAGCGGTAATATCGATACCATTTTTTTGATAGCCACGTGCCAAAGCGTAATAACGCTCCAAATTGCTCAACTGATGGATAGGAGCAAAACGCTCAGGGATAGCGTTTACTGTAAACGAAAAGTCAAGCATTTGGTCATAGAAAGAAAAGTCGTTAGAAGGGATCAAGTCAACCCCTGCTTCTCTTTGTAGTGTCCAGTTATGAACACGAATATTTTCAGCCACAGCAAGGAGTTCTTCTTCTGATATTTTACCAGCCCAGAATGACTCATTAGCTTTTTTAAGTTCTCGTTTTTCACCGATACGAGGATAACCTAATACGTTTGATTTCATATAAAATTTTTATTTTGAGTGCAAAGCTACAATATTTTATCAACTTACCAAAATAATACATTAAAAAAATCATTTTAGTAGTTAAAATAGAATATTTTTCTGTTTTTTAATATTGTAAAAGGAATAATTACTATTTTCTTTAATTCTGTTTTTTAATTTTAGTATCCTACAGCTGTGTCATCACCACGAGGGTCGGCACCCCCTTCTAAGCTGCCATCGGGCTGTACTAAAATAGCATCAACTTTGCCGATGATAACAAAGTTTTCTTCACGAGGTTTATAGCCTTTGGTTTTGAGTTTTGCAATGAGCTCAGGAGCAAATCCGTTGGGCTCATACATCACATCATCGGGTAACCATTGGTGGTGGAAGCGCGGTTTACTCACCGATTCTTGCATTGTCATACCATATTCGGCTACATTGAGAAAACACTGTAATACCGAGGTGATGATAGTGGAGCCGCCAGGAGTGCCTATCACCATAAAGAGCTTACCTCCTTTTTCTATAATGGTGGGGCTCATAGAGCTGAGCATACGTTTGTTAGGAGCAATGGCATTTTTTTCGGATCCTACCAAGCCATAGGTATTGGGTTCGCCAGGTTTGATGCTAAAATCGTCCATTTGGTTATTGAGGAAGAAACCTCCGCCTTTCACATATACCTTGCTGCCATAATTGGTATTGAGGGTAGTAGTAACTGCTACGGCATTACCAAAACGGTCTACAATAGAGTAATGAGTGGTTTCATCGCTTTCGTAACCTGCTATTTTGCCGTGTGCTATCTCACTTGATTTGCTCGCTTTCTCCCACGAAAAACTACTCATACGTTCTTTGAGATAATCGGGAGAGAGGAGCGTTTCAGTAGGGACTTTCACAAAGTCGGGGTCGCCCATATAGTAAGCCCTATCGGCATAAGCACGGCGTTCGGCTTCTACTAATAACTGAATGTATTGCTCGCCGTTATGAGGATACAGACCTATATTATAAGGTTCTACACTTTTGAGAATCTGTGCCAAACAGATGCCTCCGCTTGAGGGGAGAGGCATAGAGTTGACCGTGTAATCTTTATAGGTGAAAGTAACAGGCGTGCGCCATTGAGGTTTGTAGTTTTTAAGGTCGTCTAATGAGAGGATACCTCCAAGTTCTTGTACATAGCTAACAATGCGTTTGGCTGTTTCACCCTCGTAAAATTCTGCCTTCCCATTATCGCGTATGCGTTCTAAGGTTTGCGCAAATTCCTCGTATTTGAAGCGTTCACCCGCTTTCCAACCATTTTCGAAAGGAGTAACATAGTTATTTGCCTGCTTGATGAGGTCAACATTTTTGCTCATATAAGAATCGACTTGCAACTGAGTGATGAGCACTCCATTGCGCGCCAAGTCGATAGCAGGCTGGATAAGTTCGGCAAAAGGAAGAGAACCAAACTTTTGATGTACTGCAAAGAGGCCAGCGATAGTACCTGGCACACCTACAGATAAAGCGCCTAATGTACTTTTATCGGGGATGACATTGCCATCTTTGTCTAAATACATATCGCGATGCGCTTTAGCAGGAGCTTTTTCGCGATAGTCTAAAGCGCCTTTTTCGCCATTAGCTAAACGGTACACCATAAAGCCGCCGCCGCCTATATTGCCAGCATTGGGGTAAGCTACAGCTAAGGCAAGTTCGGTAGCTACCATTGCATCGAAAGCATTACCTCCTTTTTTGAGGATAGTAAGACCTATTTGTGAGGCTTCTTCTTTGGCACTCACCACCATAGCGTGTGTGGCTACTACTCCTTTTTCGGGAGAGGTGTGTTTTTCAGTAGGTGTATTGCGGCAACTTATGAGTAAGGTTATAGCAGTGAGGATAGAGAAAATTCTTTTTATCATAAGTTTTCTGTTTTTAGAAATGAACTTTGCCAAAGTTCAAAACTTTGGCAAAGTTGAATGTACAATTCTTAAGTGATTATTAGCTAAGCACTTCCTTCACTTTATCAGCAGCTTCTTGGAAGAGGATTGCAGAGTGAACGGCTAAGCCTGAATTGTCTAAAATTTCTTTAGCAAGTTCGGCATTAGTACCTTGCAAACGTACGATGATAGGCACTTTGATAGCATCGCCCATATTTTGGTAGGCATCTACTACTCCTTGAGCTACGCGGTCGCAACGCACAATACCACCAAAGATGTTGATAAGGATAGCCTTTACATTAGGGTCTTTGAGAATAATGCGGAAAGCAGCTTCTACGCGTTTGGCATCGGCGGTACCCCCTACATCAAGGAAGTTAGCAGGTGAACCACCCGCTTGTTTGATTAAGTCCATCGTAGCCATTGCGAGTCCAGCACCATTTACCATACAGCCCACGTTACCATCGAGAGCGACATAGTTGAGACCTACGGCTTTTGCTTCTACTTCTACTGGGTTTTCCTCACGTGTATCGCGATAAGCTACATACTCAGGGTGACGGAAAAGCGCATTGTCATCAAGAGTTACTTTGGCATCTACTGCCATTATTTTATTATCAGAAGTTTTTAAAACAGGGTTAATTTCAAACAAGCTCGCATCAGAAGATACATAAGCATTGTAGAGTGCTGTTACGAACTTTACCATTTCTTTTTGAGCGTCAC
Source organism: uncultured Capnocytophaga sp. (assembly GCF_937936315.1). Classification (GTDB taxonomy): domain Bacteria; phylum Bacteroidota; class Bacteroidia; order Flavobacteriales; family Flavobacteriaceae; genus Capnocytophaga. The sequence continues at coordinate 56,241 of NZ_CALGWU010000025.1, read as the reverse complement.
CAGTAACTCCTAAGTTGAAAGCAATTTGGCGAGCTTGGAAAGGCAAGAGCCCTACAGCAGGATCGATTTCTTCGGTGAAGATAAGATGAGGTGTTTTTTCGGCTACTGCCTCAATATCCATTCCTCCTTCGGTAGAATACATAATCATATTCTTACCTTTGGCACGGTTTAATAGTACCGACATATAGAACTCTTGGGGTTCACTTTCACCAGGGTAATATACATCTTCGGCGATGAGCACCTGATGTACTTTTTTTCCTGAAGGTGGCGTTTGAGGAGTAACGAGTTGCATACCTATAATTTGAGAAGCGATAGGTTCTACTTGGTCTAAACCTTTGGCTAACTTAATGCCGCCGCCTTTACCGCGCCCTCCAGCGTGTACTTGTGCTTTTACCACATACCACTGAGTATTAGTGGCTTCGGTAAGTTGTTTGGCTGCCTCTACAGCTTCAGTGGGGGTTTGGGCAACGATGCCACGTTGTACGCGTACCCCAAAACTCGAAAGGATTTCCTTTCCTTGGTATTCGTGTAAGTTCATACGAGAATGATTTGGTAACTATTCGGCAAAGATACGAAACAATTTATTAATTAGCAAAAAATAATTAATAATACTTCTAAAAATTGCTAATTTGCTAATTAGCAAATAATCCTTACTTTTGCATTTTAATTGAAAAGAATGAAAAATACCTATATATTAGCTATAGAATCTTCTTGCGATGACACTTCAGCTTCAGTGCTTTGCAATGATAAAGTACTTTCTAATGAGGTGGCTAACCAAGAGGTGCATAAACAATACGGTGGGGTAGTGCCCGAATTGGCTTCACGCGCCCACTTGCAAAATATAGTGCCTGTAGTTGCTCAAGCACTCAAAAAAGCGGGAATAACCAAAGAAGAACTTTCGGCTATTGCCTTTACAAGAGGGCCAGGTTTAATGGGCTCGTTATTAGTAGGCACATCGTTTGCTAAGTCGCTGGCAATGGGACTAAATATCCCACTCATTGAAGTGAACCACATGCAGGCACATATTTTGGCACATTTTATAGATGAAGGACAGCCGAAACCCGAGTTTCCTTTTCTAGCGATGACTATCAGCGGGGGGCATACCCAAATTGTGAAGGTAAACAGTTTTTTTGATATGGAGGTGCTGGGCGAAACTCTCGACGATGCAGTAGGGGAGGCGTTCGACAAAACAGCTAAAATATTAGGACTTCCTTACCCTGGTGGACCTCTCATTGATAAATATGCCCAAGAGGGTAACCCCCAAGCCTTTAGTTTTTCTAAGCCTAAAATATCAGGTCTTAACTTCAGTTTTTCTGGACTTAAAACGGGTATTCTCTATTTTGTGCAGAAAAACACTGAGGAAAATCCTAATTTCATAACTGAACATTTAGCTGATATTTGCGCTTCAGTACAACACACGATTGTGGAAATACTGATGAGCAAACTCAAAAAAGCTGTAAAAGAAACAGGTATCAAGCAAGTGGCTATTGGTGGGGGAGTATCGGCTAATTCAGGTATTCGCAATGCCCTCACAGCTTTAGGAAAGCAATACGGTTGGCACACCTTTGTGCCTAAATTTCAGTATTGTACTGATAATGCAGCGATGATAGGTATCGTAGGTTATCACAAGTTTTTAGAAGGAAATTTTGTAGCACAAGAAGTAACTGCCCAAGCGCGACTTTCTTTTAATTAGCAGATTTGTTAATTTATTTTGAAACATTCAAAATAAATTCGTACTTTTGTCTCCTAAATTATAAAAACCATTGAAACGATGAAGACAGAAACATCATTAAATGAAAAACAAGGGCACTGGATTCTCGCCAAACTCGGCAAGAAAGTGTTGCGCCCAGGAGGAAGAGTACTCAGCGAATGGTTAGTAAAAAACTTAGAGATTACCTCCAAAGATGATATTGTAGAGTTTGCCCCAGGCTTAGGATTTACGGCTAATATAGCCTGTTCTTACAAGCCTTTCAGCTATACGGGAGTAGATATGAATGAGGCAGCTGCTGCTTTGGCTAAAAAGAATATTCACTATGAAAATGCACGTGTGATTGTAGCTGATGCCGCTGCTTCTACACTTCCCGATGCTTTTGCTAATAAAGTGTATGGAGAGGCGATGCTCACTATGCAACCTCTTGAACACAAAAAAGCTATTATAGCAGAGGCTTTTAGGATACTCAAACCAGGAGGTTATTACGCTATTCACGAATTAGGCTTACAGCCAGACAATGTGAGCGACGAGGTGAAAAACGATGTTTTTAAAGAACTAAGTGCCAATATACGTGTGCACGCACGCCCTATGACCCCCAGTGAGTGGAAAGCTCTTTTTGAAGAGCAAGGTTTTAAGGTGGTGAAAGAACAGCACAACGCAATGCTCTTACTTGAAAACAAGCGTGTATGGCAAGATGAAGGGATATTCCGCACGCTTAAATTCTTCTTCAATCTCTTTACCCACCCCGATTTGCGCAAACGCGTGATGAATATGAAGAAAACGTTTAGAAAACACCAAAAGAACTTAGATGCTATAGCTCTTGTTGTTCAAAAACCCCTTTAAACGATTTCACAAAAAAGCTCATATCTTTATAGGAAATTTCCTATAAAAATATGAGCTAAAAAAAGTAACAAATAAAAATAATTCTTCTCTTTTATTGGTCTTTTACAATTACGAGTTGTGCTTTTGAGCCTGTTGCTAAATCCCAACGGTTGCGTATAATGGTATTGCCTTTGTCGTCCAGCACCATAAACTCGGCTGTATTAGGACCCGATTCGCCTTGGTTGAGTGCTAAAAACTCTACTTTGTTGAAGCCAGGTTTTAACTCTACTTTAAAACCTCTGAATTCTCCAAGGAGAAAAATGTCGCGAACTTCTTCTACTCCATTCACATATAAACTCACTCGATCGCCATCAATAGCAGCGAAGTCGCGACAATATACATTTACAAACTTTCCATTATTAGTGAAGTCACCAAAAAATTGGTCGCCTTTAGGTGCTTCGTAATCTTCTCTCTTATGGTCGTTCAGTACCTCATAATTAGGTTTGAACTCTACTTTACGCTGTACTAAATTGCTCTTTCCTGTAAAATCAATACTTTTTTCAGGCATCTTCATCCAAGAGTTGTTTTCTTTTTTAGGAGCTACCCTCAGATTGATAGGGCTACCCTTGTACTCCAGTTCAGGTGATTTTTCTAAAGGAATGACTGCCTTCTCATCTTTTTTTCGTGTTTCAAACGGTTGAGCTTGAGCTACTAAGCCTCCTAATAAAAGTAATATGTACAAGCATAAATGTTTCATATTGTTTGGGCATTTAATTTTTTATAGCTATAACTATGCCAAATTTGCTATTTTGGCAATTGTTTCATACCTTTGCGCTTCATTATAAAGTATTTTTTTATGAAAAACATTACATTATTTGTAGCGCTATCTTCCTTTTTTATAGGAACTGCACAGGACGACCTGATCAAATCTGTAGCAGGAAATCAATCGGCTAACGCTGGTTTTCAGTTTACTACCGTTATTAACCTCGAACGCACCGACGTGAAAGACCAAGGTAGCAGTGGCACTTGCTGGAGCTATGCAGGGGCTTCGTTTATTGAAAGTGAAATGAAGCGTATGGGCAAAAAGCCTATCGACCTTGCCGAAATCTTCACTGCTCGCAATTGCTATATCGAAAAAGCTAAACAATATGTGCGTATGCACGGCAATTTAGATTACGGACAAGGAGGGGAACTCCACGATGTAATCAATATGTACGCCAAATATGGTGCTGTGCCTCAAAATGTTTATACAGGCTTGAACTACGGTACTACCCGTAATGATTTTGGTGAACTACACGCTATCTTAAAAGGATTCCTTGAAGGAATGATAAAGAATGGAGAGAAAAAGAATAAACTCACTCCTAATTGGTTACCTGCTTTCACAGCGACCATCGATGCCTATTTAGGTGCAGTGCCGGAAAGTTTTACGTATGAAGGCAAAAAATATACCCCTCAGAGCTTTGCTAAAGAGCGTGTAGGCATCAATCCTGCTGACTATATAGAAATGGTATCGTATGCCGACCAACCTAAATACCAAAACGTATTTATGGCAGTTCCCGATAACTGGAGTTTTGATCACGCTTACAACATTGCAATGACTGACCTCACAAAAACCATTGACAACGCTCTTAAAAAAGGTTATACGGTAGCGTGGGCAGCCGATGTGAGTGAGCGTTATTTCAGTTGGAAAAACGGAGTGGCTTTTGTGCCAGAAAAAGAAGTGACTGAAATGAGTAATGATGAAATATTGCATCTTTTTTCTAATCCACCTACTGCCGAAAGAACTATCACCCCCGAGATGCGTCAGCGTGATTTTGATAACTATCAAACCACCGATGACCACGCAATGCACATCGTAGGGCTTGCCAAAGACCAAAACGGACGTGAGTACTACATTGTGAAAAACTCTTGGGGCTTGCGCAACGACTATGAAGGCTACTTGTACGTAACTAAAGCCTTTGTAGAGTTTAAAACTACTGCTATTATGCTTCACAAAGGCGGAGTGCCTAATGATGTACTCAAAGGGTGGAAAAAATAATATTAGTAATACGAAATTGCTAATTTTCTTTCATAGGAAATAAATACAAAACTAATCCCCGCAAGATTTAGTATAAGTCTTGCGGGGATTTTTTTCTCTACACGGTATTACTACAATACAGCAATACAAGAAATTTCTACTTCTACGGCTTTAGGCAATTGTGCTACTTGCACAGTTTCGCGTGCGGGTGCTGTTGCCTCGTTGAAATAACGTGCATATACGCCATTTACTTGTGCAAATTGCCCCATATCGGCTAAGAAAATAGTGGTTTTTACTACATTCTCAAAAGTAGCTCCTGCCTCGGTGAGAATGGCTTTGAGGTTTTCCATTACTTGCTCGGTAGCAGCTTCTATGCCTTTTACTACTTCACCTGTTGCAGGATTTACAGGAATTTGTCCTGATACGTAGAGCGTGTTGCCAGCTTTTACCGCTTGTGTGTAAGGGCCTATTGGCGCTGGCGCTTTTTCTGTAAAAATGATATGTTTCATATAGTTATTAATTATTAGTCGTTAGTTTGGTAAAGTTAGCTTTTAGAGTTCCTACGTTGCCTACTCTGTCTTTGGCATTTACGATGAGCTCGTATTTATCAGTTTTAGTAGTATCAATATCACTAAAATGGAAAGTAAGGCATTTGTTTTTGGGTTCGTATTCAAAAAGTATCCACTCACCATTGAGGGTCGCTGAACAAGAGGAAAAACCACTGAAATTATCGCTTACTAAAATTTTGAGAGTATCGGCTTTTACGATACCACCATTTTTGAAATTCACCGCTTTGAGAGTAGGGGCAGTTACATCTTTGCGCAAGGTGAAAGTACCAAAGTTGCGCACACGGGCTGTAAATACACCATCTTTATAAATTGTAGGCTCATAACTACCGCCACGCGAAAGGAACATTTTGCTGGCTTCTTCGGGGGTATAACTATCGTCTTTAATAGTTACAGTAAAGTATTTCTGAGCAGGAATGCGGTAATCACCTACGGTAATAGAATCTTTTTTGCTGGTGATGAGCATTTGCACATCCTCATAAAGAGTATTTTCAGGTAAATAAACACTACCGTGATCTAATTCATAGTAGTTATCGCGAGTGGCTACCACCTGTTTGTTGCCCTTAGGTTCAGGGCGTGGAGTTTTTAGTATTTCGCGTTTGCCTTCTATAGGAATATTGATAGTAGTGGCATTCCCTTTGAAATCTTCGGCTATAATAGTAACAGTGTATTGTTTGCCTTCTTCTATAGTAAGATAGCCAAAATTGCTTTTGGTAGGAGGGGTAGGGTAGACGTCCAAACGGTTGTTAGGCAGTTTGTAAAGACGTTGTACCATACCTCTTTTTTGAGTATACATTTCATAATCTATTAAGGCGTTGAGGTAGCGAGTGTCGTTGAAATTTACCTTGTCTAAAACAGTTTGGAACTGCACCTCTCCATTGAGCAGAAGGGTTACTTTGTAGATGCCATTTCGGTGCATTGTCTCATTTTGTCGGTCGAAGCCTTGAATACCAAATCCAATAGTTCCAATAGCACTGATATTATCGGCGAGATAAGTGCGGTCGGCTTGTAAAGTTTTGTTAATTTGTCGGGGGAGTTGAGTGTTTTCTATTTGAGCATCTTTGCCGAGTGAATAACCATAGAGGTTTATAATTTCGGGAGGAGTAGTATCTTCAATGAGGTCTTTGAAACCGAAGAGCATAGGGTTCCAGCCGTTATCACTAGTGTCGCGCACCTCAAAGTGCAAGTGAGGACCTTGGCTACCCCCCGTGTTACCGCTGAGGGCTACCCATTGGCCTTGCGCTACGGGAAATTGTTTTTCATTGAGGATAATATCGATGTCGTAAGTTTGTTGTGCGTATTGTTTTTGTTTTACAAAAGCCTCTATTTCGGGAGCGTATTTTTGCAAGTGTCCATAAGTAGTTACATAGCCACTAGGATGCGTGATATATAGCATTTTACCATAGCCATACGGACTCACTTTGATACGAGAAATGTAGCCTTTATCGGCAGCTAATACTTGCAATCCTTCGCGACTTTCAGTTTTTAAGTCAATCCCGCCGTGGAAGTGATTAGGGCGCAATTCGGCAAAAGTGCCTGCGAGTAGAGGTTTCGTATTGAGAGGAACTATGGGTTTGAATTCTTGACCTTTTGAGGTAAGAGGGAAAAGATAAGTGATAAGAGATAAGAGAATAGTTAAGTGATAAGTGATAAGTTTTTTCATTCTTTGTTAATAAAAGTTTTGCATATAAAACGGTGCAAAAGTAAGAATAATTTGTCAATTAGCCAATTTGTTAATTAGCCAATTTGTATAATGTACAAAAAAAACTTTGTTGAAGTTTCTAAACTTCAACAAAGTTTAAAGCCTATTGTCTAATACCTAATACTTACAAGGTACTAATATTTAAATCCTTTAAATCTAAAGTAACTCCTATTTCTAAAAGGTGAAGGCGGCGATGGTCGTCTTTGAATTTGCGTTTAGCAGCTTCTTTATCAATTTTGATTACAGGAAAGGTATCGTAATGTACACCCAGCACGTTGTTTACCTCTACAAAACGAGCAGCTGTAAGGGCATCGCGCACTCCCATAGTATAGTTGTTGCCGATAGGGAAAATAGCTAAATTCACTTTGTATTGGTGAGGGATAATTTTCATATCGTAATGCAAGGCGGTATCTCCTGAAATGTAGATAGTATCATCATTACAATCAATCAAGAAACCTGCAGGATTACCCCCATAAGAGCCATCGGGGAAAGATGAAGAGTGTTCAGCTTTAATCATCTTGATTTTTACTTTGCCATCTACGAATCGGTGAGAGCCTCCAAGGTTCATAGCGTGACCACTGAGTCCTAAATTTTCGTAATGAGCGAGAATTTCGGGATTGGTAATTAGCTGAGCACCTGTGCGTTTAGCAATAGCTTCTACATCGGCAATATGGTCACCGTGGGCGTGAGTGATGAGGATGTAATCTGCTTTGATAGAGTTTATATCAATGTGTGAAGCCAAAGGGTTAGGGCTAATGAAAGGATCTACAAGAAAGTAAGTCCCATCAATGTCTATATTCACGCAAGCGTGACCTAAATAAGTTACTTTCATAATAAATTTTTTATAGGTTATCAACAAGGCAAAGGTAGTGATTTATTTTTTAAAGTGCAAAATAATTTAATAATTGGCAAATTGGCTAATTAGCAAATTATTCTTATCTTTGCCGCCGCAAAATATAAAAAATATCACAATGGTTTTACCTATTATAGGATATGGCGACCCTGTGCTTAGGAAAGTAGGGGAGGATATAACTCCCGATTATCCTGAGCTTAAAGCGCTTATCGCCAATATGTACGACACTATGCATCACGCTTATGGTGTAGGCTTGGCTGCTCCCCAAATAGGGCTTGCTATACGTTTGTTTGTAGTAGATGCCTCGCCATTTGCCGAAGATGACGACTTAACAGCTGAAGAACAAGAGTTTTTAAAGAGTTTTCGAAAAACCTTTATCAATGCTAAAATCACCGAAGAAACAGGTGATAAATGGAATTTCAATGAGGGGTGCCTCAGTATTCCAGGGGTGCGTGAAGATGTGAGCCGTCACAAGCAAATCACTATTGAATACCTTGATGAGGATTTTAAACCTCAAACACTCACTCTTGATGGTTTGGCAGCGCGTATTGTTCAGCACGAGTACGACCATATAGAAGGCATATTGTTTACTGATAAACTTTCGGCTTTCAAAAAACAGCTTATCAAAAGCAAGCTGAACAATATTATGAAAGGGAAGGTGAAGGTAGATTACAGAATGAAATTTTCAAATGCTAAGTAAATAATCAATATTAAAAATATAAAAATGAATTTAACGAAAATACTTGCCATATCGGGGAAACCAGGTTTGTATCATTTAGAAACGCAAACGCGTACAGGATTTTTAGCAACTTCTTTAGCTGATGATAAACGCATTTCGGTAGGGATTCGCAACAATGTGAGTTTGTTATCAGAAATAGCTATCTACACTATGGAAAAAGAAGTGCCTTTAAGTGAAGTATTTGAAAGTATGAAAACTTTAGAAGAAGGCAAAGAAGCGAGTATCTCAGCAAAATCTGATGGAGCTACTTTAGAGTCTTATTTTTCTAAAGTACTTCCTAACTACGATCGTGACCGCGTATATGCTAGTGATATTAAAAAAGTAATACAATGGTATAATCTCCTACTCAGCAAAGGATTTTTAGAAGAAACTCCAACTGAGGAAAAAGCATAAGAAAGAGGCTGTAAGAATTAATTCTTACAGCCTCTTTCTTATTTAAACTTCATTTTTGTATGAAAGCTACTGATTACTCAGCGTTTTCAGTATTGTCAATAAGTACTTGTCCACGATAGTAAAGTTTACCTTCATGCCAGTGTGCACGGTGGTACAAGTGGTTTTCGCCCGTTGTAGGGTCTTTTGCAATTTGTGGAAGTACTGCTACATCGTGAGTTCTTCTCTTATCTCTTCTTGTTTTTGATTGTCTTCGCTTAGGATGTGCCATTGCTTAATATTTATTTATCAGTTATTAATTTTTTTAAACTTTCCCATCTTGGGTCTATAGCTTGTGGAGCTATATGGTTTTCTTTTGGGGCTAATGCTTCGAGTTTGTCTAACACCTCGGAGTGCATCGAACCATTGATTACATCAGGATGTACGCGTTTTGCTGGGATTGATAGTACAATGAGTTCATAAAGATATTGAGCTATCTCTAATTGATGTTCGCCGTGAGGGAGTATTAGTAACTCTTCGTCGTCATCGTTGTATTCTTCACCGAATTTTACTACCAAGAACAATTCACCGTTTATGGGTAAATCAAAAGGTTCATTAGAAACATCACAATTCACATTCACTGTTCCTTTATTGTGAAAGAACAATTCCATAAGGTTGCTCTTTTTTTCTAAATCTACAGTGACGGTTTGTTGAGTATCGTTTATTTCATCAAAATTAAAAAGCTCTAAAAACTTCTTATCAATGTTATAAATGAACTGATGTTTTCCTTGTTTTAAGCCTGCAAAAGAAATAGTGTAATCTTTTAACTTTCTCATTTTCTACAAGTTCAGTAATTGATTGCCTATCTTTTGAGGCGCAAAGTTAAGAATTTTCAGTGAACTACCAAAAAAAAAATAAAAAAGTTCCTAAATAAAGCCGTCAGTATCTTTGTTGGCAACCAATCTAAAACCTTCTCCGTGGATGTTTAGAATCTCTACTTTTTCATCTTTTTTGAGTAATTTTCTCAGTTTAGCGATATATACGTCCATACTGCGAGAGGTGAAATAGTTATCGTCTTTCCATATTTTAGATAGGGCGAGTTCTCGTGACATAAAGTCATCAGTATGTAGAGCGAGGAGTCGTAGGAGTTCATTCTCTTTAGGGGAGAGTTTGATAGGATCTTCGTCTTTATATTTAAGGATACGCAATTTAGTATTGAGGAAGAAATTACCTATTTCAAACTCAAACTTATTGTTGTCTACCATTGTTTCGATGTTTTTACGTTGTAACATCGAGCGTATTTTCATTAAGAGAATTTCTGAATCAAAAGGTTTGTTGAGGTAGTCGTCTCCACCAGATTTATATCCTTTGATTACATCTTCGCGCATGGTGCGAGCAGTAAGGAAAATGATAGGGATTTTTTCGTTTTTCTCACGGATTTCTCTTGCAAGAGTAAAGCCATCTTTATAAGGCATCATTACATCGAGGATGCACATATCAAAGATTTCTTTTTTGAATAATTCAAAGCCTTCCATACCATTTTTGGCTAAGGTAACGTCAAAACCACTCATTACTAAGTAGTCTTTGAGTACAGTACCGAAGTTCGGGTCGTCTTCAACTAAGAGGATACGTTTATCCTCGGAGGACGGTTTGGCAGGGTAATAGTTTCCGTTCATATTAATTTTTTTATTTGTTTTTTAGTTATTTTAAGTTGATTTGTATAGTATTTATATGATGGGTAGCTTAATGAAGAAAGTAGATCCTTTGCCTTTTTCACTTTCTACATAAATAGTTCCTTGATGGTAATCTATAATGCTTTTGACATAAGCAAGACCTAAGCCATGTCCTTTTACATTATGTAAATCGCCAGTGTGTTCTCTATAGAATTTATCAAAGATATGTTTGGCAGCTTGTTTACTCATGCCTTGTCCGTTATCTTTAATTCGGATAAGGATTCTGTTTTTAATATTTTCTGTATAAATTTCTATTATAGGGGCTTCTGGTGAATATTTGATAGCGTTTTCTATTACATTTACAAACATGTTGGTGAGATGTGAGTCGTTGGCAGATATATCGCTGTTACTTGCTAAAAAGTGAGTGTGTATTACTCCGCTACGTTCGTTGAGCATCACTTGTACGTGACTGATGGCATTTGTGATAAGGTCGTGCACGTCTAAGGGGTCTCTTTCTAATTGTAGGTTTCCTTTTTCAAGGCGTGATATTTGCAAAATGTTTTCTACTTGAGAGAGCATTCGTTTGTTTTCTTGTTTGAGTATTTTCACATAATGCATTATTTTATCGGGGTTATTTAGGGTAATAGGACTTTTGAGTGTATCGAGTACTAAGTTCATTGTAGCGATAGGGGTTTTGAACTCGTGAGTCATATTGTTGATAAAATCTGTTTTTATTTCGGAAATACGGCGTTGGGTAATCAGTTGGTTTAAAGTAATGATAAACACTGCTATAATGATGAGCATAAAAACAGTGGAAAGACTTGCTATCTCTATAATTGATGACAATACAAAACGCTCTCGTTGTGGAAATATAACAGCTAATTCATAAAAAGAATCGTCGTTGCTATTAGCTCCAAAAAGAGGGGTTCTGTATTCTTTAGTTTCATTAGGTTCAAAGTACTTAGAATGTACTTTTGAAAGTACGTTTTTATTGTATATAGCAAACTCAAAATGTAATTTGAGGTCACTTTTATCTAATTTTTTTTCAATGAGTTTTTGAATCTGAGGGAGCGATACTCGCTCGCTTATAGATTGTTGGCGAATAATACTCTTAAACGATTCTTCAATCATCAAGCGCTCTATTTCAGGCAATTCACTTAGTTTTTCATAAGCTTTTACTAAATATGAATTGGCGTCTAATTCTTCGGTGTTTAAAATACCTCCTAAATCATTATTAGATAAATAAGTAGATGTTATGGGTAGTTCATAATCTTCATCTAAAACCCCGTGATTGTAAGCAAAAGTTTCTCTATTATCTTTGTTGTTTTGTATAAAAATAAAGTCGTGCAAAAGAGGATCTCTAAGTTTGAGAGTGCTGTCATTTTCTCTTAAAAAAATGATTTGAGCTACATATTTATCTACTTCATCTTGCTCAATTTTCTTTACTACATTGTTGAGAACCTGCTGAATAGAGTAAGTGAAAGCCTCTTCTTTATCATCAATTGCTATCTTAATCCAATATCCTTGAATAAAGATAATTCCAACAAGAGATAAACTTGTGAGGACTAAAGCTACTATGTATAAACGTCTATTCATCGCGCAAAGTTAATACAAAATATTAAAAAAACAATAATAAGTCTTAAAAAAACTTTTATCTTAAGGCAAAAAGTTTCGAAATTCTAAGTAAATCAAAAGGGAAAGCCATTAAAAGCTATAAAAAAAATCCTTAAAGCGTAATGTTACTTTAAGGAATTTTTTGTTAATTGTATATGATTATTTCGTTTATTCAAAAAGCGTTCCCTGTTTTGCAGGATGTACTTTTCCTAAATGTTTATAAGCTAAATCAGTTACTTCACGCCCGCGAGGGGTGCGTACAATAAAACCTTCTTGAATGAGGAAGGGTTCATACACCTCTTCAATAGTTTCAGCACTTTCGGATACGGCAGTTGCTAAAGTAGTAATCCCCACGGGGCCTCCTTTGAACTTATCAATAAGGGTTGAGAGGATTTTGTTATCCATCTCGTCTAATCCGTGTGCATCTACATTTAAGGCTTTTAGTCCGAAGCGGGTAATAGCAATGTCTATTTCACCGTTGCCTTTTATTTGTGCAAAGTCGCGAATACGGCGTAAAAGGGCATTGGCAATACGTGGGGTACCTCTACTTCTGCTAGCTAATTCTATAGCAGCTTCCATAGAAATCGGTACTTTAAGAATAGAAGCACTACGCTGAACGATATCTGCCAAAAGTTCGGTAGAATAATACTGCAATCGACTTTGAATACCAAAACGTGCGCGCATAGGAGCTGTAAGTAGCCCTGAGCGAGTGGTCGCACCTATAAGCGTAAATGGATTGAGGTTGATTTGCACAGTGCGAGCATTAGGGCCTGATTCTATCATTATGTCAATCTTGTAGTCTTCCATAGCTGAGTAAAGGTACTCTTCTACTACTGGACTCAAGCGGTGTATCTCGTCAATGAAAAGTACATCGCGTTCATGCAAATTGGTGAGTAACCCTGCTAGATCGCCAGGTTTATCAAGTACAGGACCTGAAGTAATTTTGATGCCTACGCCTAATTCGTTAGCCAAAATATGAGCGAGCGTAGTCTTTCCAAGTCCTGGAGGCCCGTGAAATAGAGTGTGATCAAGGGCTTCGTGGCGCATATTAGCAGCTTTTACGAATACTTTTAAGTTTTCTAAAACTGCTTCTTGCCCTGCAAAATCATCAAACGACAAAGGGCGCAAGGCTCTTTCTATATCGAGTTCTTGCGCCGAATAATTTTCTTTATTTGGGTCTAAGTTTTTATTCAAGCTTTTAGGATTTAGGGAATCGCATCACTTCATATTGCGAAGATTGATTACTTCTTGTTGAGTGAGACGACGCCAATGACCACGAGGTAAATCTTTTTTAGTGAGCCCAGCAAATACAACACGGTCGAGTTTTTCTACTTGGTAGCCCAAGTGTTCAAAAATACGACGTACAATGCGATTACGACCACTGTGAATTTTAATACCTATTTCATTCTTAGGTTTGTCGTTCACATAGCTGATTTCATCTACTTCAATAAGGCCATCTTCTAACTCTAATCCGTCTTGTACTTTCATAAAGTCCTTGTAGTCGAGTTTGCGGTCGAGGATTACATGGTATATTTTGCGCACACCGTGAGTGGGGTGGGTGAGTTTTTTGGTAAGTTCACCATCATTGGTGAGCAATAACAAACCTGTAGTAGCTCTGTCTAAACGACCTACAGGCAAGATACGTGCATTGGTAGCATTTGCCACCAAATCCATCACAGTTTTGCGTCCTTTTTCATCGTTGGTAGTGGTGATGAAGCCTTTGGGCTTATTGAGCAAGATGTATTCTTTCTTTTCAGAAGAAAGGAGTTTACCATCGAAACGCACTTCATCGGTAGGTTTTACACGATAACCAAGCGTAGTCATCACTTCACCATTCACAGTTACATTACCTGATGAAATATACATATCGGCATTACGGCGAGAGCATATACCAGCATCAGCAATATATTTGTTCAAACGTACTTCAGCTGGAGTAATAGTAGGATAGTCTATAGGAGCGTTGTTTTGAGGCTTGTAGGTATTGTTATAAGGTTTCTTGTTGAAAGGTTTTTTATAATTATCGTTTTGCTTATAACCTTCATTGCGGTTATAACTTTCGTTACGATTGTAGCCTTCGTTACGGTTATAGTTGTTAGGTTTACTATATCCCTCATTCTTTTTGAAATTAGGATTATATGATTTTCTGTTTTCTGAGTTATAACCATTGTTACTATTGTTGTAACGATTGCCACCGTTATTTTCATAACGATTGCCACCATTATTTTCATAACGATTACCGCTATTGTTATCATAGCGGTTGCTGTTGTCATAGCGGTTTCCGCTGTTGTTGTAACTGCGTCCTTCGTTCTGTCCGTAAGTTTTCTTTTTGAATGAACTATTGCTGTTGTTGCGATTGTTACCGCTGTTGTAAGAAGAATTGTAAGGCTTTTTCTCTGAATTCCCATTAGAGGAATAGCTATTCTTCTTGTAGTTGTTGTTAAATTTTTTGTTTTCCATATAAAATTAAATCTCTCTATTATGTATCCCAATGTATTACATTATGCTAAGGCCTCTGAACCTCCTACGATTTCTATAATCTCACTAGTAATAGTAGCCTGACGGGCTTTGTTGTAGGTGAGAATAAGTTCATTCTTAAGATCTTGAGCGTTGTCGGTAGCCTTGTGCATAGCTGTCATACGAGCACCGTGCTCAGCAGCTACTGAGTCGCGTAATGCTTTAAAAATTTCTGTTTTTAGCGAACGTGGGATGAGTTCTTCTACAATTTCTTGCTTAGAAGGCTCATAAATATAATCTGTGTTTAGTTCTTTAGCTTTTGATTTAGTAGCTATAGGTTGAATAGGCAAGAAAGTTTCTTCTGTAAGGATTTGAGTAGCTGCATTCTTAAAGCTGTTGTACACCAATACTATTTGGTCATATTTACCCGAAGTGTATAATTCCATCAGTTCTTCGGCTAAAGTTGCTGCTGTCGCAAAGGTGAGC
This sequence comes from uncultured Capnocytophaga sp., assembly GCF_937936315.1. GTDB lineage: Bacteria > Bacteroidota > Bacteroidia > Flavobacteriales > Flavobacteriaceae > Capnocytophaga. The sequence continues at coordinate 41,235 of NZ_CALGWU010000025.1, read as the reverse complement.
TTATCAAAAATTTCGCTATTATGAGCTATAATATTGTCGTATTTTTTCAATACATCATTGCCTTTTTTGCCTATGGTATAGAGTTGTACTTGTTTACCTTTGTAGGTGGTTTGCTCTAACTCTAACACCTTTTTTATCACACTAGCATTGAATGCCCCACAGAGTCCTCTGTTGGAAGTGATGGGCACTAAAAGTACTTTTTTTACCTCTCCTTTGCGTGGGTTATAAACGTTCTCATCACCCAAAGCAGCGCTAAGGTGTTCTAACAACTGCTTGAGTTTATAAGCATAAGGTTTCATCGCTAGAATAGCATCTTGTGCCTTTTTCAATTTGGCTGCTGATACCATTTTCATCGCTGCTGTGATTTGCATCGTTGAACTTACTGATGAAATTCTGCTACGTATTTCTTTTAAATTTGCCATTTTATTAGGTAAGAGGTAAGAGGTAAGAGGTAAGCCCTATATACCACATTTACCACTAATCATTAACTATTTGTTATTTAATTGTGCTTGAAATTCAAGTGTGAGCGCATAGCTCTCTTCTATAGGAACTAACTTTCGGCTGCTGTTTCCAAGGTTTTTACCTTCTTTTGTCCAAAGTGGAGGAAAGAACGAAAAAACTTCATCGGCATTAGCTTGAGCCACTTCTTCTTTACAACTATTCCAATAAGAACCTTCATAGAACATTTTGAGGTCGCCAGCAAAAACCCAGTTGAGAAAATCAGAATAACTGCAATTCAAATCTTCCCACTGTAATGTGTCAGGGGCTAAATAGAATATTTTTCCTAAACTTTCTTCACTGAGACCACCTCCATTAATAGCGAAATACCCGCCAAGCACATCGTCTGCAATGAGGAGGAAACGAGGTTGTTCGCCATAATTATCGAATGATTTACCTTTGTTCCATTCCATTATACCTCTTTGCAATCTTTCGCAACCAGAACCTAAGATCCGTATCCAACCACCATCAATGAGAATACCACCTGTTTCGTAGATGATTGCGCCCATAGGAGAACGGGTAGTTATCTGTGCTCTTACCAATTCTTCCTCAGCACGTTTGATATTGCGAGGGAGTATTTCATAAGGATTGGTAGCCTGTTGCAACCATTCTTGCACTAAGTCCCAGCCAGGCTCTTCGGTATTAATGAGCTCTTTTAAGGTTTTCATTCAATTATTTTGCGTATTTTTCGCTCAAATCTTTAGCTACTTTTTCGAGAGTAGCTGTAATCTCATCAGTAAGTTTTCCTGCTTTGAGCTGGTCTAAAATATCACGATGAGATACATTCAGGAACTCTAAATATTCTTTTTCGAACTCTTTTACTTTATTTACAGGAACTTGACGCAACAAGTTCTTAGATCCTGCATAGATAATTGCAATTTGACTTTCTACAGGGTAAGGGTCGTTTTGTGGTTGTTTTAAGATTTCCACATTGCGTTTTCCTTTTTCGATAACCCCCATAGTAGCTGCATCGAGGTCAGATCCAAATTTGGCAAAAGCTTCAAGTTCACGGTATTGCGCTTGGTCTAATTTGAGCGTACCTGCTACCTTTTTCATTGATTTAATCTGAGCTGAACCGCCCACACGAGATACTGAAATACCTACGTTGATAGCAGGGCGTACCCCAGAGTTGAATAAGTCAGATTCCAAGAATATCTGTCCGTCGGTAATAGAAATTACGTTAGTAGGGATATAAGCTGATACGTCACCCGCTTGTGTTTCAATAATAGGTAAGGCAGTGAGTGATCCCCCACCTTTTACGAGTGGAGCGATACTTTCGGGTAAGTCATTCATCTGGCGTGCAATAGTATCATCACCAATTACTTTGGCAGCGCGCTCTAACAGACGAGAGTGCAAGTAGAATACGTCACCAGGGTAAGCCTCACGTCCAGGTGGGCGGCGCAATAAGAGTGATACCTCACGGTAGGCTACCGCTTGTTTAGAAAGGTCGTCATAGATGATAAGAGCTGGGCGACCTGTATCGCGGAAGTATTCGCCAATAGCAGCCCCTGCAAAAGGAGCATATACCTGCATAGGGGCAGGATCGGAGGCGTTAGCCGCTACAATAGTAGTATAAGCTAAAGCACCAGCATCTTCTAAGGTTTTAGTAATACCTGCTACAGTTGAGGCTTTTTGACCAATGGCTACATAGATACAATACACAGGATTGCCTGCATCGTAGAACTCTTTTTGGTTTAAGATCGTATCGATACACACTGTAGTTTTACCTGTTTGACGGTCGCCGATTACCAACTCACGTTGCCCACGACCGATAGGAATCATAGCATCGATTGCCTTGATACCTGTTTGTAGAGGTTCGTTTACTGGCTGACGGAAAATAACCCCAGGGGCTTTGCGTTCCAAGGGCATTTCGTATAGTTTGCCAGTAATAGGACCTTTACCATCAATAGGTTGCCCTAAGGTGTTTACCACACGACCTACGATGCCTTCGCCTACATTGATAGAGGCGATGAGCCCCGTACGTTTTACTGTATCACCTTCTTTAATATCGGTTGACGGTCCTAGGAGGGTAATCCCCACGTTGTCTTCTTCGAGGTTGAGGACAATCCCTTGTAGACCGTTGTCAAATTTCACTAATTCACCATATTGCGCATTCGATAGTCCGAAGATACGCGCAATACCATCGCCCACTTGTAGTACGGTACCAACTTCTTCGAGAGAAGCATTGGCATCGAAGTGCGCTAGTTGTTCTTTTAAAATTGCTGAAATTTCAGCGGCTTTTATTTCTGCCATTTTTTCAGGTTTTATTTCTTAGTCGTTAGTTTTTTATCGTTTTTGTTGAAAATCTCAAACTTGGAAACGTTCCTCTATTATTTACAAAAATAATTTTTCTTGAAACTCTTGTTTCAATCGGTTGAGTTTGTGTGCTACACTGGCGTTGTATTGCACATCGCCTACACGGAGGATAAAACCTCCTATGATATTCTTATCAACCTTATTTTCAAGGGTAACATTGTTGTTTTTTGTGAGTATCATCACTTTTTGAAGCATCTCTTTACGAGTAGACTCGTCAAGAGGGGTAGCTGTAGTTACTACAGCTGTTTTCTGATTTTTATAGATGTTGTACTGCACAACAAATTTTTCGGCTACTACCCCAAGTATTGGCAAACGTCCATTATGGATAAGCAACTCAAATAATCGCTGAGTTTCGGGGGTAACCATTGTAAAGATTTTGGAGAGTACATTCTTTTTTACCGTTGTTTTCACAATAGGTGAAATGAGCATACGTTCCAAATTCTTATGAGATTTTATTGTTTTGTCTATCAAGGTCATATCAGCGAATACAGCCTCCAAAGCATTTTGTTGTAAGGCGTATTCCAAGAGTGCCTTGGCATATCTGTTTGCTACTCTGAATCCGTACATAACCTATTTAGTTTAGGGTAACACTTTTTAAATAATCGTTGATGAGGGCAGTTTGTTTTTTCTCGTCGGAGAGTTCGCTCATCATCACTTTTTGCGCCATTTCGATAGAAAGTGCTGCAACTTGGTCTTTTAGTTGTGCTAAAGCCACTTTCTTCTCACTTTCAATAGCTTGTTGTGCTTGCTGAATGAGTTTTACACCTTCACGATGAGCTTCTTCTTTAGCTTCACTTACAATTTTATCTTTGATATCTCTTGCTTCTTTTAAGATAACATCTCTTTCAGCGCGTGCTTCGGCTAAAAGACGCTCGTTATCAGCTTTGAGGTTTGCCATTTGTTTTTGCGCTTCTTCGGCAGCTTCTAAAGCCTGATTGATAGAGTTTTCACGCTGTTTTACAGCTGCCATTATAGGTTTCCAAGCAAATTTTGCTAAGAGGAAAAGCAAGATGAGAAAGATAATGGTATTCCAGAATAATAAACTTTCAGGATGTGATAAATTCATTGTATTTAATTATTAGGTGTTAGGTGTCAGGTGTTAATAAAGAACCGTTGTGCAACCAACCGTTACACAACGGTTTTTTTTAGTACTATTTGAGGAAAGCTACAACAATACCGAATAGGGCTGCCCCTTCGATAAGAGCTGCTGCAATCAACATCATAGTTTGGATTTTAGAAGCGACTTCGGGTTGGCGTGCTACACCTTCTACGGCAGAAGCACCGATTTTACCAATACCGATTCCGGCTCCGATGGCTGCTAATCCAGCCCCAATTCCTGCTAAAGACATAGGAGTCATATTTATAAAAATTAATTAGTTACTTTTGTTAGGTTTTAGAGATTAGTGAGTTTCTTCTACAGCTTGCCCTATGAATAGTGCGGAAAGCAATGTAAATACATAGGCTTGCAATACAGCTACTAATAACTCTAACATTTGCATAAACACTGTAAAGGCAACCGATACAGGGGCTATTGCTACTGATTTGAATATGAATATCAGTGATATCAAACTTAGGGCGATGATGTGACCTGCCGTCATATTGGCAAACAAACGTATCATCAAGGCGAAAGGTTTGGTAAATACACTCAAAATTTCGATAGGTATCATAATAGGCAATATCCACGAGGGTACCCCAGGTGGAGCAAAAATATGTTGCCAATAGTGTTTGTTGCTACTAAATAAGGTAAGGATAAGAGTGAAAAGAGCTAACATACCCGTAAAGAGAATGTTGTTGGTTACAGTGCCTGCAAAAGGGAAGAAAGGTATAAGTCCAAAGAGATTTCCTACCCAAATTAGGAAAAACACTGTAAGCAAATAAGGCATATATCTATTGTAGTACTTTTCGCCTATATTAGGAATAGCTATTTCGTCACGCACAAAGATTACAATAGGTTCTAAGAGACCTGCCAAACCTTTGGGAGCTTTAGGATTCTTTTTATAAGAACGCGCTACTGCAATGAAAGTGAACAATAATAGTATTGATATTAACATCAATGAAACGACATTCTTAGTAATAGAAAAGTTGAGAGGGCGAGCATTGGTTACATCACCTTGAGCATTAAGTGTAAGAGGTGTATCAGCATTGACGTAGTAGATATCTTCTTTGTAACGCACAAAGCGCTGTCCGTTTTTTTCAACTACAACAGTTCCTTTGTTGTCGTGATGAAAGGCACTTGATAAGAAAGTTACCAATCCGTTATCAGTCCATAGGATTATAGGTAAGGGCAACGAATAAGCGTGCCCATTGTAATCAAACAAGTGGAAATCGTGAGAATCACCAATATGTTCATCGATCAATTCGTTGATATTAAACTCCTCACTCCCTTCATTTTGGGTAGCAAAACCTTGTAGAGGTATCAGTGAGATTACAAATAAAGTGATATATAGAATGTAATTCTTTACTTTCATTACTTGTTTTGTTTTTATTTGCGCAAATGTAGGATTTTTTATTTAAGTAGCGAAATTTTTTAGTATATTTTTTAATTAGAAATATTTAAATAGTTGATATTTAATAGTTAATATTTCTAATAAGTAATTTTTAGCTCTCTGATTTCTACAAAATACTATACACTTCGTAATTTTTTAGTTTATCACGCCCTTTGAGGAAATGCAGTTCCATCAAAAAATCGATCTGGACAATATCTCCCCCGAGACGTTCTACGAGTTTTACTACGGCTTCGGCAGTACCACCAGTAGCGAGGATATCGTCGTGAATAAGTACTTTTTCACCTTTAGAGATGGCATCTTCGTGGATTTCGAGAACATCTTGACCATATTCTAAATCGTAAGTTTGAGAGAACGTTTTATAGGGTAATTTACCTTTTTTGCGGACAGGTATAAACCCTGCTTCTAAACGTTGTGCCAGAAGCATACCGAAGAAAAAACCACGGCTTTCCATTCCGACCACTTTGTCGATTTTCTGACCGTGCAGGTTTTCTACCAATAGGTCGATTACATATTTTACCCCTTTTACATCCATTAGTAGAGGAGTAATGTCTTTAAAGATAATACCTTCCTTAGGAAAGTTCCTAATGTCGCGTATTTTACTTTGAATATATTCTTTTTTGTCCATATTAGTTGTTAGTGTTTAAAGTTCGAGGGTTAAAGATTTCGGCTAGCATACAGCGGGCGCTGCCTCCTCCACAGGTTTCAATGGTTTCTAAATTGCTGTGAATAATAGCGGTATGCTTTTCTATAGTTTCTCGTTGTTCGGGAGTTAGACTGTTATAGGCAGCATCACTCATCACTAAATAAGTACTATCTTTTCCTTGCACTTGCAACATATTACCAGCGTATTGCTCCATTTGCTTAGGGGTAATGTTAATCACCTCTTTTTTATCTTCTTTGAGGTGATGCAAGAGGTTTTTGCGTTCGCTTTTATCGGTAATAGTATCTAAGCATACTACTGCGAAATCTACGCCTAATGCCATCATCACATTGGTATGGTAAATAGGTAATTGCTCATTATTTACCTGCTGATAGGCTTTGAAAATCACTGGAGTATATTCAAAATCTTCACAGAATTCAATAAAGAGTTCTTCATCGGCGCGAGGAGAGAGCGCACAATAGGCTTTGCGATTCACCCTATCAAGCACCATAGCACCTGTACCTTCTAAGAAAATGTTTTCTTTCTCGGCATCGGTATAGTCGTATACGTTTTCGATATCAAAACCTTCAGCTTCTACTTTGTCTAAAATATCCTCACGGCGTTCACGGCGGCGATTTTCGGCAAACATAGGGTAGATAGCTATATCACCATTCTGATGGAAGGTAATCCAATTGTTTGGAAAAACCGAATCGGGAGTATTTTGTTCATAAATATCGTCTACAACAATCACTTTTACCCCTACGGTACGCAATTTTTCTACAAGAACATCAAACTCTTGTTGGGCTTGGCGGTTGATTTCGTCGTTCTTCAAATCCATTTCCTCTTGGAAATAGTTGTTTACAACGGTTTGTTCATTCATACGGAAGCGCACAGGGCGCACCATTAACACAGTATTGGTAATTTGTTTTTTCATCAGTAAACAGAGGTTAGCAATCAAAGGTACAAAAGTAAGTATAATTTGTTAATTAGCCAATGAGTTAATTAGAAAATGTTTGTATTTTTAAATCTTCGGGAGTATTGAGGTTTGTAAAATATCTTTTTGTATTAGGATGTACTGGATAGGCGATTTTTTGAGCGTTGAGAGCAGTTAGTACTTTCTGCAATTGCAGTATATCATTCTCTATAAACGTCTTAAGAGCTGAGGCTACATTATATGGGTAAATTCCTAAAGTAGGAAATATTTGTCCGTTGAACTCAAGTACATTGATGCGTGTAAAATCATAATTAAGCAGTAGAAAATGAAGTACATAAGTATTTATAAAAGGCATATCACAAGGGCACACCAATATATCATCCTTACAATACTCCAAAGCACTGTAGATACCACCTAAGGGTCCTTTCTCGGGATAAACATCGGCGATTTGAGGATAAGGGAAACTGTTGTAAGCTCCTTTTTTACCTGATATATACACTTTGCTATTCACTTCTTGCAAGATGTTAGCAATGTGTAATAAGAGAGGTTTTTCATTAAAGAGAATTAGGGCTTTGTCTTGCCCCATTCGGCTACTTTTCCCCCCCGCTAATACGACTGCTTTCATCTTCAGAAAATTCTTTAAAGCACTTATTAATTTTTTTGAATAAGGCGACGATTCTTTTCCCTTCTTCTGTAAGTATACTTCTACCTCCGTCTTTACCTCCTACTTCTTTGATTACCAAACTCTCTTTAGCATTAGTGTTCATATCCTTAATCATTCCCCACGCGCGGCGATAAGGGATTTCGAGTTTACGTGCCGCTTCGGAAATAGAACCTGAATTTTCTATTTCTTCTAATAATTTAGCTCTGCCTTCGCCTATACGTAAGCCAGAAGCAGTTTGAAACCAAATATGTCCATTGATAGTTATATTCTCCATATTTTTACTTTTTCGTCTTGAGTGAATGAAGCTTTTCCCGCTGGGAACTCTATGATACAATTCGTTAGAGGAAGAGTGTCTAATTTATGTGATTCTTGAGAGTGTAACACCATTACTTTAGCTTTATCTACATAGGCTTTAAGATACTGAGTGAGCTCAGCCTTTGCACGCGGATAATCGTGGGTGATGGTTGCATAATCCATTTCTTTACGGAAGTTATTTCTGCCGTAACATCCTAATAAAAAAGGTTTTACATATAAATGATAACACGTGAATACCGAAGCAGGATTACCAGGAAGTGCAAATACACTTTTAGTGCCATATTTGCCAAAATAAAGCGGTTTACCAGGTTTTTGTTGTACTTTATAGAAAAGTTCATCTACCCCAATATTTTGTAATGAAGATAAAACAAAGTCGTAATCACCTACTGATATCCCTCCTGTGAGTAACAAGATGTCTACTTGTTCTAAGGCTTCGGCAATTGCTTTTTGAGTATCAGATTGATTATCAGGAATATGTTTGATAAATTGGAACTGCAAGCCTATTTCAGCTAAAGCAGCTTGCAAAAAATAAGTATTAGAATTATATATTTTACCCTCGCTAAGAGGTTCGCCGATCTCTACTAATTCATCTCCCGTGTAGAGAAGTCCAATAGTAGGTTTAGCAAATATTTTCACGCGGTCAATCCCCATACTGCTCAAAAAACCTATTGTAGCGGCATTCAAGTATGTATGTTCGTGTAATACAAGGTCTCCCGTTTTGGTTTGTTCTCCTTCTAAACGAATATTTTGACCTTTTTTAAGGTGGTTTTTATCAAAGCGAATATGGTCTCCTTCGCGAGTTACTACCTCTTGCATTACCACAGTATCTACTCCTGCAGGAATTTTTGCCCCCGTAAAGATACGCACAGCCTCTCCAAAGCCTATATTTACAGACGAATTTTTACCTGCAGCTACTTCTCCTACAATCTTGAAAGTATCGGTAGTGAGTGTATCAATATACCTAAAGGCATAACCATCCATTGCTGAATTAGAAAAAGAAGGTATATTTATAGGTGAAAACACGTGTTCAGCTAAGTATCCCCCTAAGGCGTCCATAAGAGGAACTTCTATAATATTTGTAGTTTCTATATGAGCTTCAATGAGGTCTTTGGCTTGATTTGTTGTAACCATCTTATTATAATTGTATAATAGTTGGCGGCAAAGGTAGTGTATAATTAGCAAATTAGCAAATTTAAAAAACTACTTTATTTGGTTAGTTGAAAAACTATTACTACTTTTGCCCCCGAAAAGACAACTATATTTTTTTAGCTTTCGTTATGTTTTATAACACATAACGTTTTTATATTTAATAGCAAACTAACTATAAAGAAATGAAAAACAAATATTGGGCTTTTGCTTTAACTTTGCTTTCAGCAGCTGCTATTCAAGCTCAGGAAAAAGATTCTCTTCCTGAAAAATATTACGACCTTCAAGAGGTTACCATTTTAGGAAAACCGACTGAAAAAGTATCTGTAGTTCCTATACAAGAACTAAAATCTACCGACCTTCAAAACAACAACAAAACCAATGTGGTAGAAGCACTTAACTTGCTTACAGGTGTGAGTATCACTCAATTTGGCGGTCGTAATGAAGGTTCTATCTTAGTGCGTGGGTTCGACAACCGTTGTACTCCTGTGTATTATGATGGGATTCCTATCTATGCTCCTTATGACGGTAATTTCGACCTCAGTCGCTTCCTTACTTATGACTTGGGAAGTATTTCAGTAGAAAAAGGATTAGTGTCCGTAAAATATGGGGCTAACGCTATGGGAGGTGCTGTGAATATCGTATCGCGTACCCCTCAAAAAGAATTGGATATCAACGGTACCTCAGGTGTTGGTTTCGCCGATGGTGCTGGCGTAAACTCTTATTTCACTGGCTTGAATGTAGGTACACGCCAAGATAAATTCTACGCTATGGTATCAGGTTCTTTCAACAAACGTGAAAACTTCGTACTCTCCAAGAACTTCGAGCCGACACAATACCAAGAAGCTGGCAAACGCCGTAGCTCTGAGGCTTTTGACAAGAAGATAAACGCCAAAATAGGCTATACGCCAAATGAAACCGATGAATACGCTTTAGGTTTTGTAAACCAACAAGCTAATAAAAATATTTCTCCTAATGTATATACTGCAGGTAATAGCAGTTGGCGTGATTACCCTATCTACAATAAAACAAGTCTATACGCTAAAACAAAAACCAAAATAGCACGCGAGACTTTTATGAACTTCACTGGGTATTACGACAAATATTACAACGAAATGCGTCAGTATGACGATGATACCTATACTATTATGAATCGTAATTCTTCTTTCCGTAGTATTTACGACGATTATTCATTAGGTGGAATCCTCACTTTTAGTTCTAAAGCGCTTAATCGCAACGCTATCACGCTTACTATCAACGAAAAATACGATCACCACAAAGAACACAATGCCGAAGTAGCTGCCAATGCTCTCACTAGGCAAATGTTCAAAGCAGGAGAACCAGAACAATCTTATAAAGATAATACCCTCTATGTAGGGTTAGAAGATGTTGTTACCCTCACCGATTGGCTTAATGTAGTAGTAGGAGCATCTTACAACCAACGCGAAAATATCTTAGCACAAGAGTATGGTACACACTACCTTACTGGTGCGCGCAATACTTTATACGATTTTCCAACAGGTAGCGACAACGCTTTCGATTTCAAAGGCGGACTCGTATTTAAACCTCTCGAAAACCACCAAATCACCCTTTCAGCTTCTAAACGCTCTCGTTTTGCCTCTCAAAAAGAACGCTATTCAAGCAAATTTGGCGGTCAAGTGCCTAATCCCGATTTAAAATCTGAATACACTATTGCTTACGACCTCAACTACACAGGTAAAGCCTTAGATAACAAATTGCAATACGAATTTTCAGGCTTTATCAACGATGTAAGCAACGTTATCTACGAACTAACTGTAGAGGTAGACAATAGTGGCAGAAATATAATTTATAACACCAATCTGGGTAAAGCTCTCTATCAAGGTTTTGAAGCAGGTGTAGGATATGCACCTATAAAATACCTCACTTTAGGGGCTAACTATAGCTTTATTGAAATGAAAGACAAAACCAAAAACAGCGATTTGAAACTCACCAATGTTCCTAAATACAAATTGGTAGGTTTTGCGACTATTTCAGTGCCTGAAATTAAAACCCAACTACACGTAAATACTGAAACTTACGGCAAACGCTATCTCAACAGCCAAGGTGATGAAGCCCCAGATTTTACATTGGTAAATGCTAAACTCAATGTAAAACTTTACAAAGGATTAGACTTCAACTTTGGGGTGAATAACCTTTTAGACAGAGATTACTACTGGGCTTATGGCTGGTCACAAGCAGGTCGTAATTTTATCACAGGAGTATCCTATAACTTCTAAATTTTGTTTTTACTCTTAATAGAAATGCTTTGGTAGGACATCTATCAAAGCATTTTCCCTAAGCAAACTCTTAAACACTATTATATATCAAATGAAAAGATTTTTTGAGGTGGCAAAATAATTTCATATATTTGCACTCTGAAAATTAATGTATTATGGAATTATTTAAGGAACAAAGCCTCTTAGAGTTTACTGAACGCTTTAAAACAGACTTAGATTGCGAAGAATATCTAGCTTCTTTAAAGTGGGAAGATGGATATTGCTGTCGCAAATTACGAGGTATATATTCTTGGTTTTCAGAGTTTAATATAGACCGCTATTTAGCTGAGTATAGTTTTAGAATCAATCGCTCACAAAGCAAAGATACTATCTTTAACAAATTAATAAAAAGAATTGTAGAACGTTCTCCCGTTTCCCAAAGTCAATTAGTATGTAGCTAAATAGATACCTCAATAAGATTAATTTTCTTTGTTTTTTAAGTTTTTATTGTAGATGTATATAGAAGTGAAATCAGGATAATTTTGCTTTCTATGAGCAAAAGTTATGTTTGGGATTGTAGTGTTGGTTATTAAATCATAAAAAAGTTTGTTTCATTCATTTATTTTTATTAATTTTGCTCCCTGATTAGGAAGCCCTTGAATAAAAAAGGGTTTTCCATAAGAAAATCTTTAATAATTAACAGTTAATAATTAAATTTATTTGTAGTATGTTTCAAAAGTACTTTATTGAGGTTTTTACCAAAAACTTCGCTAATTTCAATGGGAGAGCCCGCAGAAAAGAGTATTGGATGTTCTTCCTTTTTAACATTCTTATCTCCTATGGTCTTCAGGGGGTAGCTATTGCACTAGGAGAAAATGGGGGAATTATCTTTCTTATTGTTGCAATGCTTTATGCGTTTGCAAGCTTAATTCCTAGCCTTGCTATAGCAGTACGTCGTATGCACGATGTAGGAAAAGATTGGTGGTATATTTTCATCCCTATCTACAACCTAATCCTTTGTTGTACTGAAGGAGAACGCAGAGAAAATCAATATGGACCAGATCCTAAAGCTGGAGAGTAATCCATAGATATTTAAAATGTATTAATGAGTTAGTGGGGCATCTCTTACTAACTCATTTTCCTTTTGCCAATGATTGCTTTTGACCCTATCTATACACATCCTGTTCCCCAGAATCATCGCTTCCCAATGGAGAAGTATGCCCTCTTATATGAGGCTTTGTTATGGGAAGGGATTGCGGAACCTACTGATTTTTTCACTCCAGAACCAGCTTCTTTTGAGCAGCTTATATTGGTACATAGCCCTACCTATGTACGTCAGTTTCTCTCCTTGACTCTTCCTCAGCGTGAGGCGATTCGCATAGGCTTTCAGCAGAGTGAGCAACTAGTTCGTAAGCAGAGGGATACCCTTGTATATGAATATATACAACGTTATAGGCTACCTATACAGTGTAGTATGGGAGGGGGGTATTCTCCTAAAATAGACACGATTCTTAAGGCGCATACCAATACCTTTAGCGTATTTCTCTCATAAAAGGGATAGCCTACCTATCCCACACCAGTCATTAACAATTAGCAACAAATAATTATCTTCCTTTTAACCGCACAATCCCTTGACTTTTGTTGCTAAATATTGTATTTTTGCAAGAAAATAATTGAGGTGTCAAAATAATTTCATATATTTACACTCTGAAAAATTAATGTATTATGGAATTATTTAAGGGACAAAGCCTCTTAGAGTTTACTGAACGCTTTAAAACAGACTTAGATTGCGAAGAATATCTAGCTTCTTTAAAGTGGGAAGATGGATATTGCTGTCGCAAATTACGAGGTATATATTCTTGGTTTTCAGAGTTTAATATAGACCGCTATTTAGCTGAGTATAGTTTTAGAATCAATCGCTCACAGAGCAAAGAGACTATCTTTAACAATCTAATAAAAAGATTGATTGAAAGAAAACCTATTTTCCAATCTCTGTTAATATGCCATTAACTTGACACCTCAAAAGATTTTTTCTATATTTGCACCTTTCAAACAAATTATCATTCATTAAATGAAGTATTTATTCCCTATACTCATCGCTTTCCTCCTTTCAGCTTGCGACAATACTCCTAAAAAGCAAGCTAATACAGCTGAAAAAGTAACTATTACCGATATGGCAGGGCGCAAAGTCTCTGTGCCTAAGCAGATAAACCACGCTTTTATCGACCGTTCATCGGTGCATCTCATCTATGCACTCGATACTTTGTTACCCGTCAATAGAGTCTTTAACTACAACGAATCAGAAAAGAAGTACCTCAAAAAAGGCTTCTATGAAGGCAAACCTTATGTAACGGGTTCGCCTATCGAAGAAATTATAAAGCTACACCCCGATGTAATTCTCTTTACTGTTTCCTTGCAAAACGATACTGAGCGTGCCAAAGAAACTGAAAAAGCCAATGCGCTCCAGCAGAAAACTAAAATTCCTGTAGTACTCTTCAGTGGTGAATTCCAGCAATATACTGAGGCTATTAGCCTTTTAGGAACGCTCTTGCACAAAGAAGAAAAAGCTAAAGAGCTGAATGCTTTTATAGAAAAATATTGTTATTCTATTCCTAAAATAGTAGCTACCATCCCCGCGAATGAACGCAAAACTATCTACTATGCCGAGGGTATGAACGGACTGCAAACTGAGCCCCCTACCTCATTGCACAGCTACCTTATTAATTATACAGGTGGGAAGAATATCGCCGAGGTAGAACTCCTCCCTGGCAAAGGGAAAACTAATGTTTCTATCGAGCAGATATACAATTGGAATCCCGATATGATATTAGTATGGTCTGGTAATTTTGATGATTTGTACAGTTATAAAGCCATTCGCCAAGAGAAGATATGGCAACAATTGCGTGCCGTAAAAGAAAATCAAGTATACCAAGTGCCTTGGCGTCCTTTTGGCTGGATCGATCGTCCCCCTGGGCTCGGTCGTGTGATGGGTAGTATATGGCTTGCAAGCCTTACCTATCCGCATTATTTCAAAGCCGATTTAGTGCCTATCACCCAAGAGTTCTTCAAGAAATTCTATCATTACGATATGGATTATGTAGAAACCCGAGACATTATAGGCGCACAACCCGATATTACAAACAAATAACAATGATAACAATTCAAGTATTCGGTAAACTAACCGAAATCTTAGGTACCAATACCTACACCATCGACTTCACTAAAAAAACAGTAGCCGAGCTCAAAGCCCAGCTACATACAGCGTTTCCTGCCCTCAGTACAATGACGTACTTTGTGGTGGTCAATAACCAAAAAGCCCCCGATGAGGCAACAATCCCCCCCGATGCTCAATTGGCACTATTACCTCCCTATTCAGGAGGTTAATGTTTAATATCACTTCACCATTAATCATTAGTTACTCGTGTTTTCCCCCCTTCAATACTTTAAAAATATGCAATACTGCAGGGAAAAGAGCATCCATCGACTCACTCGCACCTTTGGTAGATCCTGGAAGGGCTATCACCAAAGTATTGCCTATAGTCCCCGCCACACTGCGTGAAAGCATAGCATAAGGCGTACGGTCTTGTCCGTAATTTCGCAAAGTTTCTGCAATACCATCAATTTCGCGGTCTAATAGGGGGCGTACAGCTTCTGGAGTAACATCGCGAGGGGATAGTCCTGTTCCTCCCGTGATGAGTACCAAAGAAGTACCTGCGTCTACCGCTTTTTTTATGTTACTTTGTATATCAGCTATTTCATCAGCGATAATAGTATAAGTAGCAGGAATGGCGTAACGCTCCAAATGCGTTATAATTGCTTTGCCTGCTTTGTCTTCTTTCTTGCCCGCAAAAATACTGTCGGAGCATACAATCACGGCTGCGGTAAGTCCTTCAGCAGCCTCTTTGTAGTCTGTTTTGCCTCCTTTCTTCTCAACTAAACGGATATTGCGAATTTCAATTCCCTTGTCAATAGGTTTTAGCATATCGTAGAGCGTAAGAGCCACTACCGAGGCGGCGTGCATCGCTTCCACTTCCACACCTGTTTTGTAGATAGTGTGTACTTCTACAAAAATATGAATTTCCAATTCCTTTACCTCAAAACTGATATGTGTATATTCAATGGGCAGTGGGTGGCAGTCAGGAATCATATCGCTAGTGCGTTTAGCGGCGAAAAGTCCCGCTGTTTTGCTCATTTCAAACACATTGCCTTTAGGCACTTGATTATTTTTTATAGCAGCAATCGTCGCTTCCGAACTTACTGCCACCACTGCAGTCGCAATCGCTTGACGCAGGGTATTACTTTTATGAGTAATGTTTACCACTTTATTAATTGTTAATTATTAATTGTTACTTGTTTTCCTTCCATTGGTGTCCTCCTTCTTCAAAGAGTTCTTTCCCAAAGATAGGCACTTCTTTCTTGATGCGGTCTACCATCTCATCACATGCCTGAATAGCTGCCTTGCGATGAGGCGCTGAGGTAAAGACAAAAAAACACAATTCACCTGACTTTATCTCTCCAAGTGAATGGTGGATATGCGCACACGACAAACCGTATTTTACTATTATTTCCTCGCGTATCTCAGCAGCTTTCTCATTCGCCATTGCCTCATAAGCCGTAAACTCAATAGCCGACACCGTTTTGCCGTCTATCACATCAGCACGCACCTGACCTAAAAAGATGCTATGCCCACCAATCTGCGTTTTTACTTGATGTTTAGCAATACTCTCAGCCACAAGAGTAGGGGAGAGCGCCCCTTGTTTAAAGATATTTTTCATAATGATGATTTTTTATTTTACTAAAGAAGAAAACCCAAGTTTAAAACTCTTCAAATCTTTCTCAGCCAATACTTCTTTGGCAAAACGGAGCGCCTTCATACTGCGCACGCCCGCTACACACACAAAGCAAATATGGTCGTATGTTTTCAGTTGCTCCCATTGCGTAGGAAGTTCAGAAAGAGGCAATTCCAATGCCTTAAACAAGTTGATTTTAGGCATTTCATCAGCTTCGCGCACATCTACTAGCACACTGTTTTCTTGTGCCAAAAACGCTTGCAAATCCTCTACGCTGTGAAGTTCTTCGCCTTCTGTTTGATGACAAAAAGCAGGATAGCTATACCCCTCTACTTCTTTAGGGGTTTGTGGGGATGAAGTATTCATTTTACAATATTTGATTTTAGTAAGTTGATAAGTTTGTGTATTGAATAACAGAAGAGTATGCACAAGGCAATCATCTATCTTTCCTAAGAGCAATTTCAGCACCTCATTGGCTTGCAAATGCCCTATCATCGATGAAACGGTCGGTAAGATGCCCGCCTCATTGCACGTCGGTACTTCCTCAGGTTGCGGTGGGGTAGGGAAGAGGTCGCGGTAAGTAGTCGTATAACCATCTTTCTTAACGTTGAACACACTCACCTGCCCCTCGTAGTGATACAGCGCTCCATATACTAAGGGTTTACCTGCAATAGCACAAGCGTCCGATAACAGATAGCGCACCGCAAAATTATCAGTGCAATCCACCACTATATCATAGCCGTCGATAATAGCAAATACATTCTGAGCGCTAAGGCTATAAGGGTACGTTCTGAAAATAGTGTCACTGTTGCGCGCTTGCAGTCGCTCTACAGCAACTGCTGTTTTCAGTTGTTGCACATCTTTTTCGGCAAACAGAAACTGGCGGTGCAAGTTGTGAAGCTCCACCTTGTCAAAATCTACCAAACCCAGTGTGCCTATTCCTGCCGAGCAAAGCAGTTCCAGCACAGGGCAACCCAAGCCTCCTACCCCTACGACCAACACTCTGGCGCGGTGTAATTTAGCTTGGTTCTCACTCCCAATGAGTTGTATTTGTCGAGTATAACGCGTCATTCTATCCGTGTATTTTCTTTAAAAGGTTGCGGTTGGCAATCCTGATGTGTTTGCCTTTGAGTTCTACAATACCATCTTTGGCAAAATCAGAAAGGGTGCGAATAAGCGACTCGGTAGCTGTACCCACCAAATTAGCAATTTCTTCACGCACCAAAGGAGAAGCAATATAACCTTGCA
The DNA here is from genome assembly GCF_937936315.1 of uncultured Capnocytophaga sp. Classification (GTDB taxonomy): domain Bacteria; phylum Bacteroidota; class Bacteroidia; order Flavobacteriales; family Flavobacteriaceae; genus Capnocytophaga. The sequence continues at coordinate 23,940 of NZ_CALGWU010000025.1, read as the reverse complement.
CATCCGTGCCAAAAGTGTTTTCTAACAAACATAAGGTTTCAGCTAAACGCTGTTTCACACGTTTATGCACCATATCCACTATTTGATTATCCGATTTTCTCAACTCATCACTCACTATTTTAGCGAGTTCCATTACAAAAGAGGGGTTTTCGCTAAATGCAGAGAGAATGTATTCTTTGGGGATTATATAGTATTGTACATCGGTGAGAGCAGTAGCCATCAAGTTAGTAGTATTTTGGCTCATTACGCTGCGCAACCCGAGAAGTTCTCCTTTTTTCGTCAATCGGATGATGTGATTTTTGCCTGTTGGGCTCAATTTACTCGTTTTACAAACGCCTTCTATTAAGTAAAACACACCTTTGATATGCTCATTTTCTTTAAAAATCACACTGCCTTTAGGAGCTTGTAGAGGAGTATCATCAATTATTTTATCTAATAGTAATCGTTTTACATATTTGGTAATACTTCCTTGAAGCACTACATCATTCATAGTTATTGCTTTATTCACGGCACAAATGTACGAAAAAAAACGAACTCTATATTATATTTTAGAAAATTCGTTATGTTTTTTTTGACAAAACTATTATCTTTGCACTTTATTTTTTCGCCAATGAACATTACAATCAACCTTATAGGATATCTCAAAACACCTTTTGAAGCAGTTGCCAATATGCCTATACAGCCTTCAGTAATCAGACAATAGATTTGAATAATGATTTTAAAAACATTACATAAACGCAACGCTCTGTTGGTCATTCAGTTGTTATGCCTGATAGGGCTTTGCCTAATAGCGCTGAGTGTAGGGCGATATCCTCTGCCTATTGGCGACATTATAAAATTTATCTTCTCTAAAGCAGCCGTTGATGAACACACCGCTTTGCTACTTTTAGAAGTGCGCTTACCGCGTGTGCTGGGGGCTGTATTGGTAGGTGGCGCCTTGGCAGTATCAGGGGTAGCCTATCAAGGAATGTTCAAAAACCCACTGATTAGTCCCGATATATTAGGAGTGAGTTCAGGAGCGGGATTTGGAGCCTCAGTAGCCATACTCTTTTCGCTAAGTATGCTGGGCATACAGCTTTCGGCTTTTGCATTTGGTTTAACCGCTGTATTCATAGCTTTAGCCTTGAGCCGAAGTATCAGCAAGTTGCACAACCAAACACTGGTACTCCTGCTTTCGGGTATTATCACAGGCTCTATGTTTGGGGCTTTTATCTCGCTAACCAAATACCTTGCCGATGCCGAATACAAACTCCCCGACATCACTTTTTGGCTGATGGGAAGTCTTACCAATATCACCAATGAACAAATAATGATAGTCGCCCCTATCGTGCTACTGGCTATCATTCCGCTTTATCTCTCGTCGTGGAAACTGAATGTGCTGTCGTTTGGTGAAGATGAAGCCAGCAGTATGGGGGTGCAAGTATCGCGATTGCGGTTTATTGTTATTTTATCGGCGACATTGCTCACCGCTACCGTAGTTTCAATCACGGGACTCATAGGCTGGATAGGGCTGGTAGTGCCTCATATTGCGCGTTTTCTCATAGGCTCGGATAACCGCTGGTTGCTACCATCGGCATTTATTTTAGGAGGAATGTTCTTACTGCTCATCGACCTACTCTCGCGCACCATTTCAGCCTTAGAAATCCCCTTGGGCATCATTGCCTCTATCATAGGAGCTCCTATCTTTTTCTTTGTGTTAAAATCGGTAAAAAGCAAACGCAACTTATGGGAATAATCACTAATAATCTAACGATAGGCTACCAAAACCCAGTGCTCAGCGATGTAAATCTATCGGTGAACAAAGGAGAAATACTGTGCGTATTGGGCAAAAATGGTTCAGGAAAAACAACCCTTTTCAAAACCTTATTAGGACTTTTGCCGAAGTTATCTGGGGAGATATTATTAGACGACCAACCTTTTGACTTCAGCAAAAAACAAGAAAATGCTAAGAAAATAGCCTATATTCCCCAAGCGCGGAAGATTGACTTTAGTTTTACCGCCTTTGAAGTGGTGCTCTTTGGGCGTACGCCACACTTGCCCTATTTTGGATTTCCCTCTAAAAAAGATAAAGAAATTGCTACTGAAACAATGGCTCAAATAGGTATTCTATCGCTGAAAGACAAAGTGTTTTCGCAGATGAGTGGCGGGGAACAACAGCTTACCATCATCGCGCGCGCCCTCACACAAGAACCTGAGTATATAGTGATGGATGAGCCTACTTCGGCACTTGATTTTGGTAACCAAATAAAAGTAATTCAGCAGATTAAATCATTGCAGAACAAACATATAGGCATTGTGCTCTCTACTCACAACCCCGACCACGTTTTTTTGTGCGATTCTAAGGTTGCGGTAGTGAAAGACGGAAGACTTGCTGTAACGGGCACTCCTGAGGAAGTGATGAGTGAAGCACTTTTGAAAAGCCTTTATGATATAGATATGAAAATCATTGATATAGAGGGGCGCAAAGTGTGTTTCCCCTATACTTTAAACCATTAAAATATTGAAAAAATGAAATACCCTATTACAATTATCGGTATGGGACCGGGCAACCCACAACTGCTTACTTTGGCAGCTAAAAAAGCTCTTGATGAGGCTGATGTCATCCTGTTTGATTGTATGCCCGACGACAGTTTGCTAAAAGAATTTAACTTCAAAGCTGAAATTAAAGCTATTGATAAGAAGATAGACCCCACAGCAATGCTCAATGAAATGAAAAAGCATTATGATATGGGGAAGAAAGTATGTCGCTTAAAACCTGGTGATGCCCTGATGTTCAACGGAGGAGGAAAAGAAGCACGCGCCTTAAAAGCCAATGGAATTGACTTTGTTATGATACCAGGGATTACAGCATCGTGTGCTGCTACTAATATTTTTGCCATACCTACTACCGAAATGGAAGAAAGTGATGTATCGGTAAATTTTGTGTATCACAACAATGAGAAGAATCATCAACTGCTGAAAGAATTGGCAAATACCTTGAAATACGGTAGCACTATTCACATCTACTTTGCCAACACCGATTGTATAGCCGAAATAGTAACAATCATCACATCGGCAGGAGTTTCAGCAGATATGCCTGTAGCTGTAACCTCACGTATTTCGGCAAAAGATCAAACCTCAGTAATGACTACTCTGGCAAAAGTAGAACAAACACTTCGCGCTATAGATATGAAGCGCCCTATGCTTTTTACTGTAGGACAATACGTAGAAATCCTTTCAAAAAAACAGATTATCCCTTTGGATATTCCTCTTAAAGTTTAGAAAGATGTTTATAATGTTATAATAGTATCGGCTTCTGCCTGAAAATCTTCAGGTTGATGACTGATAACAAACACGGTACTTTGGGTCTCTTTGTGAAAATTGAGAATTTCTTGTTTCATCAGGGCTTTCATTGTAGCATCTACCGATGAGAGAGGTTCATCAAGCAAAGTAATGGAAGCCTTTTGAGCCAAAGTGCGCGCTAAAGCCACCCGTTGTTGCTGTCCCCCAGATAGTTGTGTTACTTTTCGGTCTTTGAGAGTCGTTATTTGAAAAGCGTCTAACAAGCGGGTGATATAAGTAGGGTCTTTTTCTTTTTGGGCAAAGGCGATGTTTTCCCAAACAGTCATATTAGGGAAGAGCGCATAATCTTGAAACATTAGGGCAACATCGCGCTGTTGAGGTGGCAGATTGATGTCTTTTTCAGTGCGTAGTAATATTTTATCACCTATGCGAAGGTAGCCATAATCGGGTTTTACCAATCCTGCCAAGATACGAAAAAAGGTAGTTTTGCCTATCCCTGAAGCTCCCGATAAGAATACTAAATCGCCTTCGTGAAACGTTTTTTGTATCAATAAATCGGTGATGCCGTTGGAAGTGTAGAGTGTATGAGATATATCAATTGTAATCATTAGAAGAGTGTTTTCTTTTTATTGATGCTGAAAATAATCATCAGCAAGATAAACGAAATAGCAAATAGTATTAGAGCATATTGGTTAGCAAGATCATAATTGAGAGCTTGCACTTGGTCGTAGAGTTCGATAGAAGCTACTTTAGTTTCGTGAGGAATGCTACCGCCAATCATCAGTACAATGCCAAACTCGCCAATACAATGGGCAAAGGTGAGAGCTAACCCTGTGATGATAGAAGGTTTGATATTAGGTAATAACACTCGCCAGAAGGTTGTCCATCGGCTTTTGCCTAAGGTGTAAGCTGCCTCTTTGAAACTTTTGGGTAAAGCAGAGAAGCCGTTTTGCAGAGGCTGAATCATAAAAGGTAGATTGGCGATGATACTAGCTATTACAATCCCCTCGAAAGTGAAAGCGAGTTGAATATCAAAGGTTTCGTTTAAAAACTTTCCAAACCCTCGTGTAGGGCTGATGAGCAATAGAAAATAATAACCTAATACGGTAGGTGGGAGCACCATAGGCATACATACCAAAGCCTCGAATATCACTTTCCCCTTAAACTTGCTATAAGCTAACCAATAAGCGATAGGCAAACTAAAAACGAATAAAACGGCAGTAGTGATTACTGCCATTTTACCCGTTAGTAATAAGGTTTTTACAAATTCTTCCATTATTTTAATTCGTAACCGTGTTTTTTCCAAATAGGTTTTGCTTTATCACTTAGCAAATAATCTAAAAAGGCTTGTGCAAGAACTGTATTTTTATTTTTGATGACTATCCCCGCTTGTGCAATAGGGGCGCATTCTTCATTATTTAGCACATAATAATTACCTTGCTTACCTTTCATTTCAGGCGCTAAAATAGTAGAAAGCGCTACAAACCCCACTTGGGCATTGCCCGTAGAGACAAAATGTGCTGTTTGATTGATATTCTCGCCCCATACTATTTTAGATTCGATATTTTTGTATAAACCTAATTTTTGCAAGGTTTCTACCGCATTTTTGCCGTAAGGAGCTAATTTAGGATTTGCAATGGCTATACGGGTTACTTTGGGATTCTCTAAAGTAGCTTTAATCCCTTTTTTTACATTGAGAGTCATACTCCAAAGAGCAACTTTGCCATAACAATACACCACCGATTTGCCGTGACCAAAACCTTGATTGATTACTTCTTCAGGAAAATTAGTATTAGCTGCTAAAAAGAGGTCGAAGTTAGCGCCATTCACTATTTGTTGAGTAAGTGTACCCGAGGCACCAAAAACGATATCTATTTGGGTGCCTTTGTGTGATTTTACGTATTGTTGTTTCAGTTCTTCTAATACGTAACGCAAATTAGCTGCGGCGGCTACCGTAATTTTATCGGCAGCAAATGAGTGCGTATGAACGAATAACAATAATAGTAGTGTGGAAAGTGTTTTAAAAAGATGTTTCATATCAGAGTGGTTTTTACGTTATGTATAAAAAAGCATTTCGTTAATCAAAAAAAATCAGCCTCCTATTTTTATCATACTGCGGTTGATAATCTTACTGTTATCAACAGTATTCATCTCAGTAAACTGACCACCTTTTTCTTTGTGCTTGCGCCATACGCCTTCTTTTATAAGGTTGTCTATATCTTCACCTGCCCTATAAAGACTCAGTAAATCAAATTCTTCCGCACCAAAGAGGCAGTTTTTCATCTTGCCATCAGAAGTGAGCCTTATGCGATTGCAACCACCGCAAAAAGCGTTGCTCATTGTAGTGATAAAGCCAAAACAGCCTTTGCTATCCTCGGAGAGTTTGTACTTACGCGATGTATCGTGTTTGTCATCGTGGAGCTTGATACAAGAGTATTCTCGTTCAATAACCTGAAGCATTTCGTTTATTGGCATCACTTTGCCTTTTTCCCAAGAATTGCCGTAGAAAGGCATAAACTCTATAAAACGCATTTCAATGGGATAGTTGTGAGAGAGCATTGCCAGCGAAAGAAGCTCATCGTCGTTCACCCCTCGCATAATCACCGCATTGAGTTTCACTTTAAACCCTAAGCTGATACTCTGCATTATATTGTTCCACACTTGAGGCAATAGGTCGCGTTTAGTAATCTGCTTGAAGCGCTCGCTGTCTAACGAATCAATACTGATGTTTAAGAGTTGTACTTGGTTTTGTTGCAATAGTGAGAAGTATTTGTCTAACAATACCCCATTGGTAGTAACTCCTAAGGAGACCTGAAGGGTTGCTAATTTTTCGATAATTTCAGCAAAATCGTGTCGCACTAAGGGTTCGCCCCCCGTAATGCGAATTTTAGAAATACCGAATTGTTCTGTGAAAATTTTAGAGATGCCAAATATTTCATCACTACTCATCAGTTTAGAAGAAGAACTACTGCTGAAAGGTTCATCAGGCATACAGTATAAACAACGAAAATTGCAGCTATCCGTTATGGATAGCCGCAAATAGGTATGTTTTCGTCCGAATGAATCGATTAGATTAGTACTCATATTCTTCCTCTTTTTCGTTGCCTTTCAATAGTTTACCCGTTTTGATAAGTGGGATATAGCGGAGGAAGAAGAGCAAGCAAGCAAAAATCACTACTGAACCAATAGCCGACCAAGTAGCAAAAGGCATTACATCAATCTCGGTGTTGTACAAGTATAAGGCTTTGTTGATACTACCAAATAAAAGCCACATTTGTAAGCCTGTGAGCAAAATGTAAATAGCGATAATGAATACTAACATATCATTGACACGTGTGGTCACTTTTGATATGGGTTTCTTTCTGATTGCCATAATTTGTTAATTATTAATTATTAATACTTAAGAATGTGCTTTGTGGTTGATTTGCTTTTCATAAGTGTAATCTTCCACAAATATTTTGTTGTCTTTAATTACCACACCCAATTGAGGTAGTGGGCGTGGTGGAGGACCTTGTAATACCTTACCGTCTTTGGCATCAAAAAAACCATGGTGGCAAGGGCACTCTATCATTTGGTGCTCGTGGTCATAAATCACAGCACAAGATAAGTGAGTACATTTTTGTTCGTACACGCGCCAATCGTTCTCAGCTAAGCGAATGAGCATATAAGGGTTTCTATGATCACCATCTACATAGAATGTTTTTTGTCCACCTATTGCCAATTCTGAGGTATTGCACACAAAATAATCCTTGATTTGTTTTCTTTTGTGAAAAAAGTTGAATACAGGAATAAATACACTTGCTACCGCCATAATACCTGAGAAAAGGGTAATCACTTTCAAAAAGTCACGACGCGCTACATAGCCTGCTTCTGTTTTTGAAATAGGAAAATCAGCTTTCCAATCGGGTATGTTTTTATTTTCGTCTCCCATTGTTTAATGTTGTTTTTTAGAAATTAGAATACTTTTATTTCTTCACTGCCCTTAGGCATCATTAGGTTTACTTTAGTAGTTACTACTTCTTCACCAAAGATAAACTTCTTAATAGGAGTACTATTAGGGCGTTTTTTAGCCACGTTTTCTTTGGTATCGAAAGTGAGCGCACCACTTGGGCAAACAGTAGCACACATAGGTTTTAAACCTACACTGGTACGATCGTAACACATATTGCACTTCATCATCAAAAGCGCATTTTGGTCGGGGATTTGAGGTACCCCAAACGGACAGCTGAGTACGCAGTTCGCACACCCGATACATTTAGAGACATCAGCGGAGTGCACTATGCCAAATTCATCTTTTACGATAGCATCGGCGGGACACACATTAGCGCAGATAGGGTCATCGCAGTGCATACACACCTGTACAGTGGTTTGCACAGTTTCACGTCTATCTACGTAGTGAATATGAATCATTGAGGTTTCTCCATTGGTTTCGCATTCTGCACAAGCCATCTCACAAGAGTGACAGCCTATACAACGCTGCATATCCAAGAAGAACTCCATATCGTTGAATTTCTTAAATTGATCTGCCATTGAATTTTGTTTTTACTCTTTTGTATAGTTTAGATTTACTCTCTTAGTTAGGAATAGGGGTATCACCTTCAGCGAATAGCACATCACGACTGCGATAAGCGTATTCAGCTGAGTCCTTAGCTTTTTTCTCACCTGTTTTTTCTATTTTGCAGGCACATACTTTGAACTCAGGCATTTTGGAGATAGGGTCAAGCCCTTCAAGTCCCACAGTAAGCTGATTGATAGAGTTTACCCCTCCCCAGTGATAAGGTACAAAAATAGAATCTTTGCGGATAGTTTCCACTACATTAGCAGGGAATACAGCTGAGTTACGACGGGTAGTGATACGCACTAAGTCGCCTTCTTCTATGCCGTATTTAGCTGCCAATTCAGGGTGTATTTCCATTAGAGGCTCTGGATAGATATCTATAAGTTTACCAATACGGCGGGTTTGAGTACCGCTGAGATACTGACTTACCACACGCCCTGTAGTGAGCACTACTGGATAATCAGCATCGGGTTCTTCTACTGGTGGTTGATATGGAGTAGGGTTGAAGTGTGCCTTACCGTCATTGGTTTTGAATTTCTTATCTTCCCAAAGGCGTGGTGTACCTGGGTGATCAAGACTTGGGCAGGGCCAGAAAACCCCCATATTTTTTTCTACTTTTTCGTAAGTAATACCGTAGTAATCAGCATACGAACCTTTCGAAATATGGCGAATTTCATTAAATATATCCTCGGAAGTAGGGAAGTTAAACTTATCTTCTTGACCAAGGCGTTTTGCTAATTCTTTAAGAATTTCGATATCGCGTTTGGCTTTTCCTGGAGGGTTTACAGCTCCAGAAATACGTACTACACGTCCTTCTGAAGTAGTGGTAGTACCTTCTTCTTCTTCTTGCAAAGAGCCCGCTAATACGATGTTAGCGTGGCGCAATGTTTCTGAGAGGAAGAAATCAATACCCGCATAAAATTCGAGTTTTTCTAAAGCACTTTTTACGTATTTGTTATTAGGTAAAGAGATGATAGGGTTGAAGCAGATAGAGAGTAACCCTTTGATTTCACCTTTGTTGATAGCATCAATAATCTCGTAAGCACTGAGTCCTTTACGCGGTAGTTCTGATTCAGGGATACCCCAGAAATCGGCTACTATCTGGCGGTGTTCAGGGTTTTCGATGTCGCGGTTACCAGGAAGCTGGTCGCATTTGTGTCCGTGCTCACGACCTCCTTGTCCGTTACCTTGCCCTGTGATAGTACCATAGCCACAGTAAGGTTTTCCAATACGACCTGTAGCTAACACTAAGTTGATACAACTCAACACATTGAGTACCCCTTTGCGGTGTTGCTCAATACCGCGAGCGTGTACGAGGAATGAAGTTTTAGCTTTTCCCCACATCTCAGCAGCCTTGTAGATGAGCTCTTTAGGTACTCCTGTAATTTCTTCACCCCATTCAAGTGTGCAGTGTTCTACTGTTTTAGCAGTTTCTTCCCAGCCAGAGGTATAGTTATCGATAAAATCGTGGTCTAACCAATCGTTGTCAATAAGCACTTTTAGCATAGTGCTCATCAACGCAGTATCAGTACCTGAACGCAATGGAAGGTGTACATCGGCAGTACGAGCTAACGGAATCACACGTGGGTCGATTACTATGATTTTTGCCCCGTTGTCGCGGGCTTCCCATATACGATAAGTAAGCACAGGGAAACATTCGGAGATATTAGCCCCTGTTATAATAATCACTTCAGCGTGAGCGAGGTCAGCCCAAGAGTTAGACGATCTGTCCATCCCGAAAGCCTTTTTGTTACCAGCCCCAGCACTTACCATACACAAGCGTCCGTTGTAATCTAAGTTAGCTGTTTTAAGAGCTACACGGGCAAATTTTCCTACCAAATAACTCTTTTCAGTAGAAAGTGATACGCCTGAAAGCATTGCAAAAGCGTTTCTGCCGTATTGTTCTTGGATACGCTTGATTTCGCTCACTACAGTGCTATAGGCTTCTTCCCATTCAATAGGTACAAATCCCACGCCTTCTACGCGTTTAATAGGTTGCAATAGGCGGTCGGGGTGGTTATCTTGCATATAACGTTGAACCCCTTTTGGGCAAAGACGACCCTCATTAAAAGGGAACTCACGCCAAGGTTCAAAGCCTACTACTTTTTTATCTTTTACTTTTAGCTTAATGCCGCATTGTAATCCACAAAAACAACAGTGTGTTTTTACAAATTCATCAGCGGTTTGAGAGGCACGTGCTCTAGCGCTCTCTTTGGTCATATAGTGTTTATGAGGTCCCCATTTAGCTATAATTTCATCTACGGATACGGGTAACGTTGCCATAATCTTTTAGTGTTTTCTTTTAAAATTAGTGATATTAGGAATTAACCGAAGAAACTACCCGCTTCCTCACGGGCTTTGAGGTGTGCTTTGGCAAGCATACAGCGTTTGCCTTCAGGGCTGTACTCCAAATAGCTCATTCCCTTTTCGTTTTCTAATTTGAAACCGAGCTCTTTGGTTACTTCTTTAAGATCGTTAATCTGCATTTTGCAAGCGTATTCTTCTTTAGTGTGAGGACAAACTTGCATTCCTTCTTTAGCACCTTCTATGCGGTATACATTTGCCCCTATTTGAGCAGGACGCTGGAAGATATGGAAGAATTTACCAAAAGGGATCCACATTAAAAACATCGCTACAGTGATAGCGTGGGTAATAGCCATAAACTGACTCATTTTTCCTTCTAAAAATGAATAGTCAAACCAAATACCTAAACCGGTTACTGATACAATGATAAGTAGAATAAGTGGCACCCAATCGCGCTCAAACCACTGAGTAGCCATTTGCCCCTCGTCTATGAAACGACGGTGCATCATTATAGCACTACCTATAATAACCATTATAGCTGTCCAAACAAGGATGTGGAAGAGAAATAAAGCTACAATAGTACCGAGTTTGAACTCCATTACGGTGAAGCCCATAAAGTGGGTTTCATACATATCGGTAGTGCCGGGTACTAAGGTGAAGTGCATCCACCCAAAGGTAAGCCCAAAGGTTACTCCAAAGGAGATTAAGCAACCTACAGCTAATAAGAAGTGCCCTACCCAACGCATCTTGCCACGAGGCATAATGAACTTTTGAAGCAGTAAGTTCTTGAACGACAGTTTCCCATAGTTCTTCAACTGAGACCAATAGTTTCTACTGCGCAAAAGCTGCCAAGTGCGTTTCCAATACATTTTGGTAGGAGGGCGTTGCAACCATATCGAGTGACGGTAAGCAATCCCAAAGGTCATACTGATGGTACCAAAAAAGTATATCATCAGGGCGGCATCGTAGTTCTGCAAGTTTACAGAGCCTATCACGGTAATAGCTATTACTCCTAAAGTAGCAATAACAGCATTGCGAAATGCCTTTTTGTTTATTTTAGTAAAAATACGGAACATAAATTTTGTTTTACTCTAGGGGACAAAAATACAACTAAAAAAGTGAATTACAAACATTCTTAGTAATTTAGAATCATTCGTAATTCACTTGTTTTATGTAAGTTATTGTAATATAAGTTTATTACATCTTTTTTAACATTTTATTTAACTCGGTCTCTCACAACCTTTACGAGTATAGAAATGCCAATTTATCCATGTTGCAATCACGCATAAAGCAAACACACACCAAAAGAAAGGTTCTGAATTGCCAAACCAAGCACGTGATTGAGGAATCATTATATTGAAGATAAAAGGACCAAAAGCAGCTACTGCAGCTGTCCATCCTATTACTCCTGCTGATTTACGTGGTGAAGCAGCAAAAATAGTAGGGTATTGCTTGAAAGTAGCAGCATTACCTACTCCTGTAAAGAAGAAAATCGCCATAATGATAGTGAAGAACATCGGGAACTGGTCTGCTGAAGTAGGGGTAAGATAACCTCCCAAGATAAGTATAGCAAAGAGAATCGCCATTGCAATACCAGTGATATGGGTGAGGATAGCCCCTCCAAATTTATCAGCTATTTTACCAAAAAGCACACGCATTGCCGAACTAATTAGAGGTCCATAGAAAGCGTAATGCAAAGGCTCGAGAGTATTATCCAAAGGCACATACATATTTTTAATCATCAATGGGAAAGCCGCAGAAAGTCCTGCGAAAATCCCAAAAGTCATAATATAAGTGACAGTGCAATACCAAGTGTGTTTATCACCAAAAATATCCAACTGCTCTTTAAAAGAGGCTTTTACAGGGATACTCTTCAATGATACCCAAGCCCATATACCTACAAGAAATAACGGAATTACATAGATGAAGGCTACGTTCTCTAAAAAGATAGTTTTGCCAGTAGCTATCACTGTTTCTCCTCCACCTAAGAAAGAAAAGATACTAAGGCTGATGACGATAGGTGAAAGCAATTGTACCAAACTTACCCCAAAGTTTCCTACACCTGCTTGAATACCTAAAGCGGTACCTGATAGGCGTTTAGGGAAAAATAAAGAAGTAGAAGGCATATAGGATGAGAAGTCACCACCTCCTATACCGAGCAAAAATCCTATTAGCATAAAATAGCCATAAGATGATGAAGGATCCATTACGGCAAAACCTAACATCAATAAAGGGATAATCTTTAATAAAGCACTGATAGATACTACTTTTTGTGTTCCGAAGATAGGAATCAAAAAGGTGTTGAGGATACGCAAAAGCCCTCCTGCTAAACCAGGCATCGCTGCCAACCAAAACAATTGGTCATCAGTGAAATGAAACCCAATTTTAGGTAATTGTACCACTACGGCACTGTATAGAAACCAGCACGCAAACGACATTGTAAGCGCGATAGTAGTAATTGTAAGCGTTCTATTCGCTATTTTTTTTCCTGTGGAATGCCAAAACTGTTCGTTTTCAGGCTCCCATTGTGATAACCATTTACTCATTTTTATTAATTTGTCAATTTGTTGATTTGTCAATTAGTCAATTGCTAATTATTCAATTTTATCTCGCAACTCTGGGGCTGCTTTTTTGTTTAGTTTATTGATAGTGCGGTGCATCCAGTAGAGACAGACAGCCGAAGTGAGGAATACAAAAATCCAAGAGCTTGTCCATAAACCTGTAAAGTCAAGAAGATACCCAAAGAGGATAGGTCCTATAAAACCTCCTAATCCACCGATGAGTCCTACCATACCTCCTACAATACCTACTTCATTAGGAAAATATTCAGGAATGTATTTGTATACCGCTGCTTTTCCAATACCCCACATAATACCAATGAGGATTACCAAGATAGTATATACCCACAAGTGTGCTTCAAATTTAATGAGTGTTTGTCCTTGGGCAAGCACTTCTTTTTTCTTCACTTGTTGGTTCTCTTTCACGAGGGCTTCTTGCCACGAATAACTTTTTGGGAAAATGTAGTTACCATCTTTAATTTCAGGTTTTTCTGTAAGTTGTATCACTTCACCTGTAGCAAGGGTAATAGCATTTCCTTCTACTTTTTCAACAGTAGTATTTTTCTTGGCTGCTACTCCTTTTCCTGGCGTAAGAATTTCCATTTTAGGCAACATCAAGAGTCCTCCTATGATAAGAGAAGAGAGCAATACCCAGTGCATTACGGCACGCGCACCAAATTTATCGGATAAGTAACCTCCAAGTGCTCTAATCACCCCACTGGGCAAGCTAAAGGCTGAAGCAAGCATACCTCCTAATATCAAGGTTGTGCTGTATACGTTGATGTAGTAAGGTAATAGCCATTGTGAGAAGGCTACAAACAAACCGAATACTAAGAAATAGTACAACCCAAAACGCCATACACGAGTAGATTTGAGCGGAGTGATCATTTCGTGCATCGATTTAGGTGCTTGTGCAGCTTTTTTATTTTTGGTAAAGAACAAAAATATCAAGCCCATTAATAAAATTACACACCCGTAGATTATAGGTAGCCAACGCCATCCATCTAAGTTCTCATTGTTGTTAGTGAGCCATTTAAGTAGTGTAGGTGCTAAAAAAGTAGTAAGAGCTGCCCCTGCATTTCCCATACCGAAAATACCGAGTGCACGACCTTGCCAGTTTTTAGGATACCATACTGAGGTAAAAGCAATCCCTACAGCAAAACCTGTTCCCACCATACCAAAAAGAATACTCAAAATGAAGTACATCCAATATGAATTTACGAAGTACATCAAGAAGAATGGGATAGCACAGAAGATAAGCAATGTACTAAACACGGGTTTCCCTCCGTATTTATCGGTGAGCATCCCCATCAAAGGGCGGAAGATAGAACCTGAAAGGATAGGCAATCCTAAGAGCCAGCCTGTTTGTACTACACTCCAATTGAAGATACCATTATCTACTAAATAAGTTACCAAAACACCGTTCAGTGTCCAGCAGGCAAAACAAATAGTAAAAGCTAAAGTGTTGAGCGTAAGCACAAAATGCGAAGTACGCAAAGAGGTTGTAGAATTCATTAATAATTAGTTTATTTATAAAAAGATTAAATTAGGCGGCAAATGTAAGTGTTTGAAAGAAAATGAAACTATGATAATTATCAGTTTGCGATAATAAAGTATTTTTTATACGATTATTAATTCAACAACTTTTATAAAACTTCTTAAAAAGAAAAAATAACAGATTGTTAAAAATGTTAATTATTAATTGGAAATTGTCAATAGTTTTTTATCTTTGCCCCGATTTATATTCTCCTATAATGTATCTCCCATTATGAAATATACTTATACACTATTCATACTACTCTTTTTCAGTGTTTTAACAACTCAAGCTCAAGTAACTCCCACTACTACCGAAGGTACTCAAACCGAGACGACCGTGCGCAATGGCATTGGGCGTGTGGGGTTAGAGCAGCCTAAAAGTATTGTACAACAGTATACATATAACCCTACACTTGATCGTTATGTGTATACCGAACAACTTGGCAAATACGACCTTAGAACACCTATGTTCCTCACTGTAAAGGAATATGAGAACTTGGTGTTGCGTGAGCGTATGAAAGCGTATTATGATGAAAAACTCGCAACTTTGGGTGATACAAGCACAAGTACAATTGATAAAAAAAAGGCACAACGCAATTTGTTGCCGGAATTGTATATAAATTCTGATTTTTTTGAGAGTGTCTTTGGGGGGCGCAATATAGAGCTCACACCACAAGGGAGTGTAGGGGTAGATTTGGGTGTACGCTATACCCGTAATGACAACCCCGTGGTAAGTCCGCGATACCGTAGTTCGTGGGGATTAGATTTTGAGCAACGCATTAGCTTGGGGCTTACAGGGAAAATAGGTACAAGGTTGAGCCTCAATGCGCAGTATGACACTCAAGCATCTTTTGATTTTCAAAATGTCTTCAAATTAGAGTACTCACCCGATGAAGATGATATCGTACAGAAAGTAGAGTTAGGGAACATCTCTATGCCGATGTCTAACTCACTGATTACTGGTTCACAGAGTCTATTTGGGGTAAAAACAGAACTGAAGTTCGGGCGTACAACCATTACGGGGGTATTCTCTGAACAGAAATCTGAGCGCAAAACGGTGAGCGCACAAGGTGGTGGTACCATTACCGAATTTGAATTTTCGGCTTTAGACTACGATGAAAACCGTAACTTCTTTTTAGCACAATTCTTCCGTGATAACTACGATCGCGCCTTAGAGAACTATCCTTTTATCAATAGTAAAGTACAAATTACCCGCTTGGAGGTATGGGTTACCAACCGCAATAGCCGTATGGGGAATATTCGCAATATCTTGGCATTGCAAGACTTAGGAGAACCTAAAGAAGTAAATACCCGTTTGAAAGATAAGGCAGGTTCTACCTTTTTCAATGCTACTACAAATAATATGCCTACCAATGCTGCTAATAAATACGACCCTACCCGAATAGGAACATCTAATTCAGTACTTACCAATGCAATTCGCGATGTAGCAACGGTACAACAAGGTTTTGGAACAAATGCTTCGTATGTAAGTCAGGGTTATGACTATGCTATCATTGAAAATGCACGAAAACTTGAAGAAGGAGTTGATTATAAGGTAGATAATAAACTTGGTTATATATCTCTTGTTACAGCTTTGAGCAGTGATGAAGTGCTGGCAGTAGCCTACCAGTATACCTATGGTAGCCAAGTGTACCAAGTAGGTGAATTTGCTAATGATGGTATTTCGGCAACTACTAACCAAATTTATGGTGGGGGTAACAATGCTATTACCAATAACCTTTTAGTACTGAAAATGCTCAAAAGCAACCGTTTGAACGTGAATGACCCTATTTGGGATTTGATGATGAAAAACGTTTATTCGGTAGGTACAGCGCGACTTTCAGCTGAAGATTTTCGTATGAATATCTTCTATTCCAATCCTTCGCCTATCAACTATATAGAAAAGGTGGATAATGTAGGTTGGCCTGCGAGTTTAGACGATCGTATTTTGCTCAATCTTTTTAATTTCGACCGCCTCAACAAATACAATGACCCACAACCAGGGGGGGATGGTTTCTTCGATTACCTACCTGGGATTACTATAGATGAACAATACGGCAAAATCTTCTTTACCAAAGTGGAACCTTTTGGTAGTTTCCTCTACAATACTTTAGGAGGTGGAGCTAACTACGATGATCCTCTTTCTTATAACAACAATCAGAAAAAGTACGTTTATACTTCACTCTATAAAAACACTAAATCGCAAGCACAAATGGATGGCGATAAAAACAAGTTTGTGATGAAAGGTCGCTACAAAGCCTCAAGTCGTAGGGGGATATCGTTAGGAGCTTTCAATGTGCCACGAGGTTCGGTAGTAGTAACTGCAGGTGGGCGCATACTCGTGGAGGGTATCGACTATTTGGTGGATTACCAATCGGGTACAGTGGAGATTATCAATGCGAGTTTAGAAGCCTCTAATTTGCCTATACAAGTATCAGTAGAGAACAACCTAATTTTCGGCGGTCAAACTACTCGCTATATGGGTGTGAATGTGGAGCATAAATTCAATGATAAGTTCATCGTAAACGGAGCAATTGTAAACTTGCGCGAACGACCTTATACACAAAAAACTAGCTATGGACAAGAGAGTGTGAACAATACAATCTTTGGGGTTGGGGCTACTTATTCTACAGAGTTGCCTTTCCTTACTCGTTGGGTAAACCGTATTCCTACTATCAAGAGTGATGCACCTTCTAACCTCTCATTACGTGGTGAGTTTGCTTATCTGAGAGCAAGTACCCCTAAAGCCGACGATTTTGATGGTGAAACTACTGTATATTTAGATGATTTTGAGTCAGCTCAAGCCACTATTGATATACGTTCACCTCTGGCTTGGAAATTAGCAAGTACACCTTTAGAGTTTGGTCCTGGTGGAACAGCTTCACGTACCCTTTACGGAAGCAGTCCTACCGATACTGATAACTTGCGCAATAGTTTTGGTCGTGCTAAATTAGCTTGGTATACTATTGACCCTGTGTTCTATTCAGCTCAAAAACCTTCAGATGTAAATAGCAACGAAATTTCTAAAAATAGTACCCGTCGTATTTTTGTAGAAGAAATCTTTCCTCAACAGCAATTAGCACAAGGACAATCTTTAGTACAAACTACACTGGATTTAGCTTACTATCCTAATATAAAAGGACCTTATAACAACAGCCCTTCTTTCAATACCGAAAATAAATGGGGAGGTATTATGCGCGGTATGAGCTACTCCGATTTTCAAGAGAGCAATATAGAATTTTTGCAATTTTGGGTAATGGATCCATATTATTCAGGCGAATATAGTGGTAATGGAGAGTTGGTGTTCAACTTAGGAAATATTTCTGAAGACGTCCTTAAAGATGGTCGTAAACAATATGAAAACGGCTTACCTGGACTTTCCTCTACTGCAAGTACTAACCAAACTTCTTGGGGTAAAGTACCTGCCGCTCAATCGTTAGTTTATGCTTTTGATGAGAACAGCTCTAACCGTAGTTTACAAGATATAGGGCTCGATGGACTTACTGATGCCGATGAAAGAAATATCTATACCAATAACCTTGCTACTTCACCTAATGACCCTGCAATGGATAACTATGAGTATTTCTTAACACGTGGAGGAGGTATTCTCAATCGTTACTATAACTACAATGGTACTCAGGGCAACTCACCTGTAAATAATACCGATAGCAATAGAGGTTCTACAACCATACCCGATCACGAGGATATTAATGGCGATTATACTATGAACACAGCCAATAACTATCTTGAGTATCGCGTTCGTATGCACCCTAATATCACTACAAATGATACTTATGTAAATGACATACGAGTAGTATCAGTAGAAGCTCCTAACGGTCAGCAAGTTTCTACTCGCTGGATACAATATAAAATACCGATTGCCAGTGGTGCACTATGGCGTGAAGGTTATAGTTTCCCTGTAGGTACTGTTTCTAAAACTGAACAAATCAATATCATCAATTCGATGACTCATATGAGGATGTATCTCACTGGTTTCCAAAACGAGATGCTCTTGCGTTTTGGCACACTCGACCTTATTCGTGGCGATTGGCGTTACTACAACTATCCTCTCAATGAGAATATAGGTGTTACTTCGGCTACTACTGTCGAAATCAACTCAGTAAACCTTATTGAGAACGAAAACCGTCAGCCTATTCCTTATCGTATGCCACCAGGGGTACACCGCGAACGTATCAATACTAATAATACTTTGGTAGAACAGAATGAACAAGCCTTGTCATACATAGTGCGCGATCTTAGAGATCAAGATAGTCGTGCTGTGTATAAAGCCTTGCGTTTTGATCTACGACAATATAAGTATATCAAGATGTTCGTACACGCCGAAGCCTATAAAAACAATCCTTTGACTGATAATCAGGCAGTGGCTTTTATACGAATAGGTACCGATTTCAACAACAACTACTACCAAATAGAAGTCCCCTTGCAGGTAACCCCTGCAGGAGCAAGCACTGATTACCTGATATGGCCTAAAGAAAACGAGCTGAATATCCCAATGGAGATACTCACCAAGCTGAAAGCTATCAAGTTAAGAAGCGCTAATGGATTAAGTGATGAAACGCATTACGATCAGAATTTTAATGTAATCACTAATCCTTATACTACTCCTCACGTAGCAGGGCAAAACCGCTATGTCATCAAAGGAAATCCATCTCTTGGTAGTGTGCGTTCTGTGATGTTAGGAATAAAGAATGCATCGGGTCGCGACCTCAGTGGAGAGTTTTGGTTTAACGAACTTCGCGTTGCCGAATTAGATAATCGTGGAGGTTGGGCAGCAGTGGGCTCTCTTGATGCTAACGCTTCTGAACTGATGAATATTTCGGCAACAGGTCGTATGCACACGGTAGGTTTTGGAGCTGTAGATCAAGCTCCTAACCAGCGAGCACTCGAAAGTACCCGTGAGTACGATGTGATGATGAATATCAATGCGGGTAAACTCTTGCCTCCTAAATGGAATATGCAAATACCAGTAGGGTTAAATCACTCTCAAAAACTCTCAACACCAGAGTATGACCCTGTATATCAAGATATCAGACTGCAAGACAGATTAGATGTTGCCCAAAACGCAAGTGAGCGAGAAATCATCAAACAGCAGGCTGAAGACTATACTCTAAGACGCGGTATCAACCTTATAGGGGTGAAGAAAAACTTAGCTGAAGGACAAAAGAACCGCATCTATAATATCGAAAACTTTACTTTCAACTACGCTTATAATGAGAAAAATCACCGTGATTATGAGCTTAGTTATGAAGATGAACAACAAGTGCGTGCAGGCTTTATGTACAACTACACGTTTAAACCTACAACGGTAGAGCCTTTCAAAAAGAGTAGCAAGTTTGCAGGCAAACGTTATTGGCAGTGGTTGGCTGATATGAATCTGAACATCTTGCCTACAAGCATTATGTTTACAGCAGATGTCAATCGTTCGTTTACTAAACAGTTGTTCCGCGATGTGCATTTCGATGGTGTAAATGCAAGTCAGCAACGTGCCTTGCCAGAATTGCAACAACGCAATTATCAAATGAATCACCAATACGCGATTAACTACAATCTCACCAAATCATTGCGCCTCAATTTCAATGCAACTAATAATAGCATTATTCGCAATTACTATAGGTATGATGCCAATGGTGATATATCAGGAGTAGATAGAGAGGTATCGTTGTGGAATAATTTCTGGGATTTAGGAACTCCTGATCACTTCTTCTCTAAATTCCAAGTGAATTACGAGTTGCCTTTTGCGAACTTCCCTTACTTTGAATTTATCCGTGCTAATTATACATATTCAGGAGATTTTGATTACCAACGCGGATCACAAACTCTCTTGCAGTTGGCTCGCCAAGAAGTGAATACCTTGCAGAATGGCAATACCCATAACTTTACAGCGAACCTTACTTTCGATCAGCTGTATCGCTATTTGGGTGTAAAAGCAACCCCAAGAGGTGAGAAGGCTAGCGTAGGTAAATCTCTTTTAACGATGATTAAAACCGCTGGTGTGAACTATTCAGTTACTAATGCTCGCACTATTCCAGGTTACACTCAGCAAGTAGGTTTCTTAGGAACTTTCAAACCTTCAGCAGGCTTTATGTTTGGTGACCAAACCGATTTGCGTTACGAAATGGCTAAACGAGGTCAGCTTACTGAATTTGCTGATTTCAACGACCAATATATCAGATCACAAGAAAAACAACTCTTGCTCACCGCTAATTTGCAACCAATCCCTGATTTGCAAATCAACTTAAAGGCTAATAGGCAATTTACAGAAAACTATACCGAAACCTTTGAGGTGCGCAATTTTGTATACAACAAATTAGTAGGTAATCAGGTAGGTAGTTTTAATATTTCTACTAACCTCATAGCAACAGCTTTCAATAAAATAGACGAATACAACTCAGCTGCCTTTGAACGCTTTAAAGACAACCGACTTACAGTCGCTCGCCGTTTAGCTGAGGCTCGCGGCTTGAATCCTTCATCAGTAGATTCTGAAGGATATCCTATAGGATACAGCAAAAAAAGTCAGGCGGTGATGATTCCAGCGTTCTTTGCGGCTTATTCAGGTGGTAATGCCAGTGGTGTGTCTCTTGATGCCTTCAAAAATATTCCTATCCCTGAATGGAATGTGCGTTATACAGGCTTGATGCGTATTGAGTTTATTAAGAATACTTTCCGCCGTTTCTCATTGGCACACGGTTATCGCGCAAGCTATTCACTTAGTGAGTTCCGCACCAATTTGGAATATGAACCTGCAAATCCTAATAAAACGAATGTAGCAGGCGATTTTCTAAATGAGAAATTGTATTCTACGGTTACCCTTGCTGAGCAGTTCAATCCGCTTATCCGTGCCGATATGGAACTTAAAAACTCTATGAGTCTCTTGGCAGAGTTCAACCGCGATCGCACCATTTCTATCAGTTTAGACAATGATTATCTTACCGAAATCCTCAAACGAGAATATAAATTTGGATTAGGATATCGATTTAAAAACTTGACTTTTGTAACTCGAGTGAATGGTAATCTCACTACGCTGAAGAGTGATTTGGTGCTCAAAGGTACGCTTTCTTACCTCAATGAGTTTACCGTAATACGTAATATGGAAATATTTAACAACCAAGTAACTGCAGGACAAACCTCTTGGTTAGGTAATCTCACTGCCGAGTATGCCCTCAGTCGTAACTTATTGGCATCGTATTATTTCCAATACAATTTCTCTAAATCGGCTATTTCTACAGCCTTCCCTATGACCACTATTCGTACAGGACTCTCAGTGAAATACACCTTTCAATAACCCCTGACACCTGAAACCTGACACCTGAATAATGGATACTTATAAAACCATAGCTTCCTCTGTACAAGAGGTAATCTTTAAAGAGAAGAGTAGTAAATTTCTCGGCTATGCTTTTCCAGTTACCTCTGAAGAGGAGATAAAAGCGCATCTTGAAGAAGTAAAAAAGGCTCATTTTTCAGCACGACATTGGTGTTATGCGTGGCAATTAGGTTATGGTACTAACCAACGCTATCGTGCTAACGATGACGGTGAGCCTAATAACACGGCAGGTATACCTATTTACGGGCAAATTCAGTCCTTTGAGCTCACTAATATATTGGTGATAGTGGTGCGTTATTTTGGAGGAATTAAGTTAGGTGTCGGCGGATTAGTGCAAGCCTATAAAACTACTGCCCAACTTACCCTGCAAGAAGCCGAAATTGAAGAAAAACTCATTACCGAAGAGTTGCGTATCCGTTTTGAATATCCATTAATGAACAAAGTAATGCGCGTAGTAAAGGAGCAAAACCTCAATATCACCCAGCAGTTACTTACCGAAAATTGTGAGTTACACCTTGCTATTCGCCAAAGTGATTATCAAAGAATGCAAGAGCTTTTTGAGAATATCTATGGAGTATTAATAGTTAAAGATTAACATTTTGATACCTCTTACTTGTTATTTGTTACCTAAAAAATGAATATAGCACTTTGTAGTTTTGGAATGAGCGGACGTGTGTTTCACGCTCCTTTTATCGCTCAACATCCTCATCTCAACCTTTATGCGGTGGTAGAACGCCATCGCTCAGAATCTCGTGAATTATATCCCAAAAGTAAATTGTATCGTTCAGTAGCCGAAATGCTACAAGACCCTTCGGTAGATGTGGTAGTTGTCAATACTCCCGTACAAACCCATTATGAATATGCCAAGGAAGCCCTTTTAGCAGGAAAACACGTATTAGTTGAAAAACCTTTTACAGTAACTGCTGAAGAAGCTCGTGCTCTTGATACTTTAGCTAAAGAAAAAGGAAAGTTACTCACGGTTTATCAAAATCGTCGTTATGATGGTGATTACTTAAAGGTAAAGGAAATATTAAAAAGCGGTGTATTAGGCGAACTTAAAGAAGTAGAAATACGCTTTGATAGATTCCGTGATAGTATCAGTGCTAAAGCTCATAAAGAAACTGCCGAGAGTGGGGGAGGAGCACTTTATGATTTGGGCGCACACCTTATAGACCAAGCCTTGCAATTATTTGGAAAACCTATAAAAACATACGCCGATTTGGGCTACCTTCGAAAAGGAACTCAAACCGACGATTATTTTGAAGTGATATGCTTCTATAACAATCAGTTGCGTGTACGTCTTAAATCTACAACTTTTGCTTTAGAACGCCAATGGGAATATGTGTTACACGGTACTAAAGGCAGTTTTTTGCAACAGCGTTTTGACGGACAAGAAGCTGCTTTAGTAGCAGGAACTATTCCTGCTCCTACACCTTGGTTACCAAATATTCAAGAGCCTAATGGCATCTTGCATACGCTTAAAAGTCGCACACTCACCACAGCCCAACACGGTAATTATTGGCAGTTTTACGAAGATTTCTATCAAGTTCTTATAGGAAAAAAAGAAAATCCCATACCCGCAAGTGAGGCTATAGAAGTAATTAATATCATTGATGAATTGGCAAATCGCCAAATTAACTAATTTACAACCTTCCTTGTAGGAATTTCTTTACTTTTTTTGGGTCGTACCCTTTGCCATCTTCTAAATCTTCACTTTTTTGAGTGAAGAGCACTTCACCTTTAGCACTGAGGATTAAAAAAGCAGGATACCCGTATTGTTCACCAGGATTGCCATACTTTTTAAGAGCCTTTTCATTCTTATTTTCAGGTGAATAATTCAAGTGGTAATAGATATATTTTTTGTTGAGAATTTGCTTTAGTTCAGGAGTAGTAGTTACTAAATGATTGAAACGTAAACACCACACACACCAGTTGCCCCCAATTTGAACCAAAACTTTTTTACCTTCTTTTTTAGCTTGTTTCAACAACTGATTGATACGCATATCACCATCTTCTTCAGGGTGATAAGGTTGTTCATAACCAGCGCGTTCTTTTTGTACTTCTTCGCTAGTTTGTGCGAATATAGTATTTCCAACCAAGCAGAGCAAAGTTATAAAAATGATTTTCTTCATAAAACAATTCTTTTTTTAACAGAATAAAAGTACAAAATCTATACCATCTTTTCGTTTTAAATAGTAATCTTATTTTTTACTTCTTTAAGATGATATATGTGTAAGGTGAGAGAAAAAAGTATGCATTCTAAAAGTGTTAAAAAGGTGTTAAAGTTATAGCGACACGTTTGGAAGTAAAAATAATATCGTATTTTTGCGCGTGAAACCCTAATTGTGTCGATTTCTACA
>NZ_CALGWU010000024.1 GCF_937936315.1 uncultured Capnocytophaga sp. | reverse complement strand
TATGAGCTAATTACATTATTTTTTGTAGTTTTGCTTTTTATTCGTAATTTTCTTTTAAAAGTTTTGATATTTTTTCTTTTCCAAGTTTTTTAATTGCCTCTTTATTTTCTTTCAAGAATTTCTCAAAATCTTGTTTGGTAAATTTCTGACCATAAATTCTCCATTTTATTTGAGAAACATCAGTAGCATTGAACAAATCACGTTCTATGAATTGTTTTTTTATAACTTTTGCTGTTACGCAATTTTTTACTTTGATTCAACATCTTGTTTTTCAAAGATATAAAGAGAAAATCCCGTTGTTGATACAGCTAAATATTTATCATTCATTTGTATTTCTTCTATTTGGCGCCTATTTTCATTGTTTGAGGGTTTGCTCTCGTTGTGTAGGATTTCCTTACGCCAAATAATTTTTCCTGTATTGGTATCAAAAAGTAAAACCAAACTACGAATACTATCCCTCTCAGGTTTGGCACTTACAGCAATAATTCCGTTGTGGTAAGCCATTGTTCTGTTGTCTATTATTTCAGTAGGCAGGTCTTTTGTTAAATCATAGTGTGTGATTTCAAAAGTTTCAGGATTCATTTTTGCAAAACCTTTATCTTTTTTTTGCCATAAAAAGCCATCAAACAAGTACATTTTGCCTCCAAAAATAGTTTCTTTTGGATTATTTAGCACTTGTCCCGTTTGAGCATCTAAAACAAAAGTGGCGTAATTGCTCCAATCTTCAGTATGAGCGAAAAAGATGATTTTATTGTTTGATACTAAAACTCTGCCTTCCATTATTTGGGCAGGTTGGTGGAAATAAGTTTCTAAATCGTATTGCCAAAGAAAGTCTCCTTTATATAGGTTGAAAAACTTTATAAAGTTACCTTTAGAATATCCAATTCCTAAAGAGGGTACGAGAAATTTAGGATAAAGTAGAAAGTCTTCTTCTTGAAAAGAAAAAAGAACTTCAATTTTTTTATCTTTACTATATAGCCTTTTAAAACTATGATTAGGACTATCCAAGAAATAAATAGACTTATTGTCTTTTGCGAAAATAAAGAATTTTCCTTTTACCTCAAAAACACTTCTATCTGTAATGTTATAAAACTTTATACTTGTTTCAGATTGTGTGCAAAAAGAATCTTCTATAAAAAAACCATAGTTATTACCTTCATTGATAAATTTAAAATCTACAATAGGCAAATTATGAGAGAAATTAATATAACTTATTTCTCCTTTTCGTGAAAAGTATACGACTTGCTCCTTAAAAAAATAGAGATTTATAATTTCACTTGAATATTTGAGTGTATATGATATCATCTTTTAAATTAGTTATAAAATCATCTAAAGTTCTTATTTCTCTTCCATTAACATTAGGAAATGGTATATCTTTATACATTTTACGAATTATGTCAATATTATCATCTATATATTTGTGAAAATCTTGTTTGGTGAAATTTTGACCGTAAATTCTCCATTTAATTTGAGAAATAAGAGGTAAATCATCGGTAATTAGATTGATATAGGCGGTGTTTGAATACGCGTTTTTAAACAAGAATCGTCTGTCTCTGTGCTGTCATAGCCACAAAGTTACATAAAAATTCTTGATAATAGATAATTTTGATGGGAATTTTGAAGAAATAGTGCAGGGCGTCCGTAGTTTTGTGGGAAATACGGCTTAAAGGATTTGAGAAAAAGGTTTTGTTTTATGAAGTCGGAGAAAGGGTATAGACTATTCACATTTCCCTTTAAGTACTAAATGCTGGCTGTCGATATATTCGTAGTTGAGTCCCGAATGAATGAAAGTGAGTTGTTTGAGTACTACATTTAGGTCTTCTTTTACAAAAGTACCCGATAGGTAGCAGCGTTCAGCGTTTTCTACTTCTAAGCGTATTTGCACCCCATAGTGTTTTTCGATTTTTTGTACCACAGTGGGTAAGGAGCTTTCACGAAAGCGCAAGATACCTTCTTTCCAGTCGGTGAAGTCGTTGGTAGCTACTGTTTGTACTTGTATTTGTTGGGTTGTTTTTTGGAAGACGGCTTGTTGTGAGGGGTGAAGTTCGCATTGTTGTGCGCCTGCTTGCACCCTTACTTTGCCGGTAACAAGGGTTACTCTTGCCTCATTTTGTGAAGGAAAAGCCTCAATGTTGAAGCTGGTTCCTAATACTTCGGTGGTGAGTATTTCGGTTTTTACGATAAAAGGTTTTTTGGGGTTAGAGGTAACCTCAAAGAAAGCTTCACCGTCTAACTGTACTTCGCGTTTTTTCCTTGCGAAAGTTGCGGGATAGCGCAAGTTACTGCCGCTGTTGAGGGTAACAGTAGATCCGTCGGGCAGAGTGAGGGTTAAGGTTTCTCCTTGGGGAGCTGATGCACTGAGCCACTGGGTTGTGGAATTCATCATTGTAGGGTTAGGTGAGGAGAAGAACCACCCCCAACTGGCAATACCTATTACCAGCAGCAACACAGCTGCCGCTGCCACCGACCATCGGTAGTAGAAGGGTTGCGGGGAGAGCTTTTTAGTGATTCGCTGGGAAAGCTCACTATGCACGGTATCGGCAGAAGTGTGGGCAAAAACCTCAGGAGCATTTTTTGCTAAAAGTTTATTTTCAAAGTCCTTTAGTATTTTATCTTTGGCCACTGAGGTTTTGCCCTGCAAGAAATTATGGATAATATGTTTGAAGGTATGAGGTTTCATATTTTTCCTTTTCAGTTACAAATACCAAAAAGGGGAGGGGACACACATAAAAAGGGGGATAGGAGTTAGGGGGTAGAGATTACTTTTATCGTTTGTTTTACTTTTTCAGCAATGGTTCGGGCTTTTTCAATGTCTTTATTTACAATGGTTACGTGTCCCATTTTTCTAAACGGACGGGTTTCGCGTTTGCCGTAGATATGAGGGGTTACGCCTTCCATTGCTAATATTTGTTCTATATTTTCGTATATCACATCGCCTTGGTAGCCTTCAGCCCCTACGAGGTTTACCATTACACCTGCTACTTTGCTATCGGTGTTGCCTAACGGAAGGTCTAAAATGGCGCGCAAATGTTGTTCAAATTGGTTGGTATAAGCTGCTTCTATGCTGTAATGCCCTGAGTTATGTGGGCGTGGAGCTACTTCGTTTACTAATACCTCGCCTTCAGCCGTTAGAAAAAGCTCTACGGCTAAAAGTCCTACTACCTGAAAAGCTTCGGCTACTTGTACGGCTATCGCACGTGCTTTTTGGGCGATTTCCTCGCTGATACGCGCTGGACACAACACATATTCCACCTGATTGGCTTCGGGGTGAAATTCCATTTCTACCACAGGGTAGGTGCTTGCCTCACCGCTCACATTGCGGGCGACAATCACTGCCAATTCCTTAGCGAAAGGTACTAAATTTTCGGCGATACACTCTCCTTCGGGTAGAAGGGATAGATCGGGTAATTGTCGTACGATTTTCACGCCGTTGCCGTCGTAGCCAAAGCGCGCTGATTTCCACACGAAAGGCAGGGTTATTTGCTCGTTTGCTACTGCCTGCTGCAGATTTGTTAAACTCTCAAATCTATGGAAAGGTGCTGTAGGGATGTTGTGAGTGGCGTAGAATTGTTTTTGGGTAGCTTTGTTCTGTATCAACTCAATAGTTTGAGGAGTGGGGTATACTTTTACCCCTTTGGATTGTAGTTTTTTAAGAGCATCGACATTCACATTCTCAATCTCGATAGTGAGTACATCTACCTCTTTACCAAAGTTGTAGACGGTATCAAAATCGGTGAGAGCGCCTTGTACAAAGGTATTGCAGGCAATGCGACAAGGGGCATCGGCAGAGGGGTCGAGCACCTTAGTGGTGATGTCGAACTTACGGGTTTCGGTGAGGAGCATCTTGCCGAGTTGCCCGCCACCAAGGATTCCTAAAGTAAAGTTTGATGAAAAATAGTGAGGCATAAGGTTGATTTATTTCAATTCTCTAATCAAATACATATATACGGGGAAGTGGTCGGAATAGCCCCAAGTGTAGTTGCCGTTGCTCATACTGCGGAAAGGATAGCCTTTGTAGCGCCCTTTGGGGTTTGCCAAATAAGGGCGGTTGAAGATACCTGTTTTCCAATAACGATAACTACTCTTGTCTTCTTTGAGCAAGTCGTAGGTGAAATAGAATTGGTCGAAAAGATTCCAACCATCTTGATAGGCAAGGGTACCCATTCCCTTTTTGAGCATCGCTTCCATAGGGTTGAAGAGCTCCCCTGGTTTTACATCTTCTTTTTTATCTTTTGTTTTAAGAACATTCTTAAATCCTGAATTGATAGGGTCGTCGTTGAAGTCACCCATTGCAATAACTTTGGCATTAGGGTCTTTTTTGAGTAGAGAATCAATGATTTGTTTGTTGAGAGCGGCTGCTTTTTCACGACTGGGGCGGCTTTTAGCTTCTCCTCCTAAACGTGAGGGCCAGTGGTTTACGATAAAGTGTATCATTTCGCCGTCTAACTCACCGCTTACAAGTAGTTGGTCGCGGGTGTAGAGGGGTTTGCCGTCGTCTTTAGTGAGGTATAGGGGGTGTGCAAATGAGGAAACGGGCTTGAACACGCCTTTTTTGTAGATGAGTGCTACATCTACCCCACGGGCATCGGGAGAATCGTAGTGTACGATGCCATAGTTGTAACGTTTGAGATACTCGGTATTGATAAGGTCTTGCACTACTGCCTCATTTTCTATTTCGGCAAGTCCTACTATATCGGGGGCGTGGTGCGTTACATCATTGCCGATTTCGGAAATAACTTTAGCGATTTTCTGTACGTGGTCGTTATATACTTTAGAAGTCCAGCGGTCGGCGCCCTCGGGGGTGCGATCGTCGTCGAATTTATTAGGGTCGTTGATAGTGTCGAACAAGTTCTCCACATTGTAAAAAGCAATCGTTCTCACGCCAAATTTTTTTTGTTGAGCCTCGGCATTGAGTACCGCCAAAAGTACAAGTGATACTGTTAAAGTTATAATTCTTTTCATCTATAATTTGGTTTTTCTAGGTGTTTACTCTTTAGAAAGAGAAGGTCTAATTAGCAAATTATTTAAAAATTCTACCGAAAAAGCCTTTCTTTTTAGGTTTGTCGTCTTGTTGTTGGGTGGAGGAGGCGGTGTTTTTGGCTGCTGCCGAAGGGTTTACTACATCATCTATAGAAATCTCCTCATCGCCATTGTCTATATCGTGTAATTTGCCTTTGCGCTCATAGATGCGGTAATGCACTTCGCCTGCTCTAATAGTATCTTTTGCAGCACCACTATCGCTGAGAAGGCGATCGAGGAATCCTTCTCTCACCACGGGTTCACAATTGATTATCTCCTCGCGTATCTCATCGGGGACGGAGAAGGTAGCGCGGGTGATTGCATTGAACTGCTTGTTGCGGTTGAGTTGTGACACAAAGAGAGCTGCAATAGGCAAAGCTGAATTTGCACCTTGTCCTAAATAGGTGCTGCGGAATCCTATTTGTAGGTCGTTGCCCACCCAAGCAATCATCACCAGATTAGGCAATAGACCTGCAAACCAACCATCTTTATTGTCTTGAGTAGTTCCGGTTTTGCCCGCAAGGTCGTTTGTAAGCCCATACTGTCCGCGCATTCTGGCGGCTGTTCCTTCATTTACGGTAGCACGCATCAGCTGGATCATCTGTTGGGCAGTGGTTTGGCTGATAGCTGCCGCTTCTTTTTTAGGTTTGTGTTGCCAGATGATTTTTCCTTTTTTATCAGTGATTTTTTCTATAAAATACGGTTGTGAAGGCACACCGTTATTGGCAAAGGTGGTATAGGCTTTAGCCATTTCAATCACTGATAATTCAGCTGAACCCAAAGCGATAGAAGGTACTTTAGGCATAGTTGAGCGGATACCCATTGCACGCGCTTTGCTCAGTACATTGTTGAGTCCTGCATAGAAAAGCGTTTGTACTGCAATAGTGTTCAGTGATTCTTTAAGCGCCTTGCCTACAGAGTAATAGGTGTACGGGTCGTCGTCGGTTTTAGAAGCGTTACGGGGTGTCCAGAATTTCTCATCAGCATAGGTGAGGGCGCGTGGAGAGAAGTGAGTGCATATGGGCATTCCTACCTCTAAGGCAGTAGCATAGACGATAGGTTTGAAAATAGACCCTACTTGGCGTTTGCTTTGCAATACGTGATCGTATTTGAAGTGCTCAAAATCAACACCTCCTACATAAGTTTTGATAGCCCCTGTTTGTGGATTCACACTCACAAAACCTGTGTTGAGCAAGCGGGTGTAGAATGATAAACTATCGAGAGTGCTGTGTTTTTGCACCTCGTCTTTGGTGTAGAAACTCAAGTTCATCGGTTTTTTCTCGCCGAGTTTTTTCCAAATAGCCTCATCATTAAGTCCTTGAGATTTTAGTTCTTTGTAAGCGGGGAGTTTTTTTGCTTCTTGAAGCAGCCACTCGTTATCGGTTTTCCAAGGGGCGTTTTTGCCATAAGTGGTTTCAAAATCTTTTTGCAAGCGTTCTAAATGCTTTTTCACGGCAGCCTCGGCATATTGTTGCATAGTGCGATCGATGGTGGTGTAGATGCGCAACCCATCTTTGTAGATGTTATAGGGCGTACCATCTTCTTTTTTAACGTCTTTCAACAATTCGGGAAGTTGCAAGCGTATTTGCTCGCGGAGGTAAGGAGCAAGACCTTCGTTTTCAATATTGTTGTAGTCTATTTTTAGGCTGTCCTGCTTGTGAACTTCAAAGTCTTTATCGGAGAGAAGTCCATTTTTTTTCATTTTTGCCAATACCACATTGCGGCGTTCTTCACTTCGCTTGGGCGAGGTACGCGGATTGTAGTTTTTGTTGGCTTTGAGAGAGCCTACCAAGGTAGCAGCCTCGTTGAGGGTGAGATCTTTGGTGTGTTTGTTGAAAAATCGATGAGCAGCCGCCTCTATACCGTAAGTATTATCGCTAAAAGGTACCGTGTTGAGGTAGAGGGTGATAATTTCCTCTTTAGTATAGACTTTCTCAATGCGGCTGGCGATAATCATCTCTTTGATTTTATGCACAGGCATAGAGAGTTTTCCGTAGCGTTCGCCACGCCCGAAAATATTTTTAGCCAGCTGCATTGTAAGGGTGCTTCCTCCTCCCGAAGAATCGTCTTGCAAGAGCAGAGTTTTGAAGAGTACCCTAAAGAGACTTCGCATGTCTACGCCGCTATGGTTGTAAAAACGTTCGTCTTCGGTAGATATAAGGGCGTTTACCAGATAAGGAGGTAAATCAGAGTATTCAATTTTTGTACGATCGAAGATGTAGAATTTACCTAAGAATTCACCGTGGTCGTCGTAGATGAGGCTGGCTTCGGCTTGGCGGAGTTCTTTGAGTTCTTGTTCGGTAGGCAATTTGCCAAAAGCGCCGAAATAGACTAAAGTGAAGAGCAATAACACCATTGCCAGTCCTGTTCCTATAGCGATACCTGCCCATTTGAGGTAAAACTTATAAGTTCGACTTTGTTTGTCTTTTTGGTTGCCAGAGAAGAGAGTGTATAGCAAATAAGGGATGCTAAAGAGCAGAATCACAAGGGCATACCAAGCGTATTTGAGGCAGTAACGCAGTAGTTTATATACCATAGAACCTAAAGCCAAAATCCCTTCCATTAGTAGGGAAAGGAAAGGTGCTATAAAGAGCAGCCCTTTGAAAATAAGTTTTTTGAATGATATATTTTTCAGTTGCATATAGAAAGTACTGAACGATTTAGGATGCAAAGGTACAAATTAATTAACAATTAACAACTAACGGCAAACAAAATTTAGTGCGGGCTTTATGGCAAACAAGAAAAGTAAAGAGAAGGGTTAAATATAGAATAACTAACACTATTTTTTGTTATTTACTAAAAAAATTATACTTTTGCCGCCTCAATAGTAACGGATTATAAAAATAGTTGTGATGATATATTATGTACTCCTTTCTTTAGGTGTGCTAGTTCTTCTTTATCTACTTATTACGCAGGGAGTTGCAAATCTAAATCGCGAAAAAAAGATAGAGGAACTGCGCGAAAAATGGCATAATGCCCTTGTAGACGAAAAGCGAACCAAAGAAGTTATTATGGAACTCATCGGAAAAACTTTTGGTGAAGCAGCTGTAAACAGTGTTGAAAAAGGTGTCTATAAAGAAAATATGCCTGATTATCTCGTGAAGATGGCTATAGGTCGCCCTTTGAATGTGCAACCTGTAGTATTCCATGGCATTACTACCGAACGCTGGCGCTACAAATCGGTAGTGCTCAGCTTCCAAAATGGTCGACTCATAGGATGGGAAACCAACGATAACTCTACTCAAAAAGCAGGACTATGACAATGAAAGATTACTACGAAGTGCTGGGACTCACCACCGAAGCTCCCACCGAAGAAATTCGCATCGCCTACCGCAAACTCGCTAAAGCTAATCACCCCGATAAACACAAGGGAGATCCTGCCTATGTAGAGAAATTTAAAGATATACAAGAGGCTTACGATGTGCTCTCGGATGCTGAGAAGCGCAAGGAATACGATGCCCAACTGGCGCGCCAAAAAAGCTATAATAAAAAAGACGCTAAAAAATCGGCAGCTAATAAAAAATCGGATAAATCTTCTAATAATAATGGGCAACAACAACCCCAAACAGAACAAGCCCAACAACCCGAACAACCTCGCCCCGAGGAAATTAAAGATTTACATACCTTGGTGGATATGTATTTCAAAAAACGCGATATCACCTTGCAAGCTCGCAAGGAATACGATAGTTTTCTTGCTACTCCTCGCAAAAAATATATCAATTGGGTAACCTTTATAGCGCTGTTGCTCTTTATTGCAGGAGTTGTTGTGGCAATGATGTTCCTCAATTAACAATTAACAATTGACAATTAACATACACAACGAAACGGATTTTACGGCTACTGCCTTGGATACTTTTCGCTATCAATACGAAAATAACGAGGTATACCACCGCTTTTGTACCCTATTACAACGCACTCCCGAAAAAGTAACTGCCCTCGAGCATATCCCTTTTTTGCCTATTGAATGCTTCAAAACGTATAAAGTGTATTGTGGCAACGCGCCTCATCAGCAAATCTTCACCAGCAGTGGCACCACAGGCGCACAAACTTCTCAGCATTATGTGAAAGACCTCTCTATTTACGAAGAGAGCTTTCGCAAAGGATTTGCATACTTCTATGGCGATATCCGCGATTATGTAGTATTAGCTCTCCTCCCCTCGTATTTAGAGCGTACGGGCTCTTCGCTCATCACTATGGTAGCCGACCTTATTGAGCGCTCAGGTAGTGAGTATAGCGGTTTCTATCTCAATGAATACGACCTCTTAGCCGAGCGTTTGCAAACCCTCGATGCTTCGGGTAAAAAAGTGCTACTTATAGGGGTATCGTTTGCCTTACTCGATCTTGTTGAAAAGCATACTTTCTCCTTAAAAAATACGATTGTAATGGAAACTGGCGGAATGAAAGGTCGGCGTAAAGAACTCGTGCGAGAAGAGTTGCACGCTATGCTCTGCCAAGGCTTTGGTGTCGAAATGATTCACTCCGAATACGGAATGACTGAACTCCTTTCACAAGCCTATTCTGCAGGCAAGGGGATTTATAAGTGCGTACCTTGGCTCAAAGTGCTTATACGTGATACCAATGATGCGCTGAGCTATTTGCCTACCGGCAAAACCGGCGGAATTAATATCATTGATTTGGCTAATAGAGAGTCGTGTAGCTTTATCGCTACTCAAGATTTAGGAAAGCTATACCCCAATGGTACTTTTGAAGTATTAGGGCGCTTCGACAACGCCGATATCAGAGGGTGCAATTTGTTAGTGATGAGCGAGAAAAGTGAAGAGTGAAAAGTGCTTTTTAAGTAAAGTTTCCTCCCTACTCATTGACAAATCGGCAAAATCAGCTAATTTTCCAATTTTTTCATTGAATCTTTCAGTTCTTCAATCTCTTTTTGGGTGTCTTCTACGATAGTAGTGTCTATTTCCGTGTGATTGATATGATGATGAATTTCAGTTTTAATCTCATCAGTAGCATCGCGCAATTGGCGCATTGTTTTGCCCAAACCACGCGCAACCTCTGGGAGCTTATCAGCCCCAAAAAGTATTAAAACCATAAAAAGTATAAATATAATCTCTGAAATACCCATAAATTCAATTAATAATTAACAATTGACAATTAACAATTACCTGATGTCTAACACCTGATGCCTGACACCTAACTCACTGCAAAATTACATTTTTTTTCGTCATAAAATAGCAAATTTCATATTTTTTTTATACTTTTGCCCGTATGAAAAAAGTAAAATATTATTATGACCCCGAGACGCTCTCGTATAAGCGCATCCGCAATCGCAAGCGCACAAAGGTGCGTAACGCCCTGATATTCCTCACGGCAGCAGCTCTCTTCGGGATTTTATTCTCTTTTATAATGATTAACTCGCGTTTGTTCTTCACCCCTCGCGAGGTAGTACTCGCACGCGAGATTAAAACCTACGAAACCAACTACCAAATCCTCAATAAAAAAATGGAATTAGTAGAGGATGTCCTCGCCGATATCCAAGAGCGCGACAACAATATGTACCGCCTTTACTTCAACGCTCCTGTCATCCCCGATAGTATCCGCAAGAGCCTTAAAAATCCTAATCGCTATAAAGATTTGGAAAAATTCGGCAACTCCAAGCTGATTGCCAGCACCAATGAACGTTTAGATGTATTGCGCAAGCAGTTGGTTGTACAATCCAAATCGCTCGATGAGATTACCAAACTCTCTAAGGCTAAAGAAAAATTCCTCGCTTCTATTCCTGCTATTCAGCCTATCAACAACAAGGATTTAAAACATATGGCTTCCGGTTACGGTTGGCGCACCGACCCCTTCACCAAAGCCCGTAAGTTCCACTATGGTATGGACTTCGCTGCACCCCAAGGCACTCCTGTATATGCTGCTGGCGATGGCGTGGTAGTCCGTGCCGATAGCAATGCCTCAGGCTATGGTAACCACATCCGCATCGACCACGGTTATGGCTATGTAACCCTCTACGGACACCTTTCTGCCTACAACGTGCGTGCCGGTCAGCACGTGAAGCGCGGCGACCTCATCGGTAAAGTGGGAAGCACTGGTCGCTCCGAAGCACCTCACTTGCACTACGAGGTTATCAAAAACGGCGAACATATCAACCCTATTCACTTCTACTATGGCAACCTCACCCCCAGCGAATACGCCGATATGCTACACGTCTCTACCCAAGAAAACCAATCGCTTGATTAGGGGTTAGGTTTCAGGGGGGTCAGGTTTCAGGTATCAGACTCATCAGACGAGTCTGACTTGTCTGATATTGTTACCTCTAAACAACAACCTCTAAAAAATAGTCCAAAATGATCAGCAAATGAGAAAATCAGCAAATCATTATGATGAATACTCTAAAAACCTCTTATACCACTGCTACTGAGCAGATAAAAGAAGCTATTCTCAGCAGTCAATATACAGCTGCTAAGCAAGTAAATGCCGTACAACTCTCTTTGTATTACGGCGTAGGGCACTATGTCTCTCAAAATACCCGCAAAGGGGTATGGGGTACAGGAGCTATAAAAGCTATTTCCGAACAGCTCCATAAAGAGCTACCAGGACTTAGAGGTTTTAGCGAACGCAATATCAAAAATATGCGTGCCTTTTATGAGGCGTGGCAGGAGTTAGATATCAATTCGGCAGTTGCAACTGCCGAATTACAAGTTGTTGGAAATAAGTTAGATACTAATTTGGAAATCACGATTTCCAAATTGCAAAATGTATTATCTCCACATTTTGATACGCTTTCTGCCTCTTCTTTTCTATCACTACCTTTTACTCATCATCTTGAGATTTTAAAAGAAGTAAAAGATAGTAAGCAACGTCTGTATTATATTCGTTGGGCGATTGAAAATAAAGCTTCTGTGATTTCTTTAAAACGTGCTCTTGCAACAGATATTTATAATGTTCAACCTATCCCCAATAATTTCTCCCAAACGCTTCCTTCTAAGAATTTAGCGCGTAAAGCAGTTGAAATGTTCAAAGATGAGTACTTGCTCGATTTTATCAATGTAGAAGAAATAGGAGAACGCGACCTCGCTGATATAGACGAACGGGTAGTAGAACAACAGATTATCCACAATGTGAAGAATTTTATTATGACTTTTGGTAAGGACTTTACTTTTGTAGGTAATCAATACCATTTGGAAGTGTTTGAGGTTGAACAATATCCCGATTTGCTCTTCTTCAACCGCGAACTTAACTGTTTGGTGTGTGTAGAACTCAAAAAAGGAGATTTTAAACCCTCTTATTTGGGACAACTCACCGCCTATTTACGGATTTTAGATGATACAGTAAAGAAACCACACGAAAATCCTACTATTGGTATCATTCTTTGTAAAGACTTTAATAAAGATTTTGTAGAATATGTCATTCAAGACTATCATAAACCAATGGGTGTAGCTCGCTATACCACCACTGCCGAAATGCCTGAACAGTTTCAGCGTGTATTACCCAATATAGAAGAATTGCGTAAAGTATTGTCAAATCAGCCTACTGATAAATAAATCTATGATGAGCAACCCACAACACCTCATTCACACCATACAGCAAGCCTTTTCTGGCGTTACCTTGGGCAACGGCATAGGGCTCAGCGAGGGCAATGCGATGGACGATTATGCCCCAGCTGAAGAACACGCCCGCTGTCGCAAGCAAGATGAGCAAACTCATTGGTACAAGATACCTATAGAGCTTCTCAACCAATATTATGTAGCCCTCTGCTATTTCGACCCCGAAGGAATGCGATTTCACCTGCCCGCTTTCCTTATTGCCGACTTACAAGGGCTGTTCCGTTTTGACCTTGTCTATACATTCATCCATTTAGACCGGTACAAAGAGCAACAATTCTCATTGCTAAACGCTCAGCAAAAACAAACAGTCGCTCAATACCTGCGCTGGATACTCGCTGACCCCAGTCATCATACCACTGCAGACGATACCACCGCTATCGAAGAAGCTCTTTTACTGTTTTGGGAGGAATAAAATATAATAAATATTGAAGATGAATGTCTTATAACAATTACTTACATACACGGTTATTATCAATTTTACTCATCAGTTGTTTATTTAGCAGCTGCCGATATTTCTCATCCTCTCCTGCCCGAGAGGAGGTAATCGACACCACTGATGTGGTTTATACAGAAAAGAAGGATTCAGTTGAGGAAACACACTCTGAGGGCAAAAGAATAGGCAACCCTATTGATTATAATGCACCTACCATTAAAGAAGTTTATGTAACCACCCGCGATAGTATTGATTTTTATGAGGAAGCCGACGACAAAAGCGCACGTCTTGGCAAATTGCCTTATGCTGAAAAAGTAGAGGTAGTTCAAGAACTTAACTCTTGGTATGGCATAAAACAGCGCACCCAAAGGAAGTACAAACGCGATGGTGAGGAGATTATCTTGTGGCAATGGGAAAAACTCTTTATAAAGAGAGAACAAACGGGCGATATTAGCCAAATAAAACTCAACTATAAAGAGCTGATTACTACTGAAGACAAGAAACCGCTCAAGAAAATAAACATTCGTTTTGTGACTAAAGACGAATATCTCGCTCAAAAAGCCAATGCCGTTGATTTTATAGATACTACCAATACTATCAAAAAAGTAAAAGGGAAACTGCACCTTCCTTGTCAGGAGTGTAAAAACAAATATGTTACTTATATTGATAGCCTTGCACCTAAGTACGATGACAATAGAATAGAACATACCTATATGGGGGAAATACCCTTTCTAAATCAATATCTTATCAGTACTACATACTATGAAGATTGGGATTATACCTTGATTGACAAAACCACAGGTAAAAAGCTTACTTTAGCTGCTTATCCTTATATCACTCCTGATAGACAATATTTTATGACTCTATTAGACAATGTCTATGAAGGAGTTGCAGACTTTTCACTTTATAGTATTGAAGGAATAAATAAAATAAAGCAAGTATTTTCAACCACTTTTACTCAGTGGGCATTAGTATTAGATGAAAAGGATAGAGAACAAGTCTTTATGGGAAGCGACGGGAATCTCTATGCCAAAGTAATTAATGTCTCTGTTCGTTGGGATCAGAAAGGGCACTATAACCCACGAGGTCAGTATATCTGTATTAGTATTAAATAATAAATCAAACTTATATGAATTACAAAACGCTTACTACATTATTAGCCTTTGCTCTTTGCCTATTGGCTTGCAACGGACAAAAAAGATTCACTACCTTACCCGAAAAAAACTGGGAAGGGATGAATCTCCACGGCAAAGTTAAAAAGCTAGAAACTGTCAAGCAAATGATGCCTCATTTCATGCCATACGGATATGAGGGTTCTTCAACTATTTCCACAACTATTTCCTTTAATACAGATGGGTATATTGAGCAAATAAAAACGGATGATGGTATTCAAAAGGAGGTTACAACAACAGATTATGTTTATGACACTCAGCATAACCTCATTACTGAAACTGAAGTAACTCTTTCTGATGAAGGCGCTCCTTTAAATAGAAAAACTATTCATTATAAATATAACGAAGTAGGTAAACTAATTCAAAGTGATGAGTATATAAACGACCTATACGCTTTTAAAAATCTTTATTCTTATGATGAAAAAGGAAGATTCTCCAAAATGAACACCATTCCTATTAGCAAAGAAGATTCTTTAACCTCACAAACAACATTTTCTTATAATGACAAGTATTACGATATGGTAGAGACAACTACGTATCCAAAAGGGAAGTCCGTAGCTAAAGTAATTAACTATAAGTGTGACAACCAAAATAATCTGATAGAAATAGAATTTAATATTGATAAAGTGGCTACTAAAATTGTTTTTACCTACAATGAAAACAAGGATGAAATCTCAAAAAAAATTTTTTCAGATGGGGAAGAACAAAGTGAAGAAATCTATGAGTATGAATACGATAAGCACCACAACCCCATAAAGAAAACAACCTTAACAGGCAGTCGCGATTTACATAACATAAAAACAATAAAATACGAATATTATGAACAATAAAAATCTTCCCCAAAATTGGGATTTCTTTATGTGCCGAATCGAAGGCGCTCCTGCCTCTATACGCACTAATTTAGCCTTGATTGAGGTCGCTCCTCTCGAAGGACTCACACAACGCTTGCAGTTCTATATCAAAATGCAAAACCCCAGACCCGACGGACTTTCTTCTAATGAAGAATATCCTATCCTCTGTGATATAGAGGATGCTATAGGTGAAAAAGCCGAAGCTACAGGGGCTGTATCGGCTGGGGTGGTGAAATCCGAAGGGTTTTTAGAACTCTGGTTTTATACCCAAAATGCTGAGGCTTTGGCAAAAACTTGTGAAGAAGCATTACAAGCTTTTGAGGGCTATCAGTCGGGGTATAATATAGCCGAAGACCCCGAGTGGGAAGATTATTTCGGTTTTCTCTACCCCGATGAGTTTTCTTACCAAACGATGCAAAACCGCAAAGTGCTAATGCAACTCGAAAAGAATGGCGATAAAATGGAGGTGCCTCGCGAAATCGACCATTTTATCTACTTCAAAGAAGCTGCTCAGCAACAGGCTTTTGCCAAAGAAGTTGAAGCCAAAGGTTTTAAAGTACTTCTTAGCGATGAGAAAACAGTAGAAGAACGCAAAGCAGAAAACTATACGCATCCTTATACAGTTCAAGCCTCTCGTGAAGACAGTCCATTGGATATCGATGATATTGTATGGAATTTGTTAGAACTCGCCTCTCCTTTTGAAGGTGAGTACGACGGCTGGGGCTGTGTAAACGTACAATAAGAAGTATGGTTAATTATTAATTGTCAATTGTTAATTAAAAAATGAAATATTCAAAAATAATCGATGCCGTTTATGAGGAAGTATTAAAGGGCGAAAATGCTGGTACCGTCCCTACCTACATTCCCGAATTAGCACAAGTAAACCCCGAACAGTTTGGGGTCTATTTCTATAGCCTCAACAAACAATCCTATGGCATAGGCGATTGCGATGTAAAGTTTTCAGCGCAGAGTATTGCTAAGGTGCTCGCCCTCTCTTTGGCGTATAGCATCATAGGCGACCAATTGTGGAAACGCGTAGATGTAGAACCGTCGGGTACTTCGTTCAACTCTCTCGTCCAGTTAGAAGCCGATAATGGTATTCCGCGTAATCCGCTCATCAACGCAGGGGCGATAGTAGTGTGTGATATTTTGCTCTCTATTTTAGAAGATGCCGAAGCCGATTTCCTCACTTTTGTACGCGAATTGGCTAACGACGATAGCATCAACTATTCTATTTTAGTAGCCGAATCCGAAAAATCAGTAGGGTATCGCAATTTTGCCTTGTGTTATTACATCAAGTCGCTCGGGAATATCGAAAACGACCCTATTGAGGTGCTCAACTTCTATTTCAAACTCTGTTCTTTGGAACTCACTTGCAAATCGATGGCGTATATCTTCTCATTTCTTGCTAACGACGGTATCCGTATGCACGACCGCGTACAAATCCTTACCGAAACCTGCACTAAGCGCGTAAACGCCATAATGCAAACTTGCGGATTTTATGACGAGTCCGGAGAGTTTGCTTTTAAAGTAGGGTTACCAGGGAAGAGTGGTGTAGGAGGGGGGATTGTTGCCCTATTGCCTAATCATTACAGCATAGCGGTATGGAGTCCCAAACTCAACGACAAAGGCAATTCGTATAGAGGAATGAAGTTCTTAGAAATGTTTACCGCCCAAACGCATACCTCTATTTTTTAGTTACACTGTAGGGGCGTTTTGCAAACGCCCCTATAAAATAAAACTTTTTGCAAACGCCCTTATAAAATAAAGCACTTATAATTCACCGTTTTTTCGTAACTCGTAATTCGTAACTCGTAATTTCCAGTCCTTATTTGTTTTATTTATAAATAATACCTACTTTTGCGCCCGATTTTAAGATTCCTATATGAAAACATTGGGTGTTTTTATACTTTTATCTTGGTTACCTACCTCTTTTGCTTTTGCTCAACAAAATGAACAACAGAAAGATACCATTCAAAAATTAGACGAAGTAACGGTATCGGCTCAGCAAATATTAGGTAGCAAGTTTCAGGCGCGCAACCGTACGGGCTCAGCGTATTACATCTCTCCTCAAGAAATTCAAAAAATGGGCTATACTGATATCAACCGTATGCTCAAAGCTGTTCCTGGGGTGAATGTGTACGAAGAAGATGGTTATGGCTTGCGACCTAACATCAGTTTGCGAGGTACTAAAGCAGAGCGAAGTGAGAAAATCACCCTGATGGAGGACGGTATTTTGGCGGCTCCTGCTCCTTATGCAGCCCCTGCGGCTTACTATTTCCCTAATGCGGCTCGTATGCAAGCGGTGGAGGTGGTGAAAGGCAGTAGCCAAGTGCAATACGGTCCGTTCACTACTGGTGGGGCTATCAATATGGTATCCACGGCTATCCCAACCAAATTTTCAGCCAAGCTAAGTGCTTCCAGTGGAACTAACAACACCCTTAAAACGCACATCAACGCAGGCGACAGTAAAAAACACTTCGGCTATATGGTGGAATATCTCCGCTACCAGTCCGATGGCTTCAAACATTTTGAAAACAAACAAAATGCAGGCTTCAAACGCAATGATTTGATTGCTAAATTCAAAGTGAATACTGCTAAAACCGAAGGGGCTAACCACTCTTTTGAACTCAAAGCGGGCTATGCCGACGAAGATTCTAACGAAACTTACGTGGGTCTCACCCAATCCGATTTTGCCCGAACGCCTTTCCTGCGCTATGTAGGCTCTCAAAAAGACCACCTCACAACCCGCCACACCCAGTGGGTGGGTACTTACCTTCTTCAGTTTTCTAACCGACTAAAATTTACTACTCACTTCTATTACAATACCTTCTTCCGCAATTGGTACAAACTTGAATCGGTGAAATACGGCACTTCAGCCAACGAAAAACGCACCATTGGGCAAATTCTCTCCGATCCCGAAACTAATGCTCCTTATTTTGATATACTTTCAGGTAAAACCGATAGTCGCGTGTTCTACAACGATTACGAACGCTTGAAGGACAACCCTGGGCTATTTGTGCGTGCCAACTACCGCAACTATTTCTCTCGTGGCGTGCAAACCAAAGCAGAATACAAAGCGATATGGGGCAATTGTTATTTAGACAATGAGTGGGGGTTGCGTTACCACACTGATGAAGAAGACCGCAACCAGTGGGACGATATCTATGCAATGAAAAACCAGCAAATGCAACTCCTTTGGAAAGGTCTGCAGGGCAGTCAGGCGAATAAGATAACCCGTGCCAATGCCTTAGCGGCTTATTGGCTTTCTAAACTGACTTACAAACAGCTCACTGTAACTGCGGGCTTGCGCTTTGAACATATAGAATTGTTAGAAAAAGATTATACTACTGCCGATACCCGCCGTACAGGGCAAAAACGCATAGAAACCACCAATGTAGCTAATGCCGTAATACCCAGTTTGGGGCTACACTACAACCTCACCGATGGGCTGTCTGCTTT
This sequence comes from uncultured Capnocytophaga sp., assembly GCF_937936315.1. Lineage (GTDB taxonomy): Bacteria > Bacteroidota > Bacteroidia > Flavobacteriales > Flavobacteriaceae > Capnocytophaga. Next base: position 133,143 of record NZ_CALGWU010000024.1, on the reverse strand, counting down.
TGCTGGTGTACACAAGGGCTTTTCACCCCCAGGGGTGAGTAAAGAAAAGCGTGTGATGGACAGAAATGGTAACATCACCCTACTCACCGAAAACCAAAAACCCGAAAGCAGTATCAACTTTGAAGCGGGCTTGCGTGTGAATTACAAACAGCTAAAAACTGAAGTGATAGGTTTTTACAATAACTACAGCAATATGTTGGGCAGCGACCTTGCAGCTATGGGCGGTACAGGTACCCTCGAACAGTTCAACGTGGGGGAAGCTGTCGTGAAAGGAGCTGAGTTCATCGCACAATATCAGCCATTTCCTGAGGAATCTCCTATAAAAACCCCCTTACAACTCTCCTACACCTTCACCGATACCGAGATGAAAAACTCTTTCGAGAGCAACTCTTGGGGGCGAGTGATTGCAGGTGACGAAATACCTTATATCAATCGCCATAGCCTCAACTTGAGTATAGGAGCCGAGTACAAAAAATACGAACTGAATATAGGTATTCGCTATAATGGTGCTGTGCGCACTGAACCAGGGCAAGGACTTATTGCCGAACGTCATAAAATCCCTGCCTATACCATTATTGATGTTGCTGCTAAAGCGCATTTCGCTCGCCGTTTTACCCTCACCCTAAACGCTATCAACCTTACCAATCGCACTTATTTGGTATCCCGTCACCCTTCAGGATTGCGTCCAGGGCATCCTTTGGGTATTTTTGGTGGCATCATTTACAAAGTAAATTAACGATGAACAAACTGTCATACATATTTCTTTTTCTCCTCGTAAGCCTATCTGCTAGCGCTCAAACCTTTACCCTCAAAGGAACGGTGAAAGAAACCAATGGCACTCCGCTGTTGGGTGCGACGATAGTGGTGAAAGAATCACATATAGGCACCAGTACCGATATGGAGGGGCATTTCAGCATCAAAGCGCAAGTAGGGCAAACCCTTGAAGTGAGTTATGTGGGAATGAAAACCCAACGCTTCAAAATCAAAGGGGAGAGCCTGCAAATCATACTCCAAGAAGAAGCCCAAGCCTTAGAGGGAGTAGTACTCACGGGCTACCAGAAAATACAAAACCGCGTATTTACAGGGGCAGCTGCTTCGGTGAAGATGGACAATATCAAAATGGAAGGCGTTGCCGATATATCACGTATGCTCGAAGGGCGTGTGGCTGGACTTTCTATCCAAAATGTAACGGGCTCTTTTGGCTCGGCGCCGCGCATCAATATTCGCGGGGGGGCTTCTATCATAGGAAATGTACAGCCGCTTTGGGTAATCGATGGGGCGATTTATGAAGATTTGGTGTCCCTCAGTCTTGACCAATTGGTTTCTGGTGATGCGGTTACCTTAGTGAGCTCGGCTATTGCCGGACTCAACGCTACTGATATAGAGGATATACAAGTGCTGAAAGATGCATCGGCTACCTCAATGTACGGAGCGCGCGCCCTCAATGGGGTGATTGTTATTACAACCAAATCGGGCAAACGTGATACGCCTAACCGCATTACGTATAGCTACGAACAGAGTTTTCGCACCATTCCGTCGTATAAAGATTTTGACTTGCTGAACTCGCAAGAAACGATGTCACTCTTGCAAGAGATGAACAGCAAAGGCTATTTCAATTTGCAAAACACCCTTTATGGCAGGCGCAGTGGCATTTACTACCAGTGGTATAAGGGAGTGAGTACCATCAACCCTAATACCGGCAATTACTACTACCCTAATACACCAGCAGCTCAAGCTGCCTTTATGAGAGAACGCGAATACGCCAATACCGATTGGTTCAAACATCTTTTTTCTATCAACCCCATACGCAGCCACACCATTACTTTCAGCGGTGGGGGCAAAAACAGTACGAGTTATGCTTCTTTAGGTTATTATCACGACAGTGGCTGGACGATTACCGATAATGTGAAGCGTATCACTGCCAACCTCAAAAATACTTTTTATATCAACGACCAACTAAAAGCTACCTTTACTGCCGTAGGGAATTTACGCAGTCAGAAAGCCCCTGGCACTTTTGCACAGCGTAAAAACACAGCTGTAGGTGCTTTCGAACGCGATTTTGACATCAATCCTTTTTCGTATGCTTTAGGTACGTCGCGCACCTTGCGACCTAAAGATGCACAGGGTAATTTAGAGTACTACCGCAACAATTGGGCGCCTTTCAATATTTTGGAGGAATATCGCAACAACTATATGAAAATTGATGTACTTGACTTCAAAATACAAGCTGAAGCCTCTTACAAGGTCAATCCGCATTTAGAAGTTACTGCCTTAGTATCCGCGCGTCAAGCACAAACACAATCATCGCACTATATCACCGAAAATTCTAATGTTATCAAGGCGTTTCGCGCCAATGAAACCCCTCAGGTAGCCAATGATAATATCTATTTGCTCAAAAATAAGGACAATCCTTTAGCGCCTCCACAAATAGCGCTCACCAATGGGGGTATTTTCAATAAAACGGAAACCTCTCTCAAAAGCTATATGGGGCGCTTGGCGGTTGATTACCACCGCACCTTGCACGAGCACCACGACCTCAAAGCCTTTGGTTTTGCCGAAATTCGCTATGCCGACCGCACCGTTACGCCTTTCCAAGGCTACGGCATTCAGTATGATCGCGGCAATCAAGTATTTACCAATCCGCTTATCTTTCAAAAACTCCTCAACGAGGGCAACAACTATTTCGCACTTACCGAGAAGTACGACCGTGGCATCACCTTTTCTGCCAGTGGTACGTATGGCTATAAAGGTAAGTATATCGCCAATGCCGTACTGAACTACGAAGGGTCTAATACCGCTGGTCGTGGTACGCGCTCTCGCTGGTTGCCTACGTGGAATGTGGGTGCGAAGTGGAATATAGACCGCGAAGATTTTTTCAACAGCAAAAACATCAGTACCCTTGCCCTGAGAGCCAGCTATGGGCTTACTGCCAAAATGAACGAGCAAGCAATCAATTCTTATAGTGTATTCCAAAACTATGTGCAAAACCGCTACCGCTTTAGCGATAGAGAGAACGCCTTGCGTTTGCTGCACTTAGAAAACCGCGACCTGACTTGGGAGAAGATGTATGAGCTGAATCTCGGTGTCGATGCAGGATTTTTCAACAATCGCATCAGTATGTCGGTAGATGTTTATCAGCGCAATTCATTCGACCTTATTGACTTGATTCGCACCTCTGGCATAGGCGGTGAATACTATAAGTACGCCAATTTTGGCGATATGCGCACCCGCGGCATAGAGTTATCTCTGAATACCAAAAACATACAGCAGCAAGATTTCCAATGGACAACTACTATCTCGTTCAGCTATATGAACCAAAAGATTACTCGTTTGCTCAACACCCCTAACACTTTTGATATGGTATCGGGTACAGGGCGCGGCAATATTGTGGGCTACCCTAAAGGATCATTGTTTTCGTTCAACTATCAAGGAGTGAACCACCAAGGTTTGCCTACTTTCGATTTCGGACTCTATCCGCTCAACAATCGCGCAAATGCCAATGTAGTAGGCGCTGATTTTCTCGATACACAGTACTCAAAATCCTACCTTATCTATCACGGCTCGGTAGAACCCAATGTGATTGCAGGACTCTCTAATACTTTTACCTATAAAAATTGGGAAGCCTCTTTCTTTATCTCGGCTCAAGCGGGCAACAAAATCCGTTTGAACCCTACTTTCGATCCTACTTTCGGCGATTTGAATGTCTTTTCTAAAGAGTACTACAACCGCTGGTTGCACCCTTACGACGAACTCCGTACCGAGGTGCCCTCATTGCCTTCACAGAGCCTTATGGAGCTCATTGGCAAGGAGAATATAGAGCGCGCTTATAATACGTACAACTATTCTCAAAACCGCGTTGCCGATGGTAGCTTTGTGCGTATGAAGAGTATATCATTGGGCTACCGTGTACCTAAAAAGGCTTTGGAACGCTATGGTATGAGCAGCCTTACGGTACGAGCGCAAGCTACTAATCCATTCCTTATTTATTCCGATAGCAAACTCAACGGTCAAGATCCTGAGTATTACAAGTCTGGCGGTGTGTCATTACCTACCCCCAAACAATATACCTTGTCATTCCAAATAGGATTTTAATGAATTAACAATTAACAATTGAAAATTAATAGTTTAAAACTGAATGAAACATTTAATTTACATATTTTCTTTGTTATTGCTAAGTTGCAACTATTTAGACAAAGACCCCGATGCCTCTCTAAATGTTCCCCTCGATTCGGAAGAAAAAATAGCTGAACTCCTTACGGGGGCTTACCCCGATGCGAGCTATTTTCCTTTCCTCGAAACCCGCACCGACAATGTAGCCGAACGCGAAAATGGTGTGCATACCCGTTTGAACGAAGCAATGTACCGCTGGGAAGATGAAGATCAAGAAGACCTTGATGCACCTTTGTTCTATTGGAATAGTTGTTACCGAGGCATTGCACAAGCTAATAAAGCCTTAGAGTTATTAGCGCGCTATCCCAAAACCGAACGCGTAAAAGCGCTTTATGGCGAGGCTTTCTTGCTCAGGGCTTACCTGCACTTTATGCTCGTGAATATTTGGGCAGAACCCTACAAAGGCGAAGCCTCTAAAAACGATATGGGGATTCCTTACCTCACTACGCCCGAGAAAAACGCTTTGGTAGAATACAATAGAGGCACTGTGTATGAGGTCTATCAGAAGATAGAAGAAGACCTAAAATTAGGAATTACCTTAGTGAGTGATGCCTATTACGCCAAACCTAAGTTTCATTTCAACAAGCGTGCTGCTTATGCTTTTGCCTCGCGTTTCTATCTGTTTAAAGGTGAATGGCAAACCGTGATAGACTATGCTAACTATGTACTTACGCAACCTAAAGCACAGTTGCGCCACTGGAAAAAGGACTATTACGATGTGTATGCTTTCAACAACCGCCCGTATCTCTATCAGCGTTATACCCAGCCTGAGGAAGAAGCTAACCTGCTCATCACCACTGTGCAATCGCGTTGGGCAAGAGAGCTCCCAACAGCTAAGTACGGCTTTACTACCCAACTGATGAACAATAACGCTGCCTATTACACGCCAGCGACCTCGCCTACTCCCGTGTACAATGGGATGTATATCGCCAAGTTTGATGAGTTGTCGCTCTTTGGTAGCACTGGTAGTAAACCTACTGATTTGTACGTATCGAATGTACTGCTTACTACCGATGAGGTGATGCTCAACCGTATGGAAGCCTACGCAATGCTCAAAAACTACAATCAACTACTCTTAGAATATCGCGAATTTCAGAAAATAAAGTTCGATAATCCTCGCAATATCACCGTGGAAGACCTCATCGCCTCTACCGATGACGATTATCGCAACTACTCGCCTTTCTATGGGCTTAGCATTCGTCAGTTAGGAGCAATCAAGAATATCGCTTTTCTGCGTCAATGGGAATTTATGCACGAGGGAATGCGTTGGTTAGACATCAGGCGTTTTTACACCCCCGTAAATCGCACCACTGAACCCCTACAAAAAGAGGATTTGCGCAAAGTAATACAACTCCCCATAGAAGCCATCAACCGCGGTTTGCCTGCAAACCCGAGGTAAGTGGTCGTAGCACGACAAGCAATAAATAAAACTTATATGAAAAGCCTTTTAAAAATAACACTCATTACGATATTAATCCTTATAGTGAGCTGTCAGAGTGAAAAACTCTCTACCCAAAGCGTTGTAGATACCGAAACCGCTCAGCAAGCCTATACCGATTTAGACAAGTGGATAGAAACCAATATCACCTTGCCTTATGGCATTGCTGTGGAATACCGTTGGGACAAAAACACTGCCCCTAAAGGTACCTATACCTATCCACCCGAAGTAAGCAAAGTAAAACCAGTACTCGAGACGATCAAATACCTATGGCTCGAACTCTATAGTGAGCCCTCTTTAGGAGGAACTAATTTCTGGAAAGGAAAAGCCCCTTTAAAAATATACCTCTACGGCGGTAAAAATATTGATGGCAACGGACAAGAGCTCATCAATAGCAGTGCGGTAGGGCGTGAATTTCATTTGTATAACATCAATAATTTCGACCCACGCGACAAGAATAAAGTATATGTGCTAATGCGCATCGTGCATCACCAATTCGCTCGCTTATTAGGCGATGAGATATACCCTTACGACCGTCAGGCGTTTTTGAATATCAGTCAGAAGGATTATCGCGCGAGCTCAAACAAACAGCTGTACGGCTTCCCTAATGATGATACTGCCCTTTATGCCTTGCAGTATTACCCCAAAAAGCGGGATAGGAATATCTGTACCAGCGCTTTGCCTTTTCAGTATTTTGCATCGCTTACCCAATGCCAAAATGCACACACCCAAGCAGGTATAGATGAGGAATGCTACTATTGTAATTTTACCCAAAGCACGCCCAATCACTACGGATTTATCACCTTTCAAGCAATGCTTTCAGCTGAAAACGACTTTGCCGAGATGATAAGCGTTCCCCTCACCAATCTCAATACCCAGATAGAGATAGCCAAAAATATTGCTAAGACCCCTATAGATAGCAGTGATGAAGAAGTACAACGCGCAGCCCTATCGTATAATAACCTACTGAAAAAAGAAGCTTTCATCGCCGATTATTTCAACAAAAAAGTAGGGTTCAGTCTGAAACGTTTACAGCTCTTAAGCCTTCAACGCCTCAACCGTTTTAATAATAGGTAAAAGTGAAGAGTCTATAAAATAAATGAATCATATATGAAATATCTTTTAACAACAGCATTTATTGCGCTTCTTTTGGCATCTTGCCATAAAGAACAGAATGCTTTTGAGCAATCGCCCTCAGAGCGAATGCTTCAGCAGCGCATTGCCTTGCAAAAAGAACTTACCGAAGCACCCTACGGTTGGAAAGTGCTCTACTTCCCCCGCACCGATTCATTGCTGTTTGCTACCCCCACCAAAGCTGAAAAACGAAGTGATTCGCGCTATGTAGAAAAACTCTTAAATCAAGGTTTTGGTGGCTTCTATTTCCTGATGACTTTTCACAAAGACAATACAGTAGCTATACAAGCCGATACCCATAGCGAAACGCTGCAAACCGTCAAAACAAGTGAATACACCCTTAGCCAAGAGGCGCAGTTACAGCTCTCGTTCACTACCTATAACTACGTTCACCAATTAGTAAACAACCGCTTTCGCGCGGCTGCCGATTGGCTGTATGTAGGTAAAGACACCTTGCAGAATATGGTCTTCAAAACAGCCTCGTATGCCGACCCTGCCCGCGAGTACATTGTGTTTGAAAAACTCAAAACAGCCAGAGATCAACAACAGTTCTTACAAAAAGCCTATAACAACCGACTCTTTTTCGAGCAGATGCAAAACCCTCAAATAGTTATCAAGCGGGGTAGTAAAATCTACTACCAAAGTGATGTATACCTAAAAGGCAATAATTTTGGGCTTAACACGCCTTTCTTAGAGGGATTTGTTGCCAATAGGTATTACGTATTTGAATACCGTACTAATCCGCAGGAAGACCCCTCCACAGGCAGGTATAAAAGTCAGTTTATAGGCTCAGGCTATGTAGGCACTGAAAGCGGACTCACCTTTAGAGCAGGCTTGCGCTACAACAAGTCGATTATATTCTACGACTTTGTAAGAGAAGGCAACCGCTTTGTAGCCCATCATCGTGATAGCAAAGGAATTGCCACTGGCTACACTGCTGAAATATTTGAAAATTGATAAAATGAAATATATAAACAGTATCATTGCGCTTTTGCTGCTCATAGCCTGCAATAGCAAAGAAGAAGATCCTACTCCAGAGGATTACCAAAAGCTATTTCCTTTCAAAGGAATAGAAAAACCTATGATTAACTACGAAGACCTTGTGCATAAACAATGTGATATCGAACATTTTGTATACCCAAGTATTGATGCCCCCCAAGAAGCACGTGAGTATACGGTAACCCTCACTTATCAATGTCAGCGAGGAGAAGGCAATGTTCGTGACCCACGCTATTATGTGTGTTATGTAAATGCCAATAAAGAGCGCGTGGTACTCAGTGCCACCACTACGGCACAAACGCTTACCTTTACCCTCCCTTCAGGGTATCCGCTGTATCTCGGTGTGTATGGAGGGGGAGAAAGAGAATCGCGCGTGAGTGCCCAGCTCACTGCGGTAGATACCCAAGGAGTGGTGAATGTGCCTACCTTACAGTACATCGCCGCCCAAAACACCGATGGTACCGATAATATAACCCCTTATTGCGAATATATAGTATTGCCTTAAGATGATGAAAATGAAATACATACTATCATATTTTTCACTGCTGTTGATTGCCATAGCTTGCCAAAAAGGCGAAGGTGAGACTGTGGAAACTGCTAATATCTTGCGTCCGCAAGCCGATATCCCCTACACTTTCAGCCGCAATGGGCAGTCAAGCGTTGATGAACACAGCGTGAGCTTGTTGCGCGAGCCTTTGGAGATTATCGAAAGGCGTTTGCTCAACGGTGCTATTTCTAATTTTACTTACGACGAAATTCTGCGTTACTACAACGAGGGGACTTCCTACGTAAAACCCGCTGACGAAGTAGCCTCCTCACCTTTGGCTGCTACTGCCCAAGTGAGAGAAGATGTGAAAAATCTCTTTCTCGTAGCCAAAAGCATTCCGCTGCGCGAAGCCCAGCAAGGCGTTTCTGGTGATGCAGGTCGTAGAATAGGCGATGCCGATCGCGTGTATGTAGACGAAAAAGGCATTGCGCCTGCACAAGTGTTCATATACACTATAAACGGAGCTCTCTATTTAGATAAAATCCTCTTGTACCACTTGGATGAGCGTTTTTTCTCCGATGCTACCCTGCGCCGTGAACACCAAAACGTAGTCTTGCCCGCTGGTGAGAACTACACCCAACTCGAACATCATTGGGATTTGGCTTATGGCTACTTCCTGCATCTGCAATCGCTCACCCAATCCGATGGAGTAGCTGCTTTGGCAGGCGCCGAACGCAAAATTCGCAATGCTTTTGTACAAGGACGCATAGAGTTAGGGCGCTATCGCTATGAAGCCTTATATGAACAAATGTACATCATTCGCAAAGAACTTTCCAAAGTGATGGCTATTCGCACCATTCATACCCTTACGGGGGCAAATACCCTTGCCAATTACAGCGAATCGCCTAAGCAGGCTTTCAAATACTTGTCGCAAGGCTATGGATTCCTATACGCATTGCAATTCACTCGCAAACCCGATGGCAGTCTTTATTTCACTTACGACGAAGTAAAAGCCCTCCAAAACCAACTCGTAGCAGGCACCGGACTTTGGAATAAATCCCGATTGTTAGCCCCTGCCGAAATTGTAGGGTCACTTAAAAATATCACACAACAAATCGCTGAACGTTACCAGTTATGACAAAAAATATACTTTTATGTCTCTTTGCCATAGTGCTATGCGCCTGCGAAGACAAAACAGATACCTCCGAGCCTATCAAAATAGGCACCGAGAACAGCTCGCTCACTCAGCTCACACTCTACCCCCAAAGTCAGCACGATATATTGCTCTCAGGGGGCAACCACAAGTACACAGTGAATGTTGCTAACAGTCGTTTGGCAAGTGCTTCTATCAGTCAGGATACCCTGAAGATAAAGAGTTTTCAAGAACAAGGAACTACTTATGCAATCATTCATTCACACGACCAAACCGCGCGCTTGGAGATTAGCGTCCGTCCTAACGAACTCAGTTTTTCAGCTGATGAAGTAACCCTTGCCCCTACCGATATCAATAAAACCATACGCTTAGGAGGCGGCGATATTGTGAGCCTCACCACTACCGACCCCGATGAGGTGATGAAAGTTACTTGGAATGGTAGTAATGGAATTGTAGAGATAAGAGGCAAAGCCGAAGGGGTAGCCACCCTCACCGCTACCTCGGCAGGACTCGCCCCAAAAGAGCTGAAAGTGAAAGTGCGTTGTATAGATGAAAAAGGCTTTCTCAATCAGTTGGGCGTATACCAGAACACCAGTCGCTCACTTAGCCAAGCTATTAACCCAGCACGTATTGTTAAAGACCCTACCACAGGCACTTTCTTTTCGGGGCGCGCTAATGTCAATGCGCTTAACAATTGGTATTACAAAATTCCGCCTATTGAGCATCCGGTAGCGGGCACTTATATCAATTTGCTTATCGAATACAAGAAGTTAGGAGGAGTAGCTACTCGCGAAAACCTTAAATTTTATGTAGAAGAAGTGCGTACCGCTACCCAAGAAGTAGTTTTGCGCGGTAAAACCCTAAAAATAGTAGTGCCCTATTACAATTGATAATTGACAAAAAACTAACCCATAGAGTCTAATTTTAATTTTATATATATTTTTTATGAAAAACCTCAGATTTTTAACCTTAGGGCTTGCCTTGATAGCCCTTCTTTTTACAGCTTGTAAAAAAGATGACAACAATGGTGGCGAACAAGCCCCTCAGCGACTTACCTTAGAGAAATCGGCAGTAACCGTAAAGCAAACTGAAAGCGCTATCGTGCGCATCACAGCGGGCAATGGCGGTTATAAGGTAGAGAGCGCCGATAAAAACATTGCCACAGCAGCAATTGAGCAAAACAACGTGAAAATCACAGCAATAGCTGAAGGACAAACTACCTTAACAGTAGCTGATGTTAAAGGACAAAAAGCTACCATAGCAGTAACTATAGAAAGTAACATTGACCCTAGTGAAAGACTTTCTGTAGAAAATCAGGAAGTTACTCTTATAAACGGAGAAGATAAAGTAAATAGAATCTTAAATGCAAAAGACAAAGGCGCACGTCTTTCTTTTACTATCACTCCGGCAGGTAGCGTTACCGTTACAGTAGAAGAGCGCATAGTAGCCGGTAACCCTGAGGGTGAAAACCTACGCATAAAAGCCCTTACTGTAGGTACTGCACAAGTAATTGTAAAGGATAATACAGACAGCCAAACTACTACTTTCAAAGTAATTGTTAGCGCTGCTGAACTGACAGTAGCTAAAACTGACACCGAAGTAGAAGCTGAGGCTACTACTGAAATCCGTATCAACACCGGAAACCCTGATTATACTGTTACTTCTTCAGCAGCTACTATAGCTACAGCCGAAGTAAAAGACGGCACTCGTATCAATCACTTAGATACTCCTCATAAAGCTATCTTCATCAAAGGATTAGCTGCTGGTACGGCTACTATCACCCTAAAAGATAGTCAAAACAAAACTATAGCTATCGCTGTAACAGTAAAAGCTAAAGAAGAAATTTTTGAAGTAAGTAATGACGGTGTAGTAACCCTCAAAGCAGGAGCTACTGCTAAAGGAGCTATCAAAATGCCTGCTACAGGAACAAGTGTAGGAGCAAGTGCTTTTTCTGGCAATGATGGTATTACCTCTGTTGATTTTAACAACGTAACTAAAATAGAAAGAAGTGCATTTCAATCAACCAAAAAACTCGCTTCTATTACTGGTGCAAAAATACAAGTAATAGAAAAAATGGCCTTTGCTTTATCTTCTATTAAAGAAGCTATCCTACCTGAAACCTTAACTTCTATAGGAGTTATGGCATTTATGAACTGCAAAAATTTGGCAAAAGTAACTGTGCTAGCTACAACTCCTCCTGCAGTACAAGCTAACACTTTCAATGGTATCAATGCTGATGCAGTGCTTTATGTACCTAAAGGGAAAAAGGCTGACTATGAAGCACTACCAAACTGGAAAAGTAAATTCAAAGAAATCAAAGAGCTTGAACAATAATCTAATTCATCAAATAAAAAACGGAGCCGCAGGATTGCGGCTCCGTTTTTATGTATATTTTAAAAACTAAAATTAGATTTCTTCTAATGGTCGTTGTTTGGAACTTCTAAAGTGATGGATTTCTATAATGTTTTCATCCTTTGGGAAAAAGTATATAATGAATCTACCCTTTAAAATGGTTCTTGTATATAGATCCAATTTTTGGTTATATCTCCCTAGAAAATAAGGATTATTTGCAATGTCGTGTAATACTTTTTTTACTTCAGCCAATATTTTATCTGAATAAGTAGGAGAGTCATTGTGTATATCCCAAAATTCAAGAATCTCCGATAAACTATTTTCTGCTTCTGCAGTCCAAGTTACTTCCATTTTCTATCTCTTTTTTCTTGAATTCTTTTAAAAACATCTTCACTTTTAGAAGTCATTCCTAACTTAGATTGCTCTTTTGAAATAGCTATTTTTCTAAGGTCTTCTTCTGTTAGGTCATCTTCTTCATACATACTAATAACATTTAGCATATAGTTGTATTCTTCTTCTGGAATTAACCTAAAAGAATTTCCTTTTTTGTCCGTTAGAACTTCAGGTTCCTGTAATAAAACTGCTACACTCATAATCCTGATATTTTTTGCAAAGGTAATGATTATTTTTCAATCAATGTGTTTTTTATTCCCCTAAATTCTCTTTGATATTGATGAGTGTTTGCTTGATATGTTCTAATTTCTCTATAAGGGCGAAATTATCGAGTGTTTTTTGTTTTTCTTCTTTTAGGCGTTGGCGCGCTCCTTCAAGGGTAAAGCCGCGCTCTTTTACTAAGTGATAAATCAGCTTGAGTTTTTGAATGTCGTCTGCTGAAAATTTCCTACTGCCTGAGGTTGTTTTACGCGGACTGATAATCTCAAACTCCTTTTCCCAAAAGCGTATCAGCGAGGCATTTACGCCAAATGCCTGCGCTACTTCGTTGATACTGTAATAGAGTTTTTCGGGTAAGTTGATATTAGGCATATTAGGGGTTAGGTTTCAGGTTTCAGGGGTTCTGATGATTTTTACTTGCTTGATGCGTTTTTTATCAAAGGCTTCTACAATGAATTTGTAGTTATTGAAAAGAATAGGGATGCCTTTTTGAGGGAAATTACCTGCTATCTCTAAAAGGAAGCCGGCAAGAGTTTCGGCATCACCGCGTTTTTCGTCAAAAAGAGCCTCTTCTTCATCGTTGAAATCGAGGATGCGATAGAAATCCTTTAACACTGTTTTTCCTTCAAAAATAAAGGTGTTATCATCTACTTTGAAGTAGGTTACATCATCGTCGTCAAACTCATCGTTGATACTGCCTACAATCTCTTCGATAATATCCTCTAAGGTAATCACTCCACAAGTGCCGCCATACTCATCAACCACTACGGCGAGGTGTATTTTCTTCTCTTGGAACTCGCTGAGCAAATCGTCGAGTTTTTTGTTTTCAGGCACGAAAAAGGCATTGCGTTTCACACTATTCCAGTCGAAGTCGGTTTTATCTAAGTGAGGTAACAAGTCTTTGATGTAAATCACCCCTGTAATATTGTCTAAATTCTCGCGATATACGGGAATACGCGAATAGCCTATGGCTACAATTTCGTTGAGCAATTCCTGATAAGAAAGTTCTTCGCTAAGGGCAAAGATATCTACGCGGGGCACCATTACTTCGCGCGTTTCGGTATTGCCAAACGACACGATGCTTTCCAATATTTTCTTTTCCTCATTGGTGGTGTCTTCTTCCGAGGCAAGTTCTAAGGCTTGTGAGAGTTGTCCTATTGAAATATTGCTTTTCTGTTTGCCTAAACGCTTCTGAATCCATACTGTAAAGGCTTTCATCGGTACGCTGATGGGGGTAAAAACTGAATCGAGTACATAGATAAAATAGCCTACCCGTTGTGCAAACTGTATGTTGTTGCGGTTGGCATAGATTTTAGGCAGAATTTCGCCGCAGAGCAAGAGAACAAAGGTTACTACCCCCACATCGAGTACGGTTCGCACCCAAGGAGTGGTAATGCCGCCAAAGAGGAAGTCGCCTAAATCTACGAAGAGGAGTACGATAGAGATATTTACTAAGTTGTTGGCAATAAGCACTGTTGCCAAGAGCTTTTTGGGGTTGTCTACGAGCTTGGCAATGATATTGCTAGAAGGTATTTTCTCCTCACGGAGGGTATTCACTTCGGCAGGGGTGAGTGAAAAGAGAGCTACTTCAGCTCCTGAGATGAGAGCCGAGCACAGCAATAGTACTACAAACACTGCAAATTGAATAACGATACTCCAATTGATGTCTAAAAAGGACATCAAAGGGAGTACCGACAAAGGTTCTGTTTCCAAAATATTATTATTTCGTTACACATTTAGAAAGGCGGCTGGGTACTTACGGGCGGTTCATACGCCTTAGGTTCAGCCGTTTTTGGGGCGGGTTTAGGTTGCCCGTCGCGTTTGGGGTTTGGTAGGAAAGTTACATCAGTAGCGTGGATTTCAGTCATATAGCGCATTGCGCCGTCTTCCGTTTGCCATTTGCGCGTTTTGATGCGCCCTTCCACATAGATAAGGTCGCCTTTGTGAGTGTATTTTTCTACGAGTTCAGCGAGCTTGTTGCGCACGATGATGGTATGCCATTCGGTACTGCTCATACGCTCGTTCGTAGCGCGGTTAGTATACTCATCATCAGTGGCTAAGGGGAACTGACCAATGCAGTTGCCTTCGCTAAAATATGTAAGTTTTACAACATCTCCCATACGACCTATGAGAATAACTTTATTTAAAGTTCCGTTCATTGATAAAATATATAAATATAGAGTTGATAATCAAAATATTTTTCAAAAGTACAACTTTTTTTCTACTTACCAAAATTTGGAGATGAAATTTATTTTTTATTGATTTGCTAATTTGTGAAATTTTAATATCTTTGTCGCTTGATAATACCTCATAAAATGAAAATAATTCTTCTCTTTTTACATTTGTGTTGTTGCTGGGCGCTTTCGGCTCAGTCGTTTACGAAAGAAGTGCCTTTTCAGCTCAAGGGCAAAGTGAAAATGCTCTATACTACAATGGTGTCCTTAGAGCCTGGAGTTACATTAGACCAAAACAACGATTTGTACAAACACCAAAAAGTGTATTTTGACGAGCAAGGAAAAGTTGTCAGTAGAACTTTATATAAAGATGATGGTCAAGAAGATGGTACACAGGCATTTTCGTTTGATAAGAAGGGTTTTTTAACTGAAATGAAAATTACGGATAAAAACAATTTGCTTGCTAATGAGGTACGTACACTGGTGTACAATAAAAAGAAAACTGAGGCAATAGCCAAACGATTTGTCGTTGCCGAAATGCATACGGTTTATCCTACCAAATATGTGTTCGACAAGCGTAAACGCCCTATAGAAATCACTGATTATTTTCCTAATGAGAAGGATATTATCCAAAAAGAGCGTTTTGAGTACAACGCTGCTGGCAAAATAACTGCCAACATCAAAGAACGAATGAACGGGAGTGTGGTGATTAGCACGTTCCTTACTTATAATGCTCAGAACCAAATTGTAAAGGAACTTACTGAAGTAACCCAAAACGGTAGTACAATTTATAAATTAGAGGGAACTTTTGCTTATACTGATAAAATGGGCTTCCCAACAGAACAAGTAACGGTTATTGATGGAGGTGCCCCTACGCGTTGTAGCTATGAATATCAATGGGATGCAAAAGGTAATTGGACGGAAAAGCGCTTTATGGTGAACGGCAAGCCAATGGCTGCTGTAAAAAGAGAAATAACCTACTATTGAAATCCTAATTGTAGTTCATCTAGGTATTACACTCAAACTTAATTAATGTGAGTTTGATGTAAGTAATTATTTAACAATCAGTAAAATATTTTTAATCTCCCACTAATTACACGAATTTTCACGAATTTGGGAGTGTATAAAAGTCTTTATTTTTTTTATTATCTCACGAATTTTCACCTGATGGTGAATTATTTTGTGAATATATTATGTTACAAAGCTGTAAATCAATGTTCTGTTATATCGAACTGACGTTATTTATAGTCAAACGAAAATAGATTTCGAATAAATAGGCTTGTTTTTAGGGGGCGTTTGCAAAACGCCCGTACACCACGTACTCTAAAAGTGATTGATTATCAGGTTTATAGACTTTGTCAAAGTTTGGGACTTTGACAAAGTGTAGTGACGCATTGGCAATACAAGCAAGAGTAAAGATAAATGTTATTCCTTTACAAATTCATAATGTTTCATTATCAGATATTCTTCTTTGTTTTTTGGTTGGCTCGTCCATTTATCATTTCTTAAAAAATAGTGAATTGCTTTTGTGTCGGGGAATTTATTAGAAGAGGAAAGAAAATCAGTTGCTTTATACGATATTTTTGCATATTCCATTATAGCAAGAGTGTCGTTGTTTGTTTGCTTACTATTTGCAGGCACTCGTTCATTGATTCTGTAAAAACCAGAAACCGTTAAAGAATCATTAGGAGCTATATCAAAAATGGTATAACTATATCGCCCTTCTGCTATATTACTGCCATTAAAAAGGACAAAAGAACAATTTTTACTTCTATTTTCAAATAAATCATACCAAAATACTATAGGTACACTTAATATTTCAGCATAACTATATAAGGGATAGCGTTGTTTTTTGTACTCTAAATAATAATGAGGGTAGTTGTCGTTTGCAGTTAGTGTTACTAAATCCTCTTCGCAAGTAGGTCTTCCTGTTGATTTATTGTCATATTCTGAACGCCACGATAAAACTTCACTGATGTAAGTAGTATCTTTTGTTAGTTTTTTGTCTTCATCATCAAAAACGATAGTATTTGTAGTTTCTCTGTTGTTGCAAGCTATTGTTAGCAAACATAATAAAGATATGAGATGTTTCATCTGAACAATTGTGTTTATAGTTATTCATATTCAAAAAGTTTTAGAATAAAACTTTTTTCAGGTTTTTAGAATCCATCAGATAAATCATAAACATTATTGATTTCTTCAGCTCCAGCACAAGTGGAATCTATATAGTATTGAACTTTCCTATCTTGTTTTTCATTGAAATAATCTACTTTTATCTCTTCTTCTGAAAAAACATTCCATCTTCCGTTATTATAACAAACATTTATACTCTTGCTATTCATATCATTTTCATTCATTCGCATTATTCGCAAATATTGTCCTTGACTACAACAATCCTCAGGTCTATTGTTAAAACGGTCATAAACATATCCTTGTCTAAGGATTATTGTATATTGTAATTCAACATAGCCTATTTGTACAATTTCTTTATAAACATTGTCTTCTTCGATAAAAATAGTATAAAGATAACGCGGACGAAACCTACTTTCCTCTCCATTTGCATAGTAGAAATCCCACGCTCTATCCCTATTTTGTTGTAATCCATTATATCCAAAAATAGAATCACCTGCCATAATTTGGCGTGTTACAAGTAGCTTCTCTTTACTATTGTGATCATCTTCTTTTACATCTAAGAGATAGAAAATAGAATCACGATCATAATCTACTACAAAATTTTCTGTATCAACAAGATTTTTGTGATGATTACAAGCTATTGTTAGCAAGCATAATAAAGATATGAGATGTTTCATTTGAAATGTAGTTTTTAATCAAATCATAACCAGCCGGAATATCTTGAAAGTTATAGATTTTTTTTTATTATTGCCATTCTTCAATTTCATTAATTCGTAAATCCACATTGCAAATCTCTACTTCTCTTTCCCCTACTTTTAAGCGTATATTAGCTCCTGTTTTTGTATCATTTACCTCTATGATCAAATTACCAACTTGATTCTCTTGCCCTTTAAAGGCTTTTTCAAAATTATCCATTACTTCAGCCTCATTAAAATTATTCCATAATCGATAAAGTTTACCATCATCTCCATACCATTTTATAAATATTATAAAAGGTATAGCTCTTGGTATAAGAGAAGTATATTGAAATTTTTCAGGAATTTTATATTTTTCTATTTGGTTTTCTCCCCAAGTACGTTCCCCAAACAATATTTCTT
The DNA here is from genome assembly GCF_937936315.1 of uncultured Capnocytophaga sp. GTDB lineage: Bacteria > Bacteroidota > Bacteroidia > Flavobacteriales > Flavobacteriaceae > Capnocytophaga. The sequence goes on along the minus strand of NZ_CALGWU010000024.1, from coordinate 115,394 downwards.
CTTCAAGATTAAGCCCTTGATAATAATAAGAATGGATATATTTGGTTTTATCCTTAGTGATAAGAGTCATTTTCCAGAGATAACGTTTTCGATAACTATCCCATAATCCATAAGGAATCTTAAAAATATCGTCCATAACAAGAGGTTCAGTAACAGGTGTCCCACACTGTTGATGCTGCATTCGTATTTTTTCTTTTGGGAGTCCTAATTCTATGATATGATCCCTATCTTCTATAGTGTGTTCATCTAAAATAACATCTCCTGTTCTTTTATAATATTCGTCTGCCTCTTTTTGGGTCACAAAATGAATATCTTCTATCTTTTTTGCTTGGTAACGTCCTACTTCTATGACCCTTGCAGTACTATGTAGCCAAACAAAGACTACTCCGCCAGGAGCTAAACCTACAGAAATGTTGTATTCTTCTATTGTTGGACTTATGTCTTCTGATCTGGAAGGAGTATATACTTTTTCAGCTAAGAGTTGAGCTATCTTCAGAGAATCTAAAGGCTGATTTTCTAAGAGATATTGACATTTTTCTACATACGAAAGCCAAGAAACATCTAAGTGAGTAGGAACCCCTTTAGCTTCCTCCTCCTCTGAGGAGCCAAAAACACCTGATGTACCTGCTCCTATAGAAAAATGAGGGAAAGGTTCATCATCTTCAAATAGATTAGATTGTCCATTTCCGAACCTACTAGCTCCATCTTTTCCATATACTACTCCACGATAAACTCTTATAGGATATCCTGATACAGGTTTTACATAAGCGACCCAATGATATTTTTTATTTATATTTTCTTTTTCTTTCTCCTTACAAGAAGTTAATGATGAAAATAAAACTAATAGGGTTATGATTATATTTTTCATTGCTGTTTTTCACCTTTTTTATATTTATTTAAGTTTGACCAAGGCACTTCTTCTATCTTTGAGGAAATACACTTATTCCCCTTAAATTCTAAGCTAATAAAATAATCATATTCACCTGCAGTTGCATAAGAAAAATTTTCTAATTGGATTCTTACAAAAATTTTATCTCCTTTCTTCTTATAAAGAATAAAGGTAGGGGTACAAGTTCTTATAGATTCTAATAATTTTACATTTAAAGGAATTTGTTGTCTATTAATTTCTATAATAGGATTTTGTTGCTCCAATTTTAAGAAATCCTTTCTGAACTGTTTCAGTTCTTTGTCAGTACTTGGTCTTCCTAAGAACTGTTCTAATACATTATCGCTCTTTATAAATACATTGATGCTATCTTTCCCCATTTTCATATAGGAAACATAATACACTACGCTATCTTGTCTTCCTATAATTCTACAATAATCAATGCGTTTTTCTATTGATGTTTGTGAAAACAAAGAAAACGTACTGATAAAAACGAATACTAATGTTGTGATTGTTCTCATATTCTTGTTAAAACTTATGTAATTTCAATTCAGAAAAAGGTATTTCCTCTATCTTTGAAAGAGATAGTTTATTATTCTTATATTCAAGATAGATATAATACTCATAATTCCCAAAAGTTGAATGAGAAACATTTGTAAATGCTATTTTTACAAGCGTTTTGTCCTTACGTTTTTGATACTTAATTTGCATAGGAACACATTTTTGAATAGTCTCTATGTGTGTAGTATCTAAAATGACAAAATGGTTATTAAATTGAATTTTTGCTCTCTTTTTACCTAACTTTAAAAGCTCTTCTTTAAGATTTGCATCAAGGAGAGCAAAGGGAGAAGATTTCTCATTGAAATAGTCATTATCTTCAGCAATAAAAAGTTTTATTTTATCTGAAAAGAAAGTTTCTTCAAGCACATAATACCTATTACACGACTTTGTACTATCTTCTCTACAGTCAAAATTACCATTCCCAGAAGGAATTTCTATAAAATAATAATTATTATCCACTCTTCTAATACTATTTTGTGCACAGCAAGAGAATGCTATGAGCAGGGAAATAGTTAAAAACAGGTTATTTTTCATATCCAATTAAGTATTTTTGTTTTAAGTGCAAAGATAACAAAAAATAGTAAGGAACCTAATGAAAAACAAAAAAATATTTTGCGTATTGTTTTGTCTATTAGGGTTTAACGGGGGCGTTTGCAAAAAGTTTTATTTATCTGGGCGTTTGCAAAATGCCCGTACACCACGCGCTGTAAAAGCGATTGATTTACTATAATATAGGAGGAAGTCCTTCTTTTTTGCGTTTTTTATTGTCTATTTTGTCGCTTTCTTCACGTAGATTATCAATGTGATGATAGGTAAAATTATCCAATGAAAAATTCTTGTATTTATAAGTCTTTTCATATTGATGATGTCCCCACGATTCTATATGAATACTGTCTATACAATATTGAGAATTTACATAGATTTTTGAACCAAAATAATTATTGCCAGACATATCTACATTTATTATAAATCCATTTTCATAAGTTGATAATGAATGAACACTATGATAACCAACAGAATATAAAACTTGTTTATAGATTTTATACTTAGCTTCATCATTGCCTTTTTTCGCCAAAAGTAACCATTCATACTCTCTGTTAGGAAGGCAATTTGTTGCTCCAAGTGTAGAATAATAAGGTCTCAATATAGCAATGCTATCATTATTGGGGGTTTTTATAGCTTCATCAATTTCATAAAAAGTAGAGATATAAAGATTAAATCTTTTTTGGTAATTAGAATATCTGTGAAAATCTTCCTTACAATCATAATCTTTTGGAGTTATAATCGTATCGTATTTATCGTTTGATTTAACTTTTTTAGTTGCAAGAATAAGGTTCTTGTGGGTATTGTTATCTAATTTTATTGAATTCTTTTTGCTTATAAAAATAATAGCCAAAACTATAAAAGCAATACTTACTAATATATAAAAAATCTTTTTCATAGATTTATAGTTAAACGAAAATAGGCTTGTTTTTAAGGGGCGTTTGCAAAACGCCCGTACACCACGCACTGTAAAGGTGATTGATTATCGGGGCGTGGCGAAATGAATTTAGTATAACCAATTCTATAATATGGGGGAAAGTCCTTCTTTTTTGCGTTTTTTATTATCCATTTTGTCGCTTTCTTCACGTAGATTATCAATGTGATGATAGGTAAAATTATCCAATGAAAAATTCTTGTATTTATAAGTCTTTTCATATTGATGATGTCCCCACGATTCAATATGAATACTGTCTATACAATATTGAGAATTTACATAAGTATCCGACCGAAAACCACTAACGCCAGACATATAAACTTCTATTACAAATCCCTCTTTATATTTAGATATTTTTTGATATATATCAGGATATAAGACATCATTGTAGATTTTTGTTTTATTTTGGCTTTTTATGTTCTTACGCTGTATAATAAGTAATTTTTTGTGGATTTTATCAGGGTAACAATCTCCCAAACCTTCAATATAAAAAGGGGTTAATGTGGCTAAACTATCATTGTTAGACAATACATTCTCATCTCCTATGATGTAAAATTTAGAAATATGATAATTATAACGCTTTTCATATTGCTTTACATCATAGTTGCAATTATATTTAAAAATATCCTTAGGAGCAAAAATAGTATCTATATTTTCGATTTTTACTCCTTTGTTTAATTCCTTATCAAATTTGATAGGATAGATGCTCTTAAAAAAAGCAGACATCATAAAGAAATAAAAAACAAATTTAATTAGAAGATTTATCATCTTTATAAGGTTTTTAGAGTTATACTTCTTGATTTATAGTTAAACGAAAATAGATTTCGAATAAATAGGCTTGTTTTTAGGGGGGCGTTTGCAAAACGTCTGTACACCACACACTTTAAAAGCAATTGATTATCATAAATACTCATAAATGATAAAGCGACCTTGGGAGTTGGTGGGGACTTTTATTTTCTTTTCGCCTTTGATGAAGTGGAAATTGCGATGTGTTTCCCCATTGTCGATGATGGTGCCGTGCTTTTTGTCTATTTTGATATGGTATTCGTACATATCGGCTTCAAAAGGCAGGTCTTTGCCATAGGTGTTGTAGCGTTTGTGAGGTATATAACCTTCTGAACCTCCGCTATAAAACTCCAGAGCGCTGCCTCGGTGGTCGTATTTGGTTACATATTCGCCATAATATTTTTCACCTTTTAACACATAAAGTCTGCTTGGGGCTAAAGAAATGTTTTCGTCGGCGTGCAATACGTACTTTGCTTTGATATATCTCACTTGCTGTAAGGAGTCTAAGGCTTGTGGTGAGAGTTGAGCAAAGGTATTGGCAATACAAGCAATAACGAGTAAGAGTGTTAATTTCATAGAGTATAAGTTTTAATATTTTTACATTTCTATCAAATGACCATCAAATAAAAACTAATTGATTATCAATGATTTAATTTTTAAAAGGGCATTTCTATCAAATAACCATCAAATAAAAACTAATTGATTATCAGTGACTTAATTTTTAAAAGAGCTTTTCTATCAAATGACCATCAAATAAAAACTAATTGATTATCAGTGATTTAATTTTTAAAAGGGATTTTCTATCAAATAACCATCAAATAAAGACTAATTGATTATCAGTGATTTAATTTTTAGAAGGGCATTTCTATCAAATGACCATCAAATAAAAAATTAGGACTTTATTCAGCCTACAAAGGTATAAAATAATTTCTATTTTTCCTATTTCCAAAACTTGGTGATGAAATTTATAGGATTGAGAAGAGGAGTGATGGTATGTTTAAGGGGAGTTCTACGTAATTAATTGTTTAACAATCAGCAAAGTATTTTAAATTTCCCACAAAGCCAGCGAGTTGGCACTGCTGGGTATGTGAAATACAAATTTTCACTTGACGGTGATTTAGGTGTAAATATTCTATTCTTCTCTTTCAAAAATGTATAGATTTTTCTTTACATCTTTGATATACAATTTATTACCACTCATATATAAGGGTTGGGGAGCAACTAAACGATTGCGAGTAGCTTTTCTTTCTTCAAAAGGAAGAAGTTCGTATTCCCATACTAACTTTCTCGCCTTGTAATCAAAAATACCTATCCAACCTATCCCTCCATATTCTTTATGTTTAGAGCCTATAAAAGTGAAATAATCTCCTTGTAATAAAGGTTTATATACAGACTCATATTGCCCCATTCCTTCAGGGTCTTCTTTTGAGAAAAAATAATTTCCTTTCACAGTAAATGTTTGGGTATCTATAATTGTCCAACCACTTGAGGCAATAGCAAAAATATTTTCAGTAACTTCATCTAACTGAACACCAAAGCAATCGGTATGGTATTGTACACTTCCTGTTTCAATATCTAAGGCAACTAAGCGATACAATTTGGTATAAAACCATAGATTTCCGTTTGCGATACCTACTATTTTATCTATTCTATCCTCTTCATCAGGATAAGGAGAATCCCCTAAGGAAGCAATGGTAAATTGCCAAAGTGTTTCTGTATCGGTATTGATACGCTTTATCTCTCCCTCGAAAATATCATACGCTATAATGATATTTTTTTCTACATATAGCTGATAGGGAATGCTTTCTTTTAAAATTAGCTTATTGGTCTCCAAATCAAGGATATTATCATAACTATTCCATTCCTTATCATAATAATATTTCAAAATCTGGTTATTATCAGATTTAGATAATAAATCAGCGTTTTCAATAGTTTCTATGAGTATTCCTTCTTCCCATATTTTCAAACACCCTGCTCCATCTACTGTGAAGATTTTTCGACCTATTGCTATTATGTCTAATGGTACATTTTCTAAAGGTATAAAAACCTCATTAAAAAGTATTCCTTCTGCAGGTTCATCTACTGAATAGACCTCTGTTTTTGGGTCAAAAGCTTTTACTTTTTGGATTTCTTTTATTTTTCTAAACTTCATAAATTAAAATGTTACTTTAATACTTTCTTGAAATGCTCTATATTTAGTAGAAGTTGATAATTCTTTAGTTTTTGCTAAATCTTCTAACTTTTTATAAGAGCCAATTTTCATATTTAACCAAATAGGTTCATTAGCTCTATAGACTCCTTCAGCATCTTTAGCTATAGCACTTTCAAGCCTTTCAATAACTTCTTTTCTAGTAACACCTCTACCTCCTTGTTGGATAATATATAGCTGCTCAAAATCATCAATAACTTCTAAATACGCTTTATATTGCCCTAAGTTTTTGAAGCTATTCTTCTCTTTCAAAAATGTATAGATTTTTCTTTACATCTCTGATATACAATTTATTACCACTTATATATAAGGGTTGAGATGGTACTAACTGATTGCGAGTAGTTTTTCTTTCTTCAAAAGGAAGAAGTTCGTATTCCCATACTAACTTTCTCGCCTTATAATCAAAAATACCTATCCAACCTATCCCTCCATATTCTTTATGTTTAGAACCTAAAAAGGTAAAATAATCTCCTTGGAGTAAAGATTTATATACAAATTCATATTGCCCCATTCCTTCGGGGTCTTCCTCGCGAAAATTATATTCTTCTTTTATGGTAAATGTTTGGGTATCTATAATGGTAACCATATTATATGACATACAATACAAATTTCCGTCTTCTTGTTTTATATAAATGTGTCCAAAAGCCTTGTTTAAATGATAATTATATTTCTCATCTGTTGTATGAGGAGAGGCTACTTTTTGGACTTCCCCTGTCTGTATATCTAAGGCAATAAGTCGACCTAAGTTGGTTACTATCCATAGATAATTGTTAGTAATGCCTAAAAATTTTCCGATTTTATCCTCTTCATCAGGATAAGGAGAATCCCCTAAGGAAGCAATGGTAAATTGCCAAAGTGTTTCTGTATCGGTATTGATACGTTTTATTTCTCCTTTAAAAATACTATAAGCTATAATGATATCTTTTTCTACATATAGCTGATAGGGAATGTTTTCTTTTAAAATGAGTTCATTAGTAAATGGATTTTTTAAATTTCTGTAGCTTTGAAAAGGATTTAGCTCTAATAGGCTGTATCCTATATATAGGGTTTCCTTATTTAATAAGAAAACATCCCCTTCAATAGTACTTATTAGAGTGTTTTCATTAGAATATATCTCTACCCTTTCTAAAGAGGCATACCAAACATACATATACTCTCCTCGTAAAGATAGTTCTAAGGGGCATTCTTCTTTTTGTATAAAATTGTTGTTTACACATAAATAATTTAAATTACCCTTTGTAAACGAATAACTTCCATTTTTTGGTTCGAAATCTAATACATTTTCAATTTTATTTATTTTCTGAAATTTCATAATACACCTATTTTGTTATTAAAATAATGTCTCTAAATTTATCAAAAGCGGGGCTTTGAGATAAATCTTTGGTTTCACAAGCTTTTTGTAGTTTATCAGGTGAATCTATCTCAAGTTTCTGCCAAAGTTGTTTTTTTGCATAATAAACTCCTTCAGCATCTTTAGCTATAGCACTTTCAAGTTTTTTAATGATATCTTCTTTTGTAATACCTTACCTCCTTGTTGGATAATATACAGCTGATCAAAGTTATCTATTTCTCTTAAATATGCTTTATATTGTCCTAAATCTTTAAACATATTGCCTACTTTAGAATAGTTTTTAGTATCTATGAAGATACTAATTTCTTTATTAACATCAAAGTTACAACTATCAATCATAAGGCTTTTCTAAAAATAAATCATACATTCTTTTATATCTCTCAAATAAATTGTCTAATTTATATTGTTTGTACTTTTGAGTATTTTCAACTTTCTCAATTAAAGGTTCAAAAATTTCATAAGGAATATGGCCTATTCTATTAAAGCTTTCATATTGATTTATAAGTTCTTTTTCACAAAAGAGCATTGATTTTATTCTGAAAAAAGCCCCTTCAAAAGTACTAATGTTTGTATCTGTATCTATAATATCTAACAAATCTTTTATTTTTAAAGATATTTGAAAGACTAAAGATTCATATAAAAAAATCACTCTTTTTTTTTCGTTATAGATAAAATGTTTTTCAAAATCTTGTAAATATTTTTTTCGTCTTATATTTTTCTGTTCATCATCTAACAAGCTCCATTCTTTTTGTTTAAGTAATAGATTTATAATGGATTCCTCATTTCCCGAATATTTAAACTCTAATTGATACTGATTATAAATTTTATTAATTAATACTATATCCATCTTATTTTTCTTTTATAGTGTATTTTGTTAATTTTATTGGTTTAGCTCCTTCTAAAAGAACATCATCAATATTCAATATATAGGACTTGTCAATCTCTATTAATTCAAACATTGTCTTGCTTTTATGTAAGACCTCCCATTCTGTGATATCAGAAAATTTATCTATTCTTTTTCCGTTTTTAGAAATCACCTCTACTAATCCTCCTAGCCCTGTTTTATTTATATTGAAGTAATAAAATTCAATTGCCTTTTCTTTTTCGCTACTTGTAGACAAAAAGTTTTTATAAGTAATTTCATCACCAATCTTATATTTACTTAACATTTCTATTTCTTCTTTGCTAATACCTCGATAATATGTACCTGAAGAAGAAGGAATCTTATCAAGTACTTTATTTAGTAACTTTTCAATTTCTAATATATTAGCAGTTCTATTTGCAGATAATAATGCTTGATTAAAACTATAGTAAGATTTATTTGTGTAAAATTAAAAAACAGCTTCTTCCTCTAATGAAAGCTCCTTAGTAGATTTCCTTGCTACTTTTCCATTTAGTAATATTTTGTTTTTAATTAATTTTCTCTATATGTATATAATGATGTTTTTTTTCTTTTGATAGAGAAAAGACCCCTTCTTTATCCAAAAAGTAATTAATAAAATCATAGTCAAAAATATAACATTCATCATATAGATTAGGAATTTGAAATTTCTTTTTTAAAGAGAGAGACAAACCAAAATTATCTGTCAAAATAATTTTATCTACATTCTCTTCTCTAACATAATTTTGAACAATAGATAAATTCATTCTACCTCTTTGAAATGTAGCCACTCTACCTTCTCCCGTTGTTGATTGATAATATACTAATAAAATAATAGTTTGATACTTCTCTGACAACCTTCTCAAGAACTCATCATAAATGTATAGTGAATAATTGAATTGCACCTCTATTTCTATCCAGTTCTCATATTCAGATGAAATAATAATAGTCTCTTTGGGCGCATAGAGCCACCACTTTGGAGTATCTAAAAATTCTATTCTTTTTATAGAATAGAAAGTTTTAAACTCATTAATAATATTATCTATATTATCATTTTTTACATAAATTTTTGAAAGAGTCCCCATCACAAGTTACTTTATTATTTTTCCTAGTTCATCTAATAAATTTATCACGATTACATTTTCCCCCGCTGGCGCGAGCTTGTATAAATAACTCTATTGTAACACCCAGCTATCGCTGGCTTTCCTACACTACGCGCTGTAAAAGCAATTGAATATCAGGGGAGTCAACTTTGCCAAAGGTCGTAGCACGACGAGCAATTAAAAACTTTGGCAAAGTGTAAAGGTGCTAATACAATTTTAAGACTTTGCGGACAGTTTTATAAAAATAGTTGGTTTAAAATCTTTTAATTCTCTCGTATTCAGCCTACAAAGGTATAAAATAATTTCTATTTTTTCTGCTTCCAAAATTTGGTGATGAAATTTGCGGTGAGTGCCGATACAGGGTAGCGGTGTATATCGGTGATGGGTATGCTGTTGTCAAGGGGTTCGGGGGTGGTGATAATCCAAAAAGAAGTGTAGATATGCTGGTGTGTGAGTTTGTGGATTACAGGTGTTTCGTTGTACAAACTCACGGTAGCTGTGGGGTGAGCAGCAGCTATGGTGTCGGCAGTGGCGGGAGCGTGTGTTTCGAGTAACGGGAACTCATAGAGTCCGTGCCATATATCTTTGCCTTCACGCTTTTGTAAGAGGGTTTGTCCGTAGGGGTTTAACCATACGAGGTAGTTGAAATAACGTTTTTTGATAGTGATTTTCTTGAGTTTTACGGGTAATTCGTTTACCTTGTTATGGTGGAATGCCCAACAATGGTCGCGCAATACGCAATTAGCGCAATCGGGACTCTGGGGAGTGCATTGCAGTGCGCCAAACTCCATTATTGCTTGGTTGTAAACACCTGCATTGGCTTTATCTAAACACTCGTGTGCCAAGGCTTTAAACTCTTTTGCTCCTTGAGTGCTGTTGATAGGGGTTGCGATGCCAAACACACGTGAGAGCACGCGGTATACATTGCCATCGACTACGGGGCAGGGTTCGTTATAGCAAAAAGAGGCGATGGCACTGGCTGTATAGTCGCCTATGCCTTTGAGTTTTACGAGTTCTTTATAGGTTTTTGGGAAGATACCACCCAGTTCGGTAGCGATGTATTGGGCGGTGTGATGTAGATTTTTGGCGCGGGAGTAGTAACCTAAGCCCTGCCATAGTTTGAGGACTTCTTCTTCGGGGGCATTTGCCAAATCGGTGATGGTGGGATAGTTGCTGATAAAGCGCTGGTAGTAGGGCAGCCCTTGTACGACACGCGTTTGCTGGAGAATAATTTCGGAGAGCCACACCTTATAAGGGTCGGTAGTGCCACGCCAAGGCAAGTCGCGCTGGGCAGTGGCATACCAATTCACTAATTTGTCGGAAATAGGTTTCAGGGGTTAGGTTTTAGGTGTTAGAGAGTGTCGCTACTCATTGGTGAATTTGCTAATTAGATAACTACAGCTGTGCCGCTGACAGTAACCATTAGCATACCGCCATTAGCGCCTACGGTTTCATAATCGAGGTCGATGCCAACGATCGCATTAGCGCCTTTTTGGGCAGCGCGTTGTTGGAGTTCGGCAAGGGCAGATTCTTTGGCTTCGATAAGGACTTTCTCGTAGGTAGTAGAGCGCCCGCCAAAGAAATCGGTAAGTCCAGCCATAAAATCTTTAATAGCATTTGCCCCGATGATGGTTTCACCGGTAACGATGCCTAAATATTGCTTGATAGGTTGTCCTTCGAGGGTAGGGGTTGTTGTTAAAATCATAGTGTTAATTTCTTTGATTTGTCAATTTGCCGATTAGCAAATTTACTAATTTTCTGATTTTTCAGAGTTGTTAGTTTCGGGTTTCTTTTCGTTGGGGTCTTTAGCGGCGTCTTTGAACTCGCGAATGCCACTGCCCAAACCGCGCATTAGTTCAGGGATTTTTTTGCCTCCGAAGAGCAATAATACAATAGCTACAATGATAAGGATTTGACCGGTTCCTATCATTCCTAAAAATATACTTAGCATAATTTCTATTAGTTAAGAGGTAAGAGATAAGAGGTAAAGTGTTACCTATTAGCTATTACTTGTTTGTGGTGCAAAGGTATAAAACAATTAATAATTAACAATGAATAATGAAGAAATTTTTGGATTTTAGAATTTAGTTTTTTTCGCGAATAGCTCCTGCGTCTATTAGCAAACTTTTACAAGCGTCTAAATTTGTTTTTTCATCTTCGTTTATTTCAATGCCATAGTCACTTAGGATATTGTCTAACGCTGAGGAAATAATGGAGTAGTCACCATCTTCTAAGAAATAATTGATATTGGGATTAGCGCCTTTACTGAGTAGATATTTCATCAGTTTAGGGTTGTGAGTATATGAGGTAACTTGTAGCGCATTGATGCCATCATAACCAAAGAAGTTGATATCAGCACCTAATGAAAGCATTTTGTCGGCTAAAGAGATAGTTTGCTGTACAATTAGATCTTCATTAGCGTTGGGTGTGTTTTCGGCTATTTTGCAAGTAGCAGAATCGAATAATTGGGTAAAGGGAGTACATCCTAAGTGGTTGATGCAGTTGATGTTTGTTCCTTCGGAGACTGTTTTTTCAATATTTTTCCAATCAAAATTATCTACAGCATTAAAGAGTTTATTTTCTTCTTTTGTGAGGGTAGGGGTTGTTTCTTTGGCGTAGAGGAGAGTTAAAAGTTCGGTATCGCAATATACAAAAAAGTCTTTTATCTCATCATAAGAAAACCTACAGTTATATTGATTGAAGAAGTAAGATGTTTTGTTGTTTCGATATTGGTCAGCAATTTTATTTATAATGTTGTTGTTGATTTCGGGTTCATTTACACAAGCGTTCAGTTGTAAGGTCTCGTTATTTTGGGAGAAATGAATGCTTTCAGAAGATATGATTAGCGGGCTGTCGCATAGGGCGATGAGCATTTCTTTAAAATAGTTTTCAGCTTCAGCTCTTTTGTTGTGGGTAAAAACTAATTTTTTTAGAGGGTCTTTAGTTTTTACCCATTCATGATTGAGATGGAAAGGGTACCATTGCTGAGTGAGTTTTTGGGCTACTTCCCATACTTGTAAAGCGAAGTTAAACTTTGCGCTACGTACACAAAGTTCTGTAGGGAGTTCTTTTTTATCAAATTTTGCAAAGAAGTAAGCTTTTTGAAAATCATTTAGGCTTCTCAAAAGATAAGGGGAGTAATTAATTTTTCTATCTAATGAGTGATAAGTGCTTAGGATGTCACTTTTAGTTTGAAATTGTTCGCGGGAGTAACGTTCTGTAAAGTGTTTCATAGTTAGTTACTAACGAGTAAATTCAATTGATTTGATAATCGTTTCCAGTTCAAAGAGCATATCGCGTTTGGCGACTCCTGGAGCATATAGGAAACCTTCGGCTACTAGAAGTCGGTTATGGGCTTTATCTTCAATGATGTAGTTGATGTAGGGACCTCCAAGGGCAAATCCTTTTACTTCCCATAAACCTTTGCTTTCAATAGCTTTATGTCCTTTTATTGTCACTTCGCTGATGCTAGGAGCAAGGTAGGTTTCGGTAACCATATACATACCTTTTTCGGGTCCTGGGATATATTTTTCGCCTATAGAATCACGCATTTTCACAATGGCTTTGGCGCGTCCTTCCTCATCGGTAGGGATACTGCCAAGGGGCATTTCATAGAGAATGATGCTCGCTTTACCGCCTTTGATATTACGTTCAATCCAGAAGAAGTTGTCGCCATATTTTTTTACGCCGTACACAGCAGGCATAGTGAATTTAACGCCTAAAGTTTCTTCAACTTGCTTGTCTTTGCTAAGGGCATTAGCAAAACGGCGGCGAGTTTCGGCCATTTCGTTGTTTCTAAACTCGTTTACTAATTCTTTGTGGTATTCTTCTACCTTGCAAGCGATGTCGCGGTTTTGTTTTCCTTGTACAATACACACTACTTGTGGTTTGGCAAAGAGGTTTTCTTTTACGAAAGCTTTTTTCTCGTTGTCACGGTTTACAATCAGTACGTTTCTACTGTTGCGTGTATTGCCTTCAAACACTTGAGGGGGTACTTGGTGAAGGGTGAAAGTAGGTTCTTCGGTAGGTAGCCCGTCTATAGGTGCTGCAAAGTAACGGCGAATGGTGTCGCCTACAGTGCCTTCCCATAAGTCGTTGTCAATCACCACAGCTACGCTGTTGATAGGACCTACTGAAGGGGGCAAATAGGTGTTGTTTTTGTCATTGTTAGTATCGTTGCAAGCTGCAAAAAGGAGAGCGCTCAATACGCTAAAGAATAATAGGCGTTTCATAAAAAAGATAATTTTCTGCTTTTCGCAAAAATGTGTAGCTAAAATCGTTCCAAAGTGATATTTTTCTAAGAAAAAAGCTGGCGATATTTAGGTAAGAGGTAAGAGATAGGAGGTAAGAGAGTCTCAAACTCATTAAAAATGATTAATAATTTACTACGATATTGAGGCGTTTGGCTAAGAGTTTTTGCAACTGGATGTAGTTCATTACGTTCTCTAAAAGTTCTTTCTTTTCTTCTTCGTTAGCTTGCGCCATTTGCTGTGTAAGACTTTGGATGAGGTGGTGTACTAACAAACTCCTAATATTGAGAATGATATCGCCTACAATAGTTTCAAGATGAGCGTCTTTTGCTTTGGGGACGATGTCGCGTTTGCTCCAATCGTGTAGCTGATTGTTTTCGTCGTCTAACAACATCCCCGATACTTTTTCACTTAGTTCTATAGGCAACTCGTTGGCGATGCGATTGACGTCATAATTAGGGTTTTCGCTGAGTTTGCCCATCAGCAGTTCGTAGATTTGTTTGAAATCGGGGTTGGCGAGCTCTATTTCGTCTTCTTGGAGTTCGAGGAATATTTTTTCGTAAATTTTCAGTGTTTGCTGTACTTGCTCCTCTTTAAGGCTGCCGTCTTCCTCTTCCACGAGTATGGTATCGGTGAATACGCATTCTCTATTACCGTAGAGCAAAAGGTTTTTGATGAGGTCGTACTCCAAGACTTCTAAGCGGTTTACGGTGCGTTTTTGGGTTTCTTCTGGCGTTTGCACTACCTGCATCGCCGCTTTTTGCTTGCGCTCTACTTTTTGCCCCTCATAAAAGTCCTTTTTGAGAATTTGCGCCAAAGTAGAGAAGAGCACCTGTTCCGAGATGTCCATAATGCTAGCGCACTCACGTACATATACTTCCCGCTTGATAAGGTCGGGAATTTTGGAGATGCTCTCTACCATATCGCGTATGGTTTCGGCTTTTTTGATAGGGTCGTTCTGTGCCTCTTGCATTAGGAGGGAGGCTTTGAAGCGAATGAAATCGGTAGCGTTGTTTTCGAGGTATAGCACAAGGTCTTCGTAGGCGGTTTTGCGTGCAAAGCTATCGGGGTCATCGCCATCGGGGAAGGTGCAGACCTTCACATTCATACCCTGTTCCAAGATGAGGTCGACCCCGCGAATAGAAGCCCGTAAGCCTGCAGCATCGCCATCGTACAGCACTGTGATGTTGGGGGTAAGGCGGTGAATGAGACGGATTTGGTCTTGCGTAAGGGCTGTTCCGCTGGAAGCTACCACATTTTCGATGCCTTTTTGATGCATCTGAATCACATCGGTATAGCCTTCTACCAGATAGCAGTTATCAGCTTTCGCAATGGCTTGTTTGGCAAAGAAAATGCCATACAGCACTTTGCTCTTGTGGTAAATCTCGCTTTCGGGAGAGTTGAGGTATTTGGCTTGTTTCTTGTCGTTGGTGAGGATACGCCCCCCGAAGCCTAATACGCGTCCGCTCATAGAGTGAATGGGGAACATCACGCGCCCTTTGAAGCGGTCGAACTTACGGTCGCCATTGACGATGGTGAGTCCGGTTTTTTCTAAGAATTCTAACTGATAGCCTTTGGCAAGAGCGTTATCGGTGAAGGCTGTCCACTCATCGGGGGAGAAGCCTAAGCGGAATTTTTGGATGGTTTCCTCAGTAAAACCGCGCTCTTTGAAATAGGTCATACCGATAGCTTTGCCGGCTTCGGTATTGAAAAGGGTGTCCTGAAAATATTGTTGGGCGTATTCTGAGACGATATAGAGGCTCTCGCGCTCATCGGCTTGTGCTTTTTCTTCAGTAGATTGCTCGGTTTCCTCAATGTCGATATGGTATTTTTTAGCCAAATAACGAATGGCTTCGGGGTAAGTGAAGTGCTCGTGTTCCATCAGGAAGGCAATAGCATTCCCGCCTTTGCCACTACTGAAGTCTTTCCATATTTGCTTTACGGGCGAAACCATAAAGCTGGGCGTCCGCTCGTTAGAGAACGGACTCAATCCTTTGTAATTAGACCCTGCGCGCTTGAGTTGGACGAAGTCGCCAATGACTTCCTCCACCCGCATTTGGTCGTATACTTTATCTATGGTATTTTTTGAAATCACTGTTTTTTAGATTAAGGAAGAAAAGGATTAATTTGTTAATTGTTTGAGGTCGTCCTCCAATTCTTTAAGGCTGTTTTCACGTTCTATTTGGCGTTGCTTAGTTTGGTATTTTTCATACTCTTGAGCTGATTTTTCTATGGACTTGTTCTGATTTTACTCGATAACCTACTGAGATGATCACATCAAGATTGTAATATTCTACCTGATAGTTTTTACCATCGGTGGCAGTTGTTGCAAATTTTGCAACAACTGAGTTTCTGTATAGTTCTCCTTCTTGGTTTTGGTATATGAGAAACTGTGAGTTCATAGGGTTTATTTCTTTGTTTATCATTCTACCCCTCGATAGTAGCCTCTTTTAGCTCGCCGTTGAGGTTGCCATATACGGTAATGGCGTGCCCCCAGAACATATCGTCGTCGTCAAAATAGATACAGAAACGCTCATCAGCAAAGAGAACTAACTCTGTTATACTCATACGCTCAGCAAAGTGCTTAGGAGTAATCTCAGGAGCATTGGCATCTTCTTCTTTTTGCCATTCGTTGGCTAAATCAGTAAGTTTTTCGGCTGCAAAGGTTTTGAGATGTTCTATCCACGCTTTGAAGTTGGCAAGGGCTGTTTGCCTAAAAAGGTTTAGGAGTTCTTTTAGTTTTTCAATATCATCGGTATGAACATTTAGTGAAAGCCCATCTTCTTCCTCTTCATAATACATTCCTCCTTCGAAACTGCCGTATATTTTGTTCAACTCCAGCGAAAAATCATCGTCTTCATAGGTTACTTCGGTATTATATTCTTCTAAAATAGCCTCAAAACGAGGTTCTGTTACATTCTCCTCTACTATTTCGACCAACATAAATGTGTGTTGGAAAACTTTAGAAGCGTTTTCGGGTTTTATAGAGCGTACTTTTAGGCGAAATGCCTTTTGTGCCTGAAAGAAATGTTTCCAATCTTTTTCAACGAGCCATTCTATGCGAGTGTTTTTATAAAAAAGTTCTCCTGTTTCTACATCTATGTAAGCTAAAGGGTCGTTAGAAGGCACCCAAGCTCCGTTATAATAACTTGCTCCATTAGTAGGTCTTTCGATAAGGGCTATGATTTCCTTTTCTTCGGGGAGAAACTTATCTGAGAATTTTTGTACAATTTCTGGGTTCATAGTTGTAAGGTGTTAAATAGCAAAGGCATTTCGCACATTGCTTTTGAATGATTATAAGTATCAAAACTTCCTAAAGCAGTAGCATTTTTTTTAGCTGTTTGAAGATACGGATTTAGTTGTTTGTAAATATCATTATCTTTCTTAAAGAATTTTTCTGTTTTCTCATAGCCTTGCAAGTGTTGGCTTACTTGCTTTTCAGCATCAGCACAAGAGGTGAACACTTTGTTAGTCTTTTTATAATGCAATAAAAACCAATATTCCAAACAAGGATTATTCACTATCACTACTACTTTGTTTTGCTTTGAAAGACTCTTGTAATAGTTTAAAAATTGTCGTAGAGATGAGGTGCTATTTTTCTTTTCTCGCTCTTCTTTTAGTAAGACATCTAAATCAACTATCCAAAAAACTTTGTCATATTCCTCTTCTGATAATTCTGTAACTAATTCATATTGCTGGTCGATATTCTTTTTCTGTAGAATCTTAGGTGTTATACTGAAAAGGATATTAGGTTCATTGTGTTTAAGCATTTGCAAATACCAATATTCGGTTTCGCCATCTACTACTACAGCAAAGGATTGCTTGGTGGGTATGTTTCTTCCTTTTCTCATTGTTCCAAATTGATAAAAGTGTCAGACAAACGGGGTATCCCACTGAATTTTCCTATTTTGTAAGCATTGAGTATGTTCTTTATAGCAGAAGTGTCAAAATCGGCTAAAGAATAGAGTTCTGTTGCACAATCTTCGCCTTTATCAGTAAACCATATTACATCATTTCTAAAAATATCGGTATCGCCTAAAAGCTCGCGGTTATGGGTAGTAGCGATGAGTTGCGAGTGCTGAGCGTTCTGCAAGAATGAAAGCAAGAAATGGGTATAAAGGTCGGGGTGTAGGGAGCTTTCTAATTCATCAATAGGGAAAATAGTTGGTGTTTTGATAAGGAGTGCCAAAAGCCCTGCAAAACCATAAAAGCGTTTAGTGCCTTCGGATTCTTTATCCATTGACAGATTATAATGAGTATTGTTAATAGTATGTTGAACAATAGGTACTTTTACATATTCCATTCTACCTTTGAAAGCATCAAAAATGTCTGATATATCATCTTCAGGATTATTTTTTATGACAATGTCAGATATATTGAAATCAGCCTTTCTAAGTATCCCTATTACATCTATTTTATCTATTTCTTTTATCTTTATTTTATTTGTAATAAGAGTGTCTATCCTTGTTTGAGGTGCTACAATAGATTTTAAATAATTCCCAAACCAATCGGCTACTCGTCTAAATTCTTCAAGATTGATGTTTGTCTTTAAAAAACCTCCCAATACGGTATTATTCCACAAGGTATTGAGTTCCAATACTTGTTGGGCATTCTTATCAAGGATTATCTTATCGCCAAAGCTAATTTTGGTGAGTTGTTCCGCTATATCAGTAGTACGACTGTATACTAGTACTCTCTCAAAAGTATCTATATATAAGGCTTCTGAAATGACTGCTTGGTGAGTGAAAGCTACTTCATACTGATAGCAAACTTCCTCGTGTACAAATTCTATAGAGAGCTGGGTAGGTTGCAGAGGGGTTTGAGCATCAAACAAAAAAGGGTCAAAATGCAAAATATGTGTCTTTTTCTCCTTAGGGTTTACCACCAAATCTCTTAAAAAATCAAGGGCTTTAAGGACTGTTGTTTTCCCTGAAGCATTGGCGCCATAGATAAGCGCTAACTTCAACAATCGTTTACCTGCTGTATGCACTACATAAGTATCTTCTAAATGCTGAGAGGCATCGGCTTCAAACGACAGCGTTTGCTTATCTTTTATAGAACCAAAGTTCTGTATACTGAAATTTACAATCATTTTTTTATAACTGATATTCTAAAATCGCAAAGTTATACAATTATTTTGAAAAAGCAATGTTTATTGGGTGAAGTAGATTAATTTTCGCCTATAGATGCTCAGTAATTTTGATTTGGAAACAAAGCCTTCGTACTTGCCGTTCTTTACTACAGGTAGATTCCACGCACCGGTGTGTTGAAACTTATCCATTACAGTGCTCATTTTGTCCTTGCCCATTTCTATGATGGCAGGTGGTTTTTGCATTAGTTCTACGGCAGGAATCTTGTCGTAATAATCGGTTTCGAAAATTAAGTGCCGAATGTCGTCGAGCAGGATTACGCCTTGTAGTGTACCTGTTTCGCGGTCGAGTACAGGATAGATGTTGCGGTTTGATTCGCGCACCGCATTGTACACTACCTCGCGGAGTTTCATATCGGTATATACGGGGGTGAAATTGTGTTCCACTACTTGGTCGAAGTCCATTAGAGTGAGTATAGATTGGTCTTTATTTTGGGAGATGAGCTCTCCTTTTCTGCCTAATTCCATTGTGTAAATAGAATATTTATTGAAATATTTGGCTACCGAAAACGATACCGCAGCGGTGAGCATCGCGGGGACTAATAGCGAATAACCTCCAGTTACTTCGGCAATGAGAAAAACGGCTGTAAGGGGTGCGTGCAATACACCCGTCATCAGGGCAGTCATTCCCACCAAAGTGAAGTTAGGCAAAGCCGCTTTGTAGCCCAAGATAGGAAATTCGTTGATAATCCGTGCTAAGCAGTTGCCCATCACTCCGCCCATAAACAACATAGGCGAAAAGATTCCCCCAACGCCTCCTGCCCCAAAGGTGAGTGAGGTAGCAACGACTTTGGCAAAGGTAAGTCCCGCCAAAAGTAGGATAATCACCCACGCATTGGATAAATCCCAACCGAAAATATTGCTACTCAGTGATAATTCGGGGTGACCTTCTTTCAAATGATTGATAATCTCGTGTCCTTCGCCGTAAAGCGGTGGCATTATGTAGATAAGCAACCCCAAAAGAGCTCCACCTACCACAATTCGCAGCCAAGGAGAAGATAGTTTTTTGAAAAAAGCATTGATTTTCTCATAAATATAGGTAAAATAAGCCGACATCAGTCCGCCTACGACCCCTAAAAGAATGTAAAACGGAATGCCTTGCAATGAAAAAGCGCGTGTGATCGTCATTGGGATTAGCACTTCACTGCCAAAGAAAAAATAAGAGGTGAATACCCCGCAGAGAGAAGCGATAAACAGCGGAATGAGCGATGAAAGCGTTAAATCCAAGCCAAAAACCTCGATAGCAAACAATATGGCTGCAATAGGCACTTTGAAGATAGCTGCCAAAGCCGCTGCACAGGCACACGCTAAAAGCAACATTCGGTTTGACTGGTTGATGTGAAAAAATCTACAGATATTAGAACTAATGCCTGCTCCTGTTACTACCATAGGTCCTTCGAGCCCTACCGAACCCCCAAAACCAATAGTGATAGGTGCTGTGAGAATACTCCCATACGCCTGAAAACGCTTCATTATCCCTTTTTGATGCGCTACTGCATAGAGAATTGAGGGAATTCCGTGATTTACATCGTGACGTATTACGTATTTTTTTACTAAATAGACAATGGCAAAACCCAACATCGGGAGGATAAAGTAAAATCCGTAGGTAATTGTTTGTGCGAGTTTGCCGTCTAACAGCCACTGAATAAGGTGTGTGAACGAGCGCATTGCCAAAGCCGCTAAGCCTGTAGCAATACCTATTACCCCGCTGAGAATGAGGATAAAATGCCTATCGGAAATATGTTTTACACGCCAAATTAAAAGGCGTTTGAGAAGATGTTGTGGGTGGGCAGTCATTGTTTATATTGAAAAATCAGCGGCAAAAGTACGAAATATTTACTTTTTTCACTACCTTTGTACGAACTTTGTACAAACTAATACAGATAAACAATGGAAATACATCTCAAACGCGTATATGAAGAAAACGACCCTAACGATGGTTTTAGAGTACTTGCCGACCGCCTTTGGCCTCGCGGCATTAAAAAAGAAGCACTTGCTTTAGACCTTTGGGCAAAGGAAATCGCCCCAAGCACCGAATTGCGCAAACGCTATCACCAAGATGGTGATTTTGACGCTTTTAAAAAAGATTATACTGAAGAACTAAAACACAATGTGGATTTTCTGGCTTTTTGCGAAACGCTGAAAACACACAAAGTGGTAACCTTGCTCACTGCCAGCAAAGAGATTGACAAAAGTGCCTTACCTATACTGCTATCTCAAATAAGCTGACCTACTTCGTCGTGAATGTAGTGCTGTCCTTCACAGAATTGCGCTAATTCTTCTGCAATAAACTTTTGCACTTCTGCAATAGAAGTTTTAGGGTATAACAAGTGCACATTAGCACCTGCATCAAGGGTGAAGCAGAGCGGTACTTTGGTGTCTTTGCGGTATTGCCACACACGCTGAATGACTTCTAAGGTGTTAGGACGCATCAAGATAAAGTATGGAATGCTGGTTTGCATCATCGCGTGAAGGGTGAGGGCTTCACTTTCTACAATCTCCATAAAATGCTCAATATCACCAGAGGCAAAGCAGCTAACGAGTTGGTTGATATTCTTATTAGCTTGTGTAAAACGCGCCTCGGCAAAAGGGTGACCGTGCATAAGGTTATGCCCAACAGTGCTGCTCACTTGCTTCTGACCGCGGTCGATGAGCAAGATAGTATCTTGGTAATTTTGAAAAACTTCGTGAACGGGTAGGGGGTAGGTAATGCCATATTCGTCCGAACTGCCTGCAATAGCAGGGTGTTCACCCCATACTACAATACTGCCTTTTACACTACGGCAAGCACTACCCGAACCTAAGCGCGCTAAGAAAGACGCTTTTTGCCAAAAGGCTTCTTCAGTATAAGTTTCGCCTAATTCTTTAGCTATTTTCATCAAGCATACCGAAAGCGCTGCCATAGCACTCGCCGAGGAGGCAATGCCACTGCTATGTGGGAATGAATTATGAGAGGCAATATTGAAGTGATAATCCTTTAAAAAAGGAAGGTAAGGGAGGATACGCTCAAAAAAAGTGCTGATTTTAGGGTGAAATGACGGTTTAGGTTGTCCTTCAAAGCTAAAGTTAAAAGAAAAAGAATCGCCAGAAGCTATAGAAGATTCACTTCTACGTTCGTAATCGATAGAAGTCTCGGTATAACAATGCGTAAGTGTGAAACTAATAGAGGGGTTTGCAGGGAGTTGTTCTCCCTTTTTGCCCCAATATTTTACCAGGGCGATATTACTGGGTGCTTTGAATGTTGTCATTTTTATTAGGTAAGAGGTAAGAGGTAACAAGTGTCACGTCCTAAAATTGGTTTACAGTTATTTTGTCAGTTTGAGTAACATTTATTCTTTTCACTCCAAAAGTCTAAAGTGTTTTCTAATTCTGTTCTTGCCTTACCCGACCATTTTACTCACATATTTTTTTCTAATAGTCTCAAACAATTCTTCTCCATCAATCCAATTGCCATTTTTAACATCTTCGCGAGCTAAAGCAATTGCTTCTCTATCTTCATTAGTAATTAGAGAGGGATATTTATAAGGATTGGTTACCTCAATCCCTATGGTAGCAAAGTAATCAACTATTTGTTGATACTCTTCAAAATTAATATTTTTGTTTAAGACAAGTGTGTTCATATTACTATTGGTCTTTTTGGGGTTACCCTTTATCTCACTGGGCGGTTCATTACCAAGTCGATGTAGAGATTTACCTTGTCTTTGAGTTCTTTGCGGTTTACGATGAAGTCTAAGAAGCCGTGTTCGAGTAAGAACTCAGCGGTTTGGAAGTCTTCTGGAAGGTCTTGCCCCGTGGTGTCTTTCACTACGCGCGGACCTGCAAAGCCTATGAGGGCACCTGGTTCGGCAATATTGATGTCGCCAAGCATTGCAAATGAAGCGCTTATCCCTCCGGTTGTAGGGTCGGTACAGAGAGAAATATAAGGAAGTTTGGCTTCGTCGAGCTGTGCGAGTTTGATAGAGGTTTTAGCCATTTGCATTAGTGAAAGGGCAGCTTCCATCATTCGGGCGCCTCCCGATTTAGAAATCATCAAGAAAGGCAATTTGTGTTTGATAGCATAGTCGATAGCACGGCAAATTTTCTCACCTACCACACTTCCCATAGAGCCCCCGATAAAAGCGAAGTCCATACAACCTATAACTATAGGTTTGCCTTTAGAGTTACCTACGGCAGTGCGAACGGCATCTTTGAGATCTGTTTTTTGGGTAGCTTCTTCCAAACGCTGGGTGTAGGCTTTGGTATCCGTAAAATTCAGCGGGTCTTTAGAGGTCATTTTGGCATCGAGTTCCTGAAATTCGTTGTTATCAAACAATATTTGGAAGTACTCTTTGCTGCCTATGCGCACGTGATAACCATCATCAGGACTTACATAAAAGTTGGTGGCCAACTCATCTTGTTCCACGATGTTACCACTAGGTGATTTATACCATAATCCTTTAGGGATATCTTTCTTTTCCTCAGTAGAGGTTTGTATTCCTTTTGCTGTTCTTTTAAACCAAGACATAATCAATCAGTTTTAGTAAAGCGCAAAAGTACAAAGTTTTTTTTAAATAGCAATTTTTAGGAAATAGAAAACTTCGTCAAAGACGTGGCACTGCAGGTGTTGAGGACTTTGACGAAGTGGTTGTAATTAAGTTTGAGAGTGATACTTTTAGTAATGTTGTTGTAGGAAGCCATAGGTTATCACTCTATTGACCTATATGCCTACATTGCAAGATGTTTCATAGGCAATGCTTTTATCAATTCTCCGCTACAAAGGTAGTGCTTTGCAGTTTGTTTGTCAAGAGAATTAACATTTTTAACCTTCTGTACGGATAATATTAAGAAGGCTTTAGGGCGGTCCTTCTATTAGCAGTTGCCTTGTGAGAAAAATGGCAAATTAGCAAAATTAGTAGAAAACTTAGCGGAAGTTTGTGAAATTCATTTTATTTTCTTTCTTTTGCCGTGAAAAGTTGTTGGAATACAAGAAACACGTTATCAGGAAGGAAGATGCCACTTTCCAAACTCAAAGAGAAAAAATTAACAAGTGAGTTTAAACATTGGTTAAGCAAGTAAGGGGTAATGTTTTAAATCCTTATTGATAAAGCACGAGCGACACGCTCGCGCCAGCAGGGGGAGAATAAAACACTAACGAAGAACCCTATAAACAACATCATAATGAAGAATCATATCAAATATTTAGTATTAGCATTGCTTTTGTTGGGTTGCAAAAACTACAAGAGCCTTACAACGCAAATAGATAAAAATAAAGCGATACCTTATAATCAGTATTCGCAAGAATTTCAAGCGTGGGAAGCTACGAAAAATATAAAGTTAGAAGAGGCTTACCAAATACATTTAGGTTATGCTGTCAAAAATCAAGATAAGATAAAACTTAAATCGAAAGAAGGATACCCATTATACTATGTTTATGATGATTGTTATATATTTTCAACGGTAACATATATTCATAAAATCGGTATTTTTAATTGTACGGGTATTTGGGTCAATGCAAATACGGGAGAGGTTAATTATGTTGAAGTCGATAAAAACCAAAATTTTCATACAGACCCGAATATTTGGCTAACTTCCTATAATGGCAACAAGGACAATGAGGAATAAAAAACATTGATTACTTGCTAGGAGAAATAAAAACATCATAATGATAATTTCTATGAAATATTTAATATTATGAGATCTCAATTTCTGTTTGATAAATTCACAAACTATTTCTTTTTGACTATTAAAAATGATTGTTATAATTACTGGAGCTTCACACACAGGTAAGACTTTTTTAGCTCAAAAGCTATTAGAAAAATATAAATACCCATATCTATCAATAGATCACTTAAAAATGGGATTAATTCGCAGCGGTTATACTAAACTTACCTTAGAAAATGATAAAGAACTTACAGATTATATGTGGCCTATTATTCGTGAAATGATCAAGACAGCCATAGAAAACAAACAAAATCTTATTATTGAAGGGGTATACATTCCTTTTGACAGGGAAAAAGATTTTACAAAAAAATATCTCAAGGATATTAAATGTTATTGTCTTGTAATGAGTGAAAACTATATTAAAACCCACTTTGATGATATAAAGAAATATGCAAATGCTATAGAAAACCGTTTAGATGATGATTGGTGTACAAAGGAAAGTGTTTTAGATGATAATGCAAAGTTTTTAGCCCTTGCAAAGAAACACAATACTAATTTTATACTCATTAATGATACATATAAGGTAAATATTGAGTTATGATGTTTATATTATATGTTAGTTGTCAATGGTGAATTATTATAGAAGCAAGCGCAGTGGTAATTTTTTTATGAGCATACTTTGCTCTTATGAGTATCTCTAAAAACGAGTAAAAGCGAAGATTATTATATTTTTTAAGAAATATTTAACATTTCTAATTTGCTTGTTTTGAATAGTTTTCTTTTCTTTGTGCGATAAATCACTTAAAACCGTAATAAAATGAAAGGTGTAATATTTCTTATTAGTAGTGTTTTCTTACTGACTGGCTGCCAAAAAGAAGATGCATCGCTTCAAGAGGAGGGCATCACCTTGCAGGAGCCATAATTGCTCATTAATGCTCAAGCCAAATGGTAATGCTACTAAAATACCAGGGCTTACCCATTACAATATTACCTTAGACAAAAGACTACTAAAATAAGGTTCTAATCTTGCTATTGCTAAGACCATTATTCACGAAACTTTACACGCTTATATGTTGATGCAATTAGATAGAATGAGAATTGAACGGCAATATAATGATATAGCTGAAAAGGCTAATACTTTTATATCAAAATACTCAAGTAGGGCAAAACAAAGATGCTAATATCACACAGCATAAGTTAATCACTGAATTTGTGGAGGCAATGGCTGAATCCTTAGCTCGATATGACCGTGGACAACATACATTGGAGTATTATAGGTTGATGTCGTGGGGAGGTTTAGAAAAAACTGATGAATATAAAGCACTTCCAGAAGCAGAAAAAGAGAAAATTAAAAGAATTTTATACGATGAACTCACTAAAAATAGACCATAAAATAGTTATTTTATTGACACTCCTCTTAATGAGTTGTAGCACTTCAAAAATAGACCCTAACACAGAAAAGATAGCAGTGTTAGGGAAAGATTATACCATTGAAAAGTATAAAATGAAAAAGAGAGAAATAGGAGGAGCCCGTCTTACTTTTGATGTAACAACAAGAGGGTTTGAACTCCCTGCTAAATATTTTTTCTTTTCAGTAAATAATATTTATTTTAGATTTCCAAATGATAAGAACACAATTACTTTGAATGTAGAAAGTGGTAGTAAATATAATGCAAAAATCACCACCCTTGGTTATAAAATGATTCATATTAATAACATAAAACCTCGACAAAGAGATTCTCTTGTTATAAAAGCACGTTTATTTGAGGAAGAAAATGTTATTTTGTATTGAATAATCATACTCCCCATTTCTAAGTGGGGAGTATTAAAAAATGTGATATGAAAATCTTACCAATAAAAAAAATACTTTCCTTTTTTGCCATACTTATGCTTATAAGTTGCTATCATTCTGGCTCCCATAAGGTAATTGATAAAAAGCCTAAAAAAGCCATTTTAGGAGAGGATTATACCATTGAAAAATATAGGAGTAAATGTACCTCAGGGCAAATTACATTTCAAATTGTTGATGATGCAGGAAAAACTCCTGATGTACCGTTCTATATAGAGTATAATGGAATGTTCTTTTTTGATAAACCTATTGTTACATTTAGAGTTTTCAGTGATAGAAAATATAATTTTAATATAGGTTCTCACACCTCTCAAACTATGAAAATATTAAATATTAAACCGCAGTCAGGCGATTCTCTTGTTATAAAAGCAGAAATAGTAGATGAGGGGATATTAGCTCGTAAAAAAATACGCTTTAAATAATAGATTAAAAAAGTAGGGGCAAAGTGTAGTTTTGCCTTAAAATAATATATGAAAGATATAATAACCCTAGCAATTGTAGTAGTAAGTCTGCTATCAATGGGATGTAACTCCCTTAAAAGACAAATAAACCCTAACGAACGGAAAATAGGGGTAGAAGGAGAGGATTATACCCTTAGTTATCACAAACTAAAAGATAGAGGTACTGGATTTTTAAATATCAATGTGATTGAATATGGTGATCCTATCCCAAGTGATCGTTGGTATCTATGGGTTAATGGCGTTCCTATATTCAGACCTAAGCAAAATTATTTGCGTCTTTCTCCTAATAGAAAATACGATATGTGGGTAACGGGAGTAATGGCAGGCAAAAGTGTCTATATCAAAAAAATTAAAGTAAAAGAAAATGATTCTATAATGCTTACTATTTATTTAAAAGACACTTTAATGACTATAGATTAAAAAAATAGGGGCAAAGAGTAGCTTTGCCTTAAAATAATATATGAAAAAAGTAATAACCCTAACAATTGTAGTAGTAAGTCTGCTATCAATGGGATGTAACTCCCTTAAAAGGCAAATAAACCCTAATGAAGAGAAAATAGGGGTAGAAGGAGAAGATTATACCCTTAGTTATCACAAACTAAAAAAAGGATATGCAGAAATTTTAAAAATTAATGTAATTGAATATGGTGATCCTATCCCAAGTGATCGTTGGTATCTATGGGTTAATGGCGTTTCTATATTTAGGCCTAAGGAAAATTATTTGCGTCTTTCTCCTAATAGAAAATACGATATGTGGGTAACGGGGGTAAGAGCAGGCAAAAGTGTCTATATCAAAAACATAAAAGTAAAAGAAAATGATTCTATAATGCTTACTGTTTATTTAAAAGACACTTTAATGACTATAGATTAAAAAAGTAGGGGGCGAAGTGTAGCTTTGCCTCCTACTAAAATATATGCTCTACAGGCGTAAGGTTATACTTGTGCCACTCAAAAAGCCACAAAATCGCTAATCAGCAAATCGTTTTACTAATAACACATAACTGAGAGCGCCTACCCCTATACATATTGCCATTGCAAATACCATTGGGCGCTCGGAGGTGATGGCGAAAAGCGAGAGCACTGCCCCTACTACCGAACCGATACCAAAACGCAA
This sequence comes from uncultured Capnocytophaga sp., assembly GCF_937936315.1. Taxonomy (GTDB): domain Bacteria; phylum Bacteroidota; class Bacteroidia; order Flavobacteriales; family Flavobacteriaceae; genus Capnocytophaga. Next base: position 87,678 of record NZ_CALGWU010000024.1, on the reverse strand, counting down.
CATTCCTGTGAGTGAATTGGCGGTACCTGCTACTTCGGGGTACATATCCAAAATGGCGGCATTGGCGCTGCTGGACACTACCGATACCAAACCTACAAACATTGAAACGCCTGCTACGGTAGCCCATAATCCCAAATGAAAAATACCGCATATCACCAGCCACGCTCCTGCAATGAGTTGGATAGTAAGCCCTAATCGCAATGATTTTTCTACGCCTATTTTGGTGACGAATTTGCCATTGAGCGAGGTTGCCGTCATCATTACAATGATGTTTAAAAGGAAGAAATACCCAAAGTGTTGAGGGGCTACCCCAAAGAGTTTGGTGTATACAATAGACCCCGTAGTGATAAAGCAAAACATCCCTGAATAGGAAAGCGAGTTGCAGAAAATATACCCCAATACCTTTTTGTTGCTGAGGAGCTTGCCGTAAATGCGCAAGGTGTTGCCTATTTTCAAAGGAGCGCGCTTGATTTTGGGAAGCGTTTCAGGGATTTTATAACTTACCAAAAGGGCTGCCAAGAGTCCTAAAACCATCAGCACGTAGAAGATGATATGCCAATGAAACCAGTCGGTGAGGTGACCGCCCAACACGGGGGCGATGAGCGGGGCAATCATCGTGACAATCATAATCATCGACATTTGGCGGGCAAACTCATTTTTGGCAAAAAGGTCGCGCAAGAGCGCACCGGTAACTACTGCTGGCGATGCCCCGAAAAAGCCTTGTACAAAGCGCAGTATATAAAAATGGTGGATATGGTGAATTTGCGTAATCGCCAACGATACCAATGCTGAGGTGATAATCCCGATGAGAATGATAGGTTTGCGTCCATAACTATCGGAAAGAGGTCCCCAGAAGAGTTGCCCAAAAGCAAACCCAAGGGTAAAGAGCGCTAAGGTTTGAGGAATCATCTCTTCGGATACGTTCAAATCATTAGCAATCTTCACAAAAGCAGGGAGGTACATATCGATAGCCAGCGGGGTGAGCATCGATAGGAGTCCCATAATGAGGATAAACAGTAAGTCGGGTTTTGAGTCTTTGAGTTCTTCGGGTTCTAACACTATTTCTTAGGGTCTTTTATATGTTCTATTTCCTTTATAATTTCTTGGTAGTGTAGATGGTTGATAGATGACGCTGGTTCTTTGGCGAGAGCTTGTTTGGCGAAAGCCTCAATCATATCTAAATGTTGCAAGGCAAAGAGGCGCACATCCGATACTTGCTGTATGCTCGCAGCTTTGGCATTCTTAGCCTCAGCAGGCGCATTGATGAGCCTATCGATTTGAGAGAGGTACAAGCGTTCTATCCCACGGCGATAAGTGTTTTGGCGTGCATCGGGGTGGTTGAGGGGTTTCCATACCGCTTTGAATACATCTTGCAGATATTCGTTTAGCGGATAAGGATTTTTGGAGGTGAGCGATTGGTTATAAAGGGTGTAGAGGGTTTGCTCTCCTAAAAGCACACTCAGGGTAAGATTTTGCATACTGATGATGTTCTTATCGGGAGTTGCTCCTGTTTTTTCTACTATTTCCTGAGGATATAACCACAAAGGCGCTTCAAAAAGTTCTTTATCTAAATAGTTAATAGCTTCTTTTACCTTTTCTTTGGGTACTTCTTTATAGACTTCTTTCTCCCCGATGATGCCCACATATCTATTGCCAATGTGCTTGAGCACGTGTTTCAAATAGCGGAAATACTGCATATAGGCAGCAGTTTGCATTTCGTCGAGATGCTCGTATTTGTCGTTAGGCTGTTTAGTCCATTCGGGGAGGTGTTGCACGATATAGCGGAGGTTTTTCAATCCGTAAGTATTGGCTTTCATCACGTTGTCCGAAAGGTCTTCGGTTTGTGCACGAGGGTCTTCATCTTTGCCTTCCCCTCCGAACCACAATCGCGGATTGGCTTTGAGTTTTTGGGTAACCATTTCGGCAAGAGATTCTTGTTCGGCATACTCGTCTTTATATTTGTTGCCGTAATAGCGATATCCCCATTCGATTGCCCATTTGTCGTAGATGCCTATGCGCGGATAGAGTCCTTTGCTACTGATATTGTCTTCGGGCTGTGCCACATAGTTAAAACGCGCATAGTCCATAATAGAAGCGGTATGTCCATTGGCTTCTACCCATTTTTTGTCGCGGAGTTTTTCTACAGGCGTCTGACTGCTGGCGCCCATATTGTGGCGCAAACCTAAGCAGTGTCCTATTTCGTGAGAGGACACAAAGCGGATGAGGTCGCCCATTAGTTCCTCGTTGAACTCCATAGTACGAGCGCGTTTATCCACAGCACCTGCCTGAATCATATACCACTGGTTGAGGAGTTTCATCACGTTGTGATACCAGCCCACGTGGCATTCTATAATTTCACCACTGCGAGGATCGGCAATGTTAGGTCCGTAGGCGTTACTTTTTTCGGAAGGGAGGTAGCGAATTACGTTGAAGCGTGCATCTTCTAAACTCATTGAAGGGTCGTTAGGCCAAGGTTTTGCCACGATAGCCTCTTTGAATCCTGCTTGCTCAAAAGCAACATTCCAATCGTTTACGCCCAAAATGAGGTATTTTTGCCATTGTTTGGGCGTAGCAGGGTCGATATAGAAAACGATTTGCTTTTTGGGGCGTACTAACTGACCGTTGAGGTATTTTTTAACGTCTTCTTTGCGAGGTTCTAATCGGAAACGGTGGATGTAATATTCAGTTTCGGTGCGTTGTTGCTGGTCGCTAAACTTGATGTATCGGGTAGCGAAAAAGCCCACACGAGGGTCGAAGAGGCGTTTTTGCATAGGTGTTTTGGGCAGGAGTACCATAGAGATATTCAACTCTAAAGTAACCGCCCCTACCTTGTTTGCCGAAGGGATAGTACTAGGCGAAGCGTTGAACGTTTTGAGAGCATTGACCTCTACGTTGATAGGATAAGGACGTATATCGTCTACAAAAGAGCGATCGTTAGCGATAGCGCCTATTTTCATTTGGGTTTTTGCATTCGATGAAAAAGAGGTAATGCTGTTGTCCTGCTTGAAGAAATCGGTGATGTCGATGAGCTGTGCTTTGGTTTTTGGGTTGCGCCCAATCACGGTGAACGATGCCACCACAGGGTTGGCGCTCGAATTGGCTAATGCCACCGAGATATTATCGTCGGTGCCAGCCTCTTGCAGGTTGAGAAACGAACGCAAGAGGAGCGTTTTTTCGCCTTTCTGCTCGAAATAGACGGTTTGTTCATTCACTTTTTCGCCTGCATAGAGTCCGAAGTTATGAGGGGCAGCTTTGAGGCGGGTTACGCATAGCAAATAGCGATTGAGGAGGGAATCGGGGACTTCAAAGTACCATTTCTCCTCAATCTTTCGGATCGTAAAAAGTCCGTTGCGTTCTATACCTCCTTTTTTGAGGAGTTTAGCGTACTCTTCAGCGCGCTTTTGCTCAGGAGTTTTTTCGGGTTTTTCGGTAGTAACGGTTTTGGTAGCACCTTTGGTAATAGTGTCTTTCACTGTGGGGGTTTGCTGAGCGAAAACATAGGAGCTCATTCCCAATAATAGTGTGTATAATATATATTTCTTCATATTGTTATAAAAATCAATTTTAGAGGGCGTTTAACATACTTCATTCGTCATTCATCATTAGCAATTCTGCTACATCATAGACTTTTATTTGGGTTTCTTTTTCTTTGGTTTTTACGCCATCGGTCATCATTGTATTGCAAAACGGACAAGCGGTCGCGATGATATCGGGGCGCACTTCAAGGGCTTGCTCGGTGCGCAATACGTTGATTTCTTTATCTCCTTTTTCCGATTCTTTGAAGAGCTGTGCGCCTCCTGCTCCACAACACATTGCGCGGGCTTTGCACTTTTTCATCTCTACCAAATCGGCTTCTAAGGAGGTGAGCAGTTCGCGGGGGGCGTTGTACACCTTGTTGGCTCTGCCGAGATAACAAGGGTCGTGAAAAGTGATGCGCTTGCCTTTGAAGGTGCCACTTTCTATAGTGAGTCTGCCCTCATCGATAAGGGTTTTGAGTAACTCAGTGTGGTGCATTACTTCGTAATTCCCACCCAGCGCAGGGTATTCGTTTTTGATAGTGTTGAAACAATGCGGACAGGTGGTTACTATTTTGGTTACCTGATAGTTGTTGAGTACCTCGATATTCATCATTGCCTGCATTTGGAAGAGAAATTCGTTGCCAGCACGCTTGGCAGGGTCGCCGGTGCAGCTCTCTTCGGTACCGAGTACGGCAAAGCGCACCCCCGCTTTTTGCAAGAGGTGGGCAAAGGCTCTGATGATGCGTTTAGCTCTGTCGTCAAAACTACCAGCGCAGCCTACCCAGAAGAGTACTTCGGGGGTTTCGCCACGAGCTGAGAGTTCTGCCATTGTTGGAATCATAATAATCTAATTTGGTGCGAGCCGCACGGGTTGTAATTTGGTAATTTGGCACGAGCTATAAGCTCGCGCCAGCAAAAGGGTGTAGGTTATTTTACGATTACTAAATTGCCGTCTACAAAACCTACGGCTATATGTTGTACGTTAAAAAGTTTGATACTGTTTTCGGCTACTATTTCTTTAAGGATTTCGGTAATCATCGAGAGTACTTGTTCCCAATGTACTTCTTCAGGGATTTCATCTAAAGGTAAAAAGCAGTCATCGGGTACAAAATCGTCATCACAAGCCCAATCGGGGTCTTCATCATCATACCAAGAAGAACCTATAAGCTCCAATTCGTAAGGTTCGGAGATGTTGAAATTCAGTGCGACAATATCATTGGGTAAGGTTTCTTGACGATCTATGCCAAGTAACCATTTTTTAATCTTGTTTTTAACGGTTTCTTTCATTTTATGGTGTTATTAGAGATTTATAGGACGAGTCAGACAAATCGGACAGAATAGGTACGAACTACAAGCTCGTGCCAGCGCACTAATCGTTAAACACTTCTACGGTTTCTTCTTTGAGGATAAAATCGGTGAATTTGCCTTTGTAGCGCGTGGCTTTTACGATGTGATTGTCTATCCAATGATAGTTGCCTCCGCGGGGTTTACCAAAGATGATGCCGTGATACTTAAAGCCGTGCTTTTTGAGCCATTGCTCGGTAACTTCGCGGTGTGCTTCAGTGCGTGAGGTGAAAAAGTAAATTACGTGACCTTCGTCATACCATTTGTTTACTTGTACTAAGGCGTCGGGGAATACTTCGGCAGTAGCCATACGCTCAGGTTCTTCGTTAGGGATGTCCTCGCCTACGGTGCCATCAATATCGATGAGATAGTTTTTTACTCCCTCTGGCAATATAGGATTTTTATTGCCTTGAGCATCTTCTTTTAAGGTGAATTTTTCAGTCATAATATTTGAATTAGCAAATTGTTACGGTATCCATTTCTTTTCAAAGTTAGGTTTGCGTTTTTCGAGGAAGGCATCGCGTCCTTCTTTGGCTTCATCGGTCATATACGCCAAACGGGTGGCTTCACCGGCAAATACTTGTTGCCCAACCATACCATCATCGGTGAGATTCATAGCGAATTTCAGCATTTTGATAGAAGTAGGCGATTTTGCCATTATCTCTTGCGCCCACTCAAAAGCGGTAGCTTCGAGTTCATCGTGAGGGACAACCGCATTTACCATTCCCATCTCGAAAGCCTCTTGCGCTGAATAGTTGCGCCCTAAGAAGAAGATTTCGCGGGCTTTCTTCTGTCCCACCATTTTGGCGAGATAAGCAGAGCCATAACCGGCATCAAAACTGGTTACATCGGCATCGGTTTGTTTGAAGATTGCGTGTTCTTTGCTGGCGAGGGTAAGGTCGCACACTACGTGCAATGAGTGTCCGCCGCCCACTGCCCAACCGGGGACTACTGCGATCACCACCTTGGGCATAAAGCGAATAAGGCGTTGCACTTCGAGGATATTCAAGCGGTGATAACCATCGTCGCCTACATAGCCTTGGTGACCACGTGCTTTTTGGTCGCCACCACTACAAAAACTCCATACGCCGTCTTTAGGTGAAGGTCCTTCGGCAGAGAGCAATACGGCGCCTATGTTGATGTCTTCATAAGCATCTTTGAAGGCATCGAGGAGTTCAGAAGTGGTTTTAGGGCGAAAAGCGTTGCGCACTTCAGGACGATTGAAGGCAATACGCGCTACGCCGTCACATTTTTTATACGTAATATCTTCGTATTCTTTTACGGTTATCCAATTCATATAAGTGAAAAGTGAAAAATGAAAAGTTATTTAGGGGGCAAAGGTAGTAATAATTTGTCAATTAGCCAATTTGTAGATTGTCAATTATTTTGTACCTTTGCCCAAAAATAAGAAGTATTATGAACTCAATTGTATTACAAGCAACGATTAATGAAGCCGATTATCCTATTTTTTTAGGTTTGTTTGAGAAGTTCAACGTAAAAACCGTTCTTTTAAAGAAGAAAGTGGGGAAAAAGACTTATCCTATTGAAACAGCGATTCCTAATGAGGAAACGCACGCTGCTTTTATGGAGGTAAAGGAAAAGGGGCACCTTATGAAGGGATATACTGATGTCGATCTAATGATAAAAGATATATTAGAAGAAGATGAATAATGATGAAAACAAAGAGTTTTTAGTAAGGTATTCAACTTCCTTCAAAAAAGACTTGAAAAAAATATCTAAGCAATTAGAAAAAGTTGAAAAAGTAACTGCTGCCATTAAAATATTGAGAGAAAAAGGAGTTGATGGCATTCCTGCTGAGATGAAACCTCATTATCTAAAAGGAAAATATAAAGGTTGTTTACAATGCCATATAGAGGGTGATTTACTCATTATATGGATACAAGAGGATGATGAAAAAGTAATTTATTTGATGAGACTTGGAAGTCATTCAGAGTTATTTAAAATGTAAGATTTTATATTGATTCATCTATTCTTCTGCTAGTTCTCTCAATATCTTCAAAGACTTCCTTTGTTTACCCTGCGAGTCGAAATTCTCAGGGGAGAGCCATTGCTCAAGAGCGCGTTTGTTAGCTTCCCATTCCTTATCTATCATAGCAAACTAAGCGGTGTCGCGCGAACGCCCTTTGTAAACCACTGCCTGCCTGAATGTACCCTCATATACAAAGCCCAAGCGCTCTGCAGCACGGCGCGAAGGTGCATTAAGGCTGTCACACTTCCATTCGTAACGCCTGTATTGAAGGACTTCAAACACATATTTCGCCAACAAAAACTGTGCTTCTGTAGCCATACGCGTACGCTGTAAAGCCGGCGAATAGTTCACCCACCCCACTTCTATCACTCTGTTTTTAGGGTCTATACGCATTAGGGCAAGCGTACCCACTGCCTTTCGCGTTTGCTTATCTACAATCGTCAGAAAATAAGGGTCGGCAGAGGCTTCCTGCTTGGTGAGTAAAGTGTGCAACTCCTCTTTGTTCTTTACAGGAGCTATAGATAAATAAGTCCAATCGGGCATCACAGCATTGGCTTCCAAATAGAAATCACTCAAATCGTCTAAATGTTTGGCTACCGAAAGAGGTTCCAACTGACAATAATTTCCTTGTAAGAGGGTTATATGAGGGGTTACTCCTACTGAAAAAATTAGGTAATGCATCCCCTATGGGTTGATTGTATTGGTTTGTGTTCATTGTATATTTTTAGATAATCGGTTGATACGTCAAGCATTTGTCTACTACTTCCTCGACGGTGGGGTCGTAGGAGGAAATATCCATAGTGCGGGCGTTGTAGTTTTCCGGATAGAAGAATAACGAACTGCCCTCGGGGTGAAGTACATTGCGATCGAAGCGCTCCATTAGCTCCTCTTGGCGATCGTCATCGGTTTCTTCTATGATTTGGTTCCCTAATTGTATGAGTTCTTCTCGGGTCATTCGGTAAAAAAATAAGTTTTTATACTATTTAGAGGCAATCGTTCTCAGTGCCTTTTTTACAATATACTTGGTTTCCTTGGTAGGACTTTTGCGCTCCCAACGCTCACAAAGAGCTGTTACGAAATCAGGGCGGGTTTTGCTGACATCATTCAGCCAGTTCCCTACGCTATCTTGTACATACTTTGCCTTATCACTCTTTAGTTTGTCTAATATAGGCAAATACACCTCTGGCTTTTCTTTCAAGGCTTCTATATGAGCACACCAAACACCCCGCGGACGCAAGGCTTCTGTACTAAACCTGCGGATATTCTCATCTTCACTTTCTGCCCAATGGGAAAGAAAAGCGATTGAAAAGTCTAAATACTCGCTCATTTTGGGGCGTAATGCCATCCAAATGATTTCACGAACGCCAAAATGACTATCAGCTACCAAGGGTTTTAGTTTGTGTAGCTTATCTTCTAAAGGGATTTCGGTATGCAAAGCCACCAAATAACAAGCATAACAGCGCACCGAATCGGATAAATGCGTGCTGATTTGCTTAAACAAAGGCTCATAGAGGTCAGTATCTACATATTTTTCGTATAACAATGCCCCTATGAGCTTAATCGTATTCATTGTAGAAGGTTTCTTTTGCTGATTGATTTGGCAAACCAACTCTTCAATGATATTTTTATCAATCCCCAAAGCAGGAAAAACAGATTTTACCAGCTGAGAATGATCTACAGCCAGCCACTCGGTAAGGTTTACCGTTTCTATACGCCCCGCATTTAATAACGAAAGCACTTCGGAAGGTATATCTACTGCCTTTTGAACCCCTTTTCTGTTCTTGATAATTTCTATATCCATACAATAAATTATTCCTCCTCATCTATATCCTCCTCATCTCCATCCACAGGCTCTTTAGTAAGAAGATTTTGGAAGTCGGAAAAGTTTTCAGCAACTTTCTCACAAAACATATCGTGATACCAAATCCAAAGCGAACCATCGTGCAGGTTGATAAACACAAATCCTTCGTTTACAGAACCTATAGCAAAGGCTGATTGGAGTTCTTCAGGGGTTAAAGTGTCTTCATCACGGGTTTGTAGTATCGAAAAATCAAGATCATCACGAGTAAAGAAAGCGTAATTGCAGAAAGATTCACTAAAAGTATGCCCAAAGAGAAATTCTTTGCTCCATACTTCAATATCGGTACTGTGTTCGTATTCTGTATGAGGGAACATTGTGAGCCATTCGGGGAAGGACTCTCCCTTTTCAATACTGTTTACATACTCTTTTGGGAGCTCTCTCCCTAAATATGTTGTAGGTAATGTTTCGTTGTTCATAGGTTTGTTATTAAATGTTATGTGTTTTTTATTCCTAATTTACTCCGTTACTTCAAGAAACCATTTTAAAAAAGGATCATCGGTAGCTTCATCATCCATACTATGAGGGGTTACGACCTCTAAACCTATTACGGGAATGGTAGTATGGAAGGTATTTTGTACCCACTCTTGGTATTGTGTATTAGGGTGGACGAATGTATTGTCTTTATTACTATTAGGAGGAGAAGAATATTCTTCGTCCCAGCAAATCTCATCATAGCCAATGGCTAATAGACGCAAGAAATCCAAGGCGTTTTTCACCAATATACAAGTCATCACAGAGCCTGAACCCGACCCGATATGCACGATTTGGGTATGCCCTTCATCGTCGAGCCACAAGGCACACTCCGAACCATCGCCACCACTCTGCGCAAAGACAAGCAAACGGCGCCTTACTTCTTCCTTATGATTTGGATAACAAATCTCCAACAAATCCTCATTATCTGATGGTTTTAATACCGAGAAAGCAATATCGGTACCTTCTTTGCGTTTATTCTCAGTCCAGCTCTCTCTTAACTTATCTTGCGGGTAGAGATAGCCATAACGCACACCATCTCTGTCAGTATAATAGCCGTTGTCCTCTATCCACTGATAGAGTTGGCGGAGTTCCTCTGGGATTTGCATTCCTTCTGGGAGGGCATTTTCTAATTGTTGTAATAGAATGTTGGGCATCATTTCTAATTTAAAAAATTATGCTTTATGAAAAAGAGCTTCGAATAGCCATTTATTCTTATGTAAAATCAAAAGTATATAGCACGATACGGCTTACAGGCTCATAAAACATAATGATGCCATCAATACCACCATCATACCAATCATAGCTTGCAGTTTCTGCAATAAAATAAAAAGGATTTTCTTTATAAGTTATACTAATCCCATCGTCAGGAAGTCCTTCTTCTCTATCCAACTTCATTGCAAATGCTTTGGGATACTCGCCACTTGAAATAGAAGTTGCCCAATTAGAAAAAGAATATTCCCCTCCTAATCTACTTAAATAATTTGCTTTTTCTATTTTTCCATCATATTCTAATGCAAATATATTAATCAATGTGCCGTATTTCTCAAAATTTGCTTTGCTTTTTTCATAGCTTTTCTGCATTTTTTGAAATTCTTTTTCTTCTTCAGACTTAAAATCCCAATGGTGAATAGCGGTTCGTTCAAAATATCCTTCCTTGCCGAGGAACTCGAACTTATTATCGTCGGTTAGGCGGAAAGCCAGCCAGTTAGGGGCGGTATATTCGTTGTGATATTCGGTGGTATTATCGCCTATATACCCCTCATAAGGCTCAAACGGAGCAAGCATATACACCTTTTGCTCTGCCCAATCAGGGTTGATTTCGGCTAAATCGATACTCATCAGGGGCAAAAAATGATTTTTGAGCCATGGTTGCTCTTTTACAAAGATGTCTTCTGCTTTGGGGAACGCCTGCAAATGGTCGTTCAGTTCTTGAATTTCTTCTCTTGATTGCATAATGATTTAATATTGTTATCCCAATTTCTTTGCATCGGCTAAAAACTGTGCTAAGCCGCTATCAGTAAGGGGATGTTTTAACAGTCCAGTGATAGCCGAAAGAGGGGCGGTAATGACATCGGCACCTATTTTAGCACACTCGAGAATGTGCATAGTATGGCGCACAGAGGCTGCAAGAATTTGTGTCTCAAAGTTATAGTTGTCGTAGATGAGGCGTATTTCTTCGATGAGAGAAAGTCCGTCGGCAGAGATATCGTCGAGTCTGCCGATGAAAGGCGATACATAAGTAGCACCTGCTTTGGCTGCCAAAAGCGCCTGACCTGCCGAGAATACGAGGGTACAATTGGTACGGATACCCTTATCGGTGAAGTATTTAATAGCTTTGATACCGTCTTTAATCATCGGTACTTTTACTACGATTTGAGGGTGAAGGGCGGCAAGTTCTTCGCCTTCGCGCACAATGCCCTCGAAATCGGTGGCAATTACTTCGGCAGAGACATCGCCTTCTACAATCTCACAGATGTTTTTGTAATGTTGCAAGATAGCGGCTTTGCCGGTGATGCCTTCTTTTGCCATTAATGACGGATTGGTGGTTACCCCGTCTAACACGCCCAAGTCTTGGGCTTCTTGAATTTGCGATAGATTCGCTGTGTCGATAAAAAATTTCATAAGACAATTAATAATTAACGATTAATAATTAACAATTAACAAGTTGTGATGTTATCAGGTCAAAAAAACGAATTGTATTTAACTTTGGCAAAGTGGGTGTTACAAATTGGAAAATTTGCTAATTACCTAATTTGCTAATTTAATGAGTAGTGTTTCATCAGCATTTTCTCGTAGCGCTTGCTCGGTAAGAGTCGTTTGAGGACAATGGAGAACTTCTGCAAGAAACTACCTTGTTTGTAATGCACTTTGGGGTGTTTGGTATTGATGACTTTCAGTATTTTATCTGCCATTTCTTTGGGGTCGCCACCACTATCAACGTGCTCGTTCATCAGACGGAGTTGTTTGGCATAGACTTCGGCATACGGAGAGTTTTCGTTTACGGGGGCGTGGTAACGGCGAGAGGCAATATCGGTAGCATAATCGCCTGGGGAAATGGTGGTTACCTCGATGCCGAACTGCTTTACTTCCATACGCAAGGCTTCACTCATCAAAAGAAGCGCGCCTTTGCTGGCGGAATAAGCCCCGCGGAAGGGCAAGCCCATATAAGCTGCAATAGAGGCAATATTGATGATGCGTCCGCTGCCTTGCGCGCGCATAGTGGGGAGCACTTGCTGTATCACAGCTATAGCGCCGTAGAGATTGGTAGCAAAAACGTTGTGTAGTTGCTCGGCGGGGAGTTCTTCTACTGCTCCAGTGATGCCCACGCCTGCATTGTTGATGAGTATATCAATGCGACCTACTTCGGTGAGGATTTGCTGTATCGCTTCTTTGATAGAAGTTTCGTTGCGCACATCCATAGGCAAAAGGCGGAAAGGTAGGTTCTTGTCTTCTACATTGCGCGCTGTGCCATAGACCAAAAAGCCTTTGGAAGCGAGGAGCAGGGCAGTTTCTTTGCCTATACCCGAAGTGGCGCCGGTAATGAGAACGGTTTTGTTCATTGAGTGAGGGTTAAGTAATATGGCGACAAAGGTAGTGAATTATCAGTGAATTATGAAAAGGGAATTGAATAAAAATGCAGAGTTTTGTTTATAGAGGAATGTTTTTTAAACGAGGGGGAATGAGGCAGAATAAGAAAAAAGGGATACAAATACTAATGGCTATTACGCCTTCAGTAGCGTTGAAAATTACAAAAGCAGCTAGGACGTATAAGCTGAGTAAATAGCGTTGTTTGAGAGCGTAATATAGGACTAATATATGGAAGGTCAGCAGTAAAGTCACGCCTATAAGTCCGTTGTCCACTAGAGTGCTCAAGAAGTCGTTGTGCAAACCATGGAAGCTGTATCCAGCTTGCCTTACCACTAGAGTTTCGTGTCCGGCGCCTCCTCCGAAAATAGGGTATTGTTTAAAGCTGTTGATTGCAGCTGTATTCATAGCGTTTCGGATAGGGTCGTCAAAATAAGGGGTTTCAAAAATTACTATTTTAGCGATCCATAGAGCTATGATAACCATTAGAGAGGTGTAAAGAGTAACATATTTAGCTTTAGCTATGATCCTCATTAATCCGATCCAATACCACAAGCCTATAAGTATTAGGGAGCCTAAAATAGCTATGCGCGCTTGTAGTACAAATGATATAATTATTAGCAGTAAGCCGTAGAGTGTTATTTGGAGAGAGTTAATAATTTTACCTTTTTGGGTTTTCCATAGCCATAATCCCATTGCGAAAACGGCCATATATATCCAAGCAATCTTGCTAGGATGTGCTGTTTTTGTCCAATTGATAAGTGTATAATATGACGCATCTCCCATATAACCTTTGTTGAAAGAAAGAAAGGCTAAAAGAGGTTTGTCGTACTGTTTTACCAAGAAGATATAAGCGACAACCAAGAGGGTCATTACGCTTAGGAAAAAAGAAAAGGCAGTGTATATGAAAGGTTTTAATTCTTTTTTTTCTATTCGGAAGAAGCAACTCACAATAGGCACGAAGATGAACAAGCTATAGTAGTCGATATGAGAAAAACCTTGTTTAGGATCGGTAGCCCATAGGCAGCTAAGTAGTTTTAGTGAGCAAAAAGCGAAGAGGGCTATCATAATAGGGTGAGGCTTATAGAAAGTGCGGTTGTAGATACCATGTGTAAGGCAAAGGAAAAGCAACACAATGCTGAGACCTAAGGGAGTTTTGTGGTTGTAGAAATAAGTTGCTATGATAGCTGAGGCAAAAATGGCTATAAAAATTCTAAAAGGAGTTATGCCAGTGAACAATTCTTTTCGCTTGATAAAAACATCAATAAGCGAAAGCCCTCCAATGCCCCCCATAGCTATACGGAAGAGAAGATTGATATCGCTTAGCTCATAAATATTTACTGTTATTGGAGTAAAATAGAGAATGCTAGCGATACATAAAGCTGATATGTTGAGTATGAGTATAGCGTTTTTCATAGCTTTATTGTTTGTTAGGATATGATTACACTCTTCTTATCTGCTATTCTTTTTCTGTTGATATTTTAATGATGTGAAATTTTCATAGACAGAAATAGCGCTTACTTTACTAAGCAAAAATCCCTCTTTGCCATCTAGAATACCACCTTTCAAAATGTAAGTTTTAAAGAAGTGAAAAGCCATTTTGGTGTACATTTTTAGAGCGCTATAGTTTTTGCCTTTTAAGAACATTTCTTCGCCTCGAAGTTTGCCATAAAGGACAGCTTTTTGGCGGTAAGAGTCGTAGTCGGATACTGAATAGTGCAAAAGTTTGTGTTTGAGTACCCCTATAGTTCCTTTAACAGAAAGGGTTTCGTGTACTTTGCGTTCGGGAACGTAGTGGCATAGGCTTTTGCGAAAGAGTCTAAAGTTTTTATCGCCTTGAGTGCCTGAAAAGTGAATAGGTTTGCCTGCGAAAAAGAATAAACGTTTAAAATAGTAAGCATCTTTTTTATCAGGATCGTTGAGAGTGGTAATAATTTCAGATTGTAGAGCCGGAGTAATGCGTTCATCGGCATCGAGAAAAAGCACCCAGTCATTAGAGGCGTGTTGCAAAGCGAGGTTGCGCTGTTTAGCAAAGTCTTCAAACTTATTCTGTACTACTTTTACTTTGCTAAAAGACTGAGCGATAGAGACGGTATTATCGGTGCTAAACGAATCGACTACGATAATTTCATCGCAAAAGTTGAAGCTCTCTAATACCTCCTTTATATTTTTCTCTTCATTGTAAGTAATGATGAGACCGCTTATTTTTGGAGTCGTACCAGTCATACTTATTTTTTGGGCAAAATTAAAAATTTTTTTTGTATATTTGCATTTTAAAATATTTTTTACTTGAAAGTATATGGTAAATATAGGATTTATACACGGTCAATTTCCTTTTGGAGGAGGAGAAATGGTTACTTCTACAATAGCCCCTTTGCTTAAAGTTATGGGGTATAATATATTTGTATTTTCAGCCCATATTCATCATCATCAACTCAGTGAAAAAGATAAGGGAAATATTACCTTTGTAGATATAGGAAAAACGCGATTGTTTTCATCGCCCAAAGTATCTTTGGCAGAGAAAGCAAACGAACTAAATATTGATATTCTTGTGTTTGTAGGGAAAAGCTTTAGTGCTACACGTGAAAGAATATTTGAAAAGACAAACTGTAAATGTGTTTTTGCTCACTATGGAGTTACTTTTTGGCAAGCAGAAAATCACTTAGAAACACTACAAGAAAAATCAAAGAAAAGCCCCCTACACTATTTATTTTACAAAGGCTTTAAAATACCTGCTTTTCATATTTATAAGAAAATAAAGATTGAAAAATATCGTGCGATTTATAATAAATACCATGCATTTATAGTGTTATGTGAAGCTTATAAAGAGGAGCTAACTAAGGCACTGCAGCTTGTAGATAATCATAAAATTAGGGCTATTTCTACCCCTGTAGCTTCAACAACACGCACTTATTCATTAGATAAAGAACGACTTATTATCTATGTAGGGCGAATGAGCTATGTAGATAAGCGAGTAGATCGCTTAGTAACTATTTGGGAGAGTATTTATAAAAAACATCCTGATTGGCAATTTGCTTTGATAGGCGAAGGTAAAGAGTTACCTCGTTTACAAGCAATGGCAAAAGAAAAAAAATTAGAGCGTATTACTTTTTTAGGTAAAAAAGAAGATCCATTTCCCTATTACAACAAAGCAGCTATCCTCTGTTTGTCATCTCAAATTGAAGGGCAAGGAACCGTGCTGATGGAAGCTCAACAAGCAGGAGTTGTGCCTATTGCTTTTGATTGCTCGGCAGGAGTAAGAGGTATTCTTTCGCCTAATGGTGAAAATGGTATTTTGGTACCCCCTTTTGATATACAAGCATACGCCAATGAGCTTAGTAAATTAATAAGCGATGACTCAGTAAGGGCGCGTATACAAAAAAATATACAAGTGAAAGTAGAGGAGTTTAGTTCTCAAACTATTGTAAAACAATGGGATGAATTATTTAAAAGCATTTTATAGTTTATATGAAGTCATTTAGGATTAGCGAGTACAAAGCATTAGCTTATCGGTTAGTGTTAGTTTATTTGTTTTATTTTTTGGTGAGGCTTGCTTTTTACAGTTTTAACCACGCACATTTGAGCGTAGAGGGTATAAGTGATTTTTTGCGCTTGGCTTTCTATGGATTATTGTTTGATACTACAGCGATTATCTATGTAAACTTACTATTTATCTTTTTGAGCGTTCTTCCGCTACTTGTTAATGCTCAAAATAAATTTCAGAAAGTTCTTTTTTGGGTATATTTTCTTTGTAATATTCCGGCTTATCTACTCAATTTTATAGATATTGCCTACTTTTCTTATAACAAAACACGTCTTACCACCAATGATTGGGCTTTAGTTGAGAATGAACATAATCCTATCACACTACTTGCTGGTTTCTTGGTACAATATTGGGCAATTTTTGTAGTTTTTTTAGTATTAGTGCTATTTTGGATTTTCCTTTATAAGAAAGTACAGATAAAAGAGGAAAAAATAACAAGAAAGAAACCATATTTTATTACTTCAATAATAGTAATAGTACTTTTAGCGCCTACGCTTATTTTTGGAATACGCGGTTTCTCGTTCAAAGCAGGAGTGATTCCTCTTACCGTAATGGATGCAAGCAAATACGCACGTGATATTTCGCAAGTGAATGTACTGTTGAATACGCCTTTTACAATCTTGCGCACTATGGGTAAAAACAAAGGTTTTAAAGAATTTAAATTTACAACCGATGAATATATTCAGCAGTACATCAAACCTATCAAACAATATCACAACGAAGTAACTGAGAAGCCAAATATTGTATTTATCATATTAGAAGGTATGGGGGCAGAATATTTTGGGGTAATGAATCAAAATACACAGATTCCTAATTATCGCACCCATACGCCATTTTTAGATTCTTTAGCTCAAAAAGGATTTTATTTTACGAATATCTACGCCAATAGTATCCATTCTATCGAAGGGATTTCGGCAGTTACAGCAGGGATGCCTACCTTCCAAACAGCTTGGGTGAGATCGGGGTATGCACAACGTGAGGTGTCATCTTTGCCTAATATAGCTCGTTCTTTGGGCTATGAAACCCTCTTTGCTCACGGGGCAACCAATGGGTCTATGAATTTTGATGGCTATACTCACCAAATAGGTTACCAAACTTATTTAGGGCGTACAGAATTTAATGATGACCGCTACTACAATGGAAGTTGGGGGATAGACGACGAGCCTTTTTTGCAGTTCTTTGCTAAAAAAATCAACCAGATGAAACAGCCTTTTTTAGCAACTGTATTTACGCTTTCTTCACATGGCCCGTATAAAGTACCAGAGCCTCATAACAAGCGATTTAATAAAGGCGATATGCTAATGCACAACGTAGTGGAATACAGCGATTATTCAATAGGTAAATTCTTTGATACCGTTAAAAAAGAAAGTTGGTATCCTAATACTATTTTTGCCATTATACCCGACCATACTACGGAAGATTACTACGATTTCTACAAGCAAAAAATAGCTCACCACCGATTGCCTATTATCTTATTCAGTGCAAATAAAAAGCTGATACCACAAGGCAGCTCGGATGTATTAGGGCAGCAAATAGATATTTTTCCTACACTTGCTTATCTTATGGGGTACAAACAGCCGTTTCGCTCTTGGGGGCGCAGTTTATTAGCAAATTTACCCGATGAAACACCTCGTGCTTTTGTTACCAATACACAATTTTACCAACTTATACAAGGTAATTATATTTACGTGCTAGATTTAGAAGGTGAAGTAGTAGGTGTTTATGCTAATACCGATTTAAATCTCACTCAAAATCTAAAGGAAGAAGTTTCGAAGAATGAAGAAATGAAAAAAGGCATCGCAGATATGCGTGCCTTTATACAAGATTTTATGGATAGAATCATTAATGACAAACTACGTTAATCCGAATAATAAATTCTTAAACAATATAATGAGTGAAAGCTGTGGTAGAGCGCCTATAATCCAGCTGATGGCTAATTTCCATATCGTTTGGCCTGATAGATAGGCTTGAGCCGATAAAGTAGCTCCACTGAGAAATATAAGCAAGGCTATTATGTAAGTTAGATCTATTTCAAAAGTGATGCTCAGCAGTATGCTAAAGGAGGTGAGCGCTCCTACTCCCATAGCAAATATGTTGCCTACAAATTTTAAATAGTGCATTAACAAGATGATAAAGGTGCTGATGAGCAAATTCATTATGTAGAAATACAAAATGGGGTAATGGTCTATGGGGGTTATCTTGAAAGCGGTGAATAGCAATATCACTATATAACCATAGCACAACCATTTTTGCTTCTCTACAGGTACCTCAAAAGGGTCGTTGAGCCAGTTTAGTACAAAGAGCATTAGGTATACAAGGGTGGGGAAGGCTACCGTGGTGAGCAATAGCAATAGCCAAGTGTACTTCACACTTTCTATAGTGGGCGAAAAAGGTATTTGGAACAACACCAACATCGCTCCATAAATAGGAAACCATATAGGGTGTGTGAAAAACGATATGATATAACTAAGATAACGCATTGTTATTCTTCTTCTTCAACAATAGCAGTACTATCGGCAGCAGCTTTTTCCTCTTCGGTGGGCTCTTTAAAATATTCTTCTAATTCTTTAGCACCCATAAACGGACTTGCTTTTGCTTTGAATACTGCCCATTCCTTTTGGAAGAATTCACTATCCAAAGGAGCAATGAGTTGTAAGAGGTCGCCATAGCGGTCGATAGCGTACTGTATGCGGGCAACGCTGAGGTTGAGTTCCTCGGCATCTAAATGGGTATAGTAGTTCAGTTCTTCTTGGTATTTAGCGAAAATCTGTTGTGCGAGTTTGCGGGCAGTTTCGCGTTGTCCTACTTTGAAATAGCCTTGTACAAAGGGGTCGAGGGTGAAATAGTAGCCATACGCCTCTACTGGCATATTTTTCATAGCGATATCCAGCATCTCTTTGGCTTGGGCGTTTTTGCCTTCGGCGATGAGCTTCTCGGTAAGGCGAGCGATATTGCCGCGGAAAATGATACTGTTCTTACGCGTTTCGGGGTCTAAATAGATATTAGGTTTGCCCATATTGCCCCACGTCCATTTTTTCACGATGTTGCACATCAAATCGGTATCGATGCGCCCCATATCGTAAGGGTGGTTTTTATCGATTTCGGTTTTGATAGGCACGAGTTTGTACACTAATCCATCGAGTTGCAAATAGTCTTTCATCCAAATGTACTCGGTGGCATCCATACTACCTCCGGTGAAGTAGATAGGGCGTTTCCAATCGTTGTTTGCCAAGATGTCGAGCATCACAATGCGCGCCTTGTCGATAGCGTTAGGCAAGGTAATATCTATATAATCTACTATTTTATCGGCATCTTCAGGTTTTACGATACCGCTTTTTAGTACATTTTCTTTGTTTACAGGAATACGTATTTTGTTAGTAGGGTAGTAGTAGAAAGTTTGTTTGTACTCACCTTCACCGCGAGTTTCTTGCGTATTAGGGTCGTCGCTGGTAACCCAATTTACAAAATCTTTGATATTCCAACGGTTTTCGGTGCGCTTGCGGAAGTAAATGCCCTCACGCACGCCGTAAGCGTAGTTTTTATGCTCTATTTGTGCGGGAATAGGGCTACTTTTATAGGCTTGGCGCTTCATTTGGTCGATATACCAATCGGTTTGTAACAAACTTGTGTTGATGACGCGTACATCGGTGCGGTAGCCTTCAATTTCTTGAGCATACCACAAGAGGAAGGTGTCGTTATCACCAATGGTAAAAATCATCGCATCTTTATCTTTGGCTACTGATTCTAAGTAAGCATTCCCAATGAACTCAGCCGAATATTTTTGAGAGCGGTCGTGGTCATCCCAGTTTTCATAAGCCATTAGCGCAGGCACAGATATTAGAGAAAGGATAACAGTTGCAGGAGCTAATACATTAGGGGTGATGTATTTTTTCAACCAATCGAAAAGGGCATACACGCCCATACCTATCCATATTGCAAAGGCATAGAACGAACCTACCAAGGCGTAATCACGCTCGCGAGGCTCAAACGGACGCTCGTTCAGATAGATTTTCAGTGCTAAACCAGTGAAGAGGAAAAGCACCATAATCACCCACGTTTGTCGTTCACTTTTGATAGCCATAAACAGCAACCCTAAAATTCCCAAAAGGAAAGGCAGGAAGTAATAAGTATTGCGGGCTTTGTTGTTTAACACATCGGAAGGGAGGTTTTTTTGAGAGCCGAGATGAGCATTGTCGATAGCTGAAATTCCTGAAAGCCAATTGCCGTGGTCGTTTTCTAATTTTCCTTGCACATCGTCTTGTCTACCAATGAAGTTCCACGCCAAATAGCGGAAATACATATAGCCAAACTGATAGCTAAAGAGGTAGTTCATATTTTGCCAAAAAGTAGGTTTTTGCACTTCTACTTCATCGCGGAATTGCATTAGGAACTGGTCGTAACGCTCTGGAGGCATTGCGCGTAGCGTCATTTGCTGTTGGATACTTTGCAATAGTTGGTAGGCTTGAGGGTCGGCATAAGCCTCTTCAGTAATTTTGAAAGGAGGATTGCCGGTGAGCTTCATATAGTTAGCTGCGTGTTGGGCGCTCCACATACGAGGCAAGAAGCCCATTTGCGCTCTATTAGAGGCAGTTTGAGCGTTCTTGTAGTTGTTTACAATCACGTATTTGCCTAATTTATAGTCGCGTTCGTATTTAGGTTTAGCATCTTCATAAGGATGTTCGGGGTCGATACCTGCATACTTATCGGTGTACATAGGTCCGTAGAAAAGATGCGTTTCGGGGTATTGTTCGAGGTTGTAGTACGCCAAGAGCAAGCGCGCATCGGTAGGACTATTCTCGTTGATTACTGTATTGGCATTTGCGCGAATAGGAATCATCAGCCAAGATGAAAATCCTATAAATATAAATAACAAACACAAAATGCCTGTTTGCAAGCGCACTTTGTTTTTCTTATAAGCATAATTGAGAGTGAGGTAGAAGAAAGCAATAACTGAGAGCCCCGCGATAATAGTCCCTGAGTTGAACGGCATTCCAAAGCTATTGACGAAAAAGACTTCTAAATAACCGAAATACGCCAATGTGTAGGGTAATATCAGTTTGAAGATGAGCAATAGTATAGCGATGGAAATTACATTGGCGAGGATGAAATTCACTACAGTTTTCTTGTAGTTGCTGTTGAAGAAATACAACATCCCGATAGCAGGAATGGTGAGCAGCGCCATAAAGTGTACCCCAAAGGAAAGTCCTACTACCAACGAGATGAGCAACAACCAGCGGTCGCCGCGTGGTTCGTGCAGACTATCTGTCCACTTAATGCCTAACCAAAACATTGCCGACATAAAGAGCATTGCCATTCCATATACTTCGGCTTCAACTGCGTTGAACCAGAAGCTATCGGAAAAAGTATAAGCCAAAGCACCTACCACGCCACTGCCCATAACTATAATAGTTTGAGATTGGCTAAGGGTTGTGGCTTCGCGCAGAGCAATTTTTTTAGTGAGATTAACGATGATAAAGTACAAGAACAACACTGTGAAAGCACTCGATAACACCGACATATAGTTCACCATTAAGGCTATTTTGTCGCTATTAGGAGCAAAAGCAGCGATGAAAGCGCCCATCATCTGGAAGAAAGGGGCTCCAGGGGGGTGACCTACTTCTAATTTTGCTGATGTAGCGATATACTCACCACAATCCCAAAAACTTACTGTAGGTTCTACGGTAAGGCTATAGGTAACCAAAGCAATAGCAAACACCAGCCAACCAGCGATGAGGTTGTATCTTGAAAAATCTTTATCCGTCATTGTAATAAAATTAGATTTTTTATTATTGAGGGCAAAAATACGAAATAATTGCTAATTAGCAAGGGGGAGGGGTCAGGTTTCAGGGGATAGGGGTTAGATTTTTACACTTACGCCCACTTTGAATGATAGCACATTGCCAAAAGCTACTTGTCCGTTGAGACCTACGTTTTTGAAGATGAAGTAACGGAAGCCTAAGTGAATGTTCCACAATGCGAGATTATTGGGGTGTTCTCTTCTGAATTTTTCGGGGGTAGGGGAGGAAGAGGTCTCACAACCTCCAGAACTATAACTATCAGGGGTGTTGCTTTGCCAAAAGCAGTAGCCTACCGAGAGACCGCTATACCAATCGGTAGTGATGCGATGGTCAAAATGCAAATCGGCGCTGAGCTCTGGCACATAAGCGGTTTCGTACTTACTATTGAGGTTAAAACTCTGATTAGAAAGATTAGCGCCTACCGAGATATGAGGTGTCACCCCATAGTGAACGCCTCCGCCAATAATTCCTCCTATAAACGAGGCGCCTGTTTGTACATCAATAAATACATCACCTTTGTTGTAGGCTTCTTGAGCGGAGGAGTGCAATGCAAAAAGCAATAGCGTAAAGAATAAGAGGTTTTTCATATTATTTAGATTTTTATACTTACTCCCACTTTAAACCAACGTACATTACCTAAGGACGCTTGACCATTGAGACCTACATTTTTGAAGATGAAGTAACGGAAGCCTAAGTGAGCATCCCAAGCTATAAAATTATTTTTGTGATTGTTTCTAAGGCTAATGTCATAAGTAGGAGGGGTTATCACACAACCAGTATTGCCAGCATTTTCATAAGGGTCATTGCTCTGCCAGATAAAATATCCTCCTGAAAGTCCTGCATACCAATCGATAGTATTGCGATTGCCAAAGTGAAAGTCGGCAGAGAGTTTGGGTAGAAAGGAAGTGATGTATTTATCGTTGAAGTTAAAACTTTGGCTATTGAACTGAGCTCCTACCGAAAACAATGGGGCAAAAGCATAGTGTATTTCTCCTCCATAACCAACTCCTGCATTGCCTATCGAGGTGCAAAGATCAATAAATACATCACCTTTGTTGTAGGCTTCTTGAGCGGAGGAGTGCAATGCAAAAATCAATAGTGTAAAGAATAAGAGATTTTTCATATAAGTTAGTTTTTATGATTACGCAACAAAGGTAGGGAATAATTAGCAAATTAGCAAATTTGAGGATTAGAAAATTATAAAAAAAACGTGAAAAAGGTGATTTTTTATAAGGTTTTTTGCTCTTTATTTGGATATGTATTGATGATAATCTCGAAGTATTTAGGGTTGTAGAGCGTCGTCATAGTGGTGAAAAGTTGTTGGCGTTGGGTTTTATCGGTAGGGAAAGCGACAAAATGAAGGTCGTTGTCTAAGATTTGGTAGATGAGTTCGGTACAATAAAGTTGAGAAGGCTCATCGATAGTGCCTAAATGGTCGAAGGGGATTTGAGCTTTGAGGTAGTGCTTGGCGCGTTGTACTACAGCACGACCTTGCTCGGGGGTGCTGTGCAAAGGGCGTACGATTAAGATTTTCTTGGGCATAGAGTATTTAAGAAAAGCGTTTAAGGGCTGTTCCTGCATACCATCGATGTTACTTACATCGGAAGAGAGGGAGTGAATTACCCACCAATTGCCATTTTTGCGATAGAGAATTCCAGAATGGGTGACATCAAAACGACCGTCGTTAAGGCGTTTAGCAATCATATCGCTGAAGATACCATAACCACGCCTAAGAATGATATCGCCCTCTTGTAGAGAATCGAGTTGAGAAGGGGTAAGACGGAGGGAATGCTCGTTCTCAGCTACTTGTTTTTCTTCACTGCGATGGTCGATGTAGAAAAAAATGCGAAAAGCAGCGTAGGAGAGGAGCAGGAAAGCTGCAAGGAAAAAGAGAAGCTTTTTCATTGTTAGGAGGTTAGGTTTCAGGGGTTAGGGGATAAAAAGAACTTTGCCAAAGGTGCGAGCGCACGGGCAATGCAAGCCGTAGAGGCAGGAAACTTTGGCAAAGTTGTAGTTTAAAAGTGTTGTAATCTTATTTGTTAGTAGGGGTTGTAGTTTGAGCCTCCTCTACTTCAGCAGGCATATCAGGGGTATCGAGGTTGATATTAGGGTCCATTTCTGGCATATCATGGTCGTGACCATCGTGATCGTGGTGGTGATCGTGACCTCCGCCATTTTCTTTATTTTCTTTATTCATAGAAACAATCCATTTGCCGTCTATTTTTTTGAGGTCGAGGGCATTTTCTTTGCCGTTGCTATCTTTAGTAGTGTAGAATACTTTGGCTTTGTCGCCGTTTTCTTCTACTTTTGTGATTTTAAAACCTTCGAAAAGTTGATCGTTTTTACCATTGTCTTTTGGTACAGCTTTCATCAATTCGTTGAGAGATTTGAGCAATTGAGAGGTTTGTTCATCGCAATATTTGCCAGCTTCATCAAAATTGTTAGCATTTACAGCTGTCATAAATTTCTCGGCAACAATTTTAGGTGAGTTTTTAGAACAAGAAGTAAGCATTAAACTTCCGATAAGGAAGAGAGATAAGAAAAGTTTTTTCATTTTATGAGTGTTTTAAATTAGACGTTTGTTGATATGAGTTTGATTAAAATGTTTTTTTGGGGTGGTAGAAGTTTTTAAAATCTGACGCCAAAACTAAATCCAATGCCGCGATATTCCACATCGTCGGGGGTTTCGGGGTTAGGGGATTTGCTTATTTCAAAGCCTGTGAAAGAGGTGTACATAGCCAAATGCATTCCGTAGCGTTTTCTTTCTAAAATAGGGACAGAAAAGCCGAATTTAGCTTCTCCCATAGAAGTTTTAATCAGATTGCTGAGGGGTAGAAATCCTGCTACTTGGGTATAGATAGAGGCACGAGAGTGCTTAACGGGGTTCAAGCGCAACACGCCACCTAGTTTAAATCCTGTAGCAGCGGGATTTTGGAAATGAGTAAGTCCACCTACAGCTCCTATGCTAAAAATTCGGAATAATTGGTAGTTTACTGAAAAGTCGCTTGAGATAATAGGTTGTTCACTAATGTTGATGGTTTGGCCTTCATAACTATTAGTGCTTGGTTTGTAGTATTGGTATGAGTATTTAGCGTTGTTATTACTAGGGAAGGTAACGCTCACTTCACCTTGATAGAACCATCTGCGTGGTTTAGTGTTTTGCATTGTTTTTTGATTGTTTTCAGTTGTAATTTCATGTTCTTGAGCAGTAGCTAAAGCGATAGTAAAGAAAGAAATGATAGTTAAGATTTTTTTCATGTTAAATTATTTATTTCGATGCGAGTTGTTTTAGAGTATGTAGTGTCCTACTATGGTAAAAAACAATTTTTTGTTATGCTTATCGGGGGGTAATTATAAAGGGCAAAGGTAATAAAAAAATACGAATGATGAGTTGAGGAAGGGAAAAAAATAGGCTGTCTTTTTATGAGGCAGCCTATTTTTATACGGAATTATATCGTTAGTTAAACGTTTATTTTACTTTTTCTACAATAGCTTTGAACGCTTCAGGGTGGTTCATTGCCAAATCGGCAAGAACTTTACGGTTGAGCTGGATGTCAGCTGCTTTAAGTTTACCCATAAATTGAGAGTAAGACAATCCGTGCAAGCGAGCTCCTGCGTTGATACGCACAATCCACAAAGCGCGGAAAGTTCTCTTCTTGTTACGGCGGTCGCGGTAAGCGTACTGCATTGCTTTCTCAACAGCGTTTTTGGCTACCGTCCAAACGTTTTTTCTGCGGCCAAAGAAACCTTTGGCTTGCTTCATTATTTTTTTTCTACGAGCTCTACGAGCTACAGCATTTACTGATCTTGGCATAAATTCCTTTTTTTAATTTTTGTAGCAGGTGGTTTGTGCTTAAAACAAACGCTTAGGGGTACCTACTCCACGGTTATTAATTTCCTACTATTTAAACAATTATTTTAAGCCTAATTGTTTCTTCACGCTTGCTTCGTCGTTAGAGTGAACGAGTGTAGCGTGGGTGAGTGCTAACTTGCGTTTTTTAGCTTTCTTAGTTAAGATGTGGCTTTTGAACGCGTGTTTTCTCTTGATTTTACCAGAGCCGGTGAGCTTGAAACGCTTTTTAGCTCCAGATTTAGTTTTAATTTTTGGCATTTGCTTAGATTTTTATTGATATAATTCCGTTTTTTTAGGTAAGAGATAAGAGGTAATAGGTAGGGTTGCATACCTTTTATCTCTTACTTCTTACCTTTTATTTTTAATTATTTTTTCTTGGGTAAGGGTGCGAGGAACATCGTCATACGTTTTCCTTCGAGTTTAGGCATTTGTTCTACTTTGCCATAGTCCTCGAGGTCGGTAGCGAGGCGCAAGAGGAGGATTTCCCCTTGGTCTTTATAGATGATAGAACGACCTTTGAAGAATACATAGGCTTTTACTTTAGAACCTTCTTTGAGGAACTTTTCGCCGTGTTTTTTCTTAAACTCATAGTCGTGGTCATCGGTTTGAGGGCCGAAGCGAATTTCTTTGATCACTACCTTAGTAGCTTTCGCTTTTAGCTCTTTATCACGCTTTTTTTGTTCGTAAAGGAATTTCTTATAATCAATTACCTTACAAACAGGAGGCGTGGCGTTTGGTGAGATTTCCACCAAATCGAGTTCTAATTCATTAGCAATTTCTAATGCTTTGCGAGTGGGGTATACGCCACCTTCGACGTTTTCCCCTACCAAACGTACCTCAGGAACGCGGATGTCGCGGTTGATGCGATGAGGTTGTTTGTCATCTCTGCCCGGTGTGTTACTTTTTTTTATGATGGCTATTTAAAATTTAAATTACTTTCACTATTATAATTTGTCAATTGACTAATTGCCAAATTGTTTGATTGATGCGGCTACTTGGCTGTTGATAAGTTTAGCAAAGGCTTCTATGCTCATACTTCCTAAATCTTCGCCGCCGCGTTTGCGCACTGATACGGTGCCTTCTTTTTCTTCATTCTCGCCGACAATGAGCATATACGGGATTTTTTGGGTTTCGGCTTCACGTATTTTTTTGCCCATAGTTTCAGCGCGATTGTCTATCAGGGTGCGAATATCGGAATTTTCTAACAAACTCAAAACTTTTTGAGCATAATTTTCATATTTTTCGCTCAATGATAGTATGATAGCTTGATTTGGATTGAGCCATAAAGGGAAGTTTCCAGCGGTGTGTTCCAATAAAATGGCTACGAAACGCTCCATACTTCCGAAAGGCGCACGGTGAATCATTACAGGGCGGTGCATCTCGTTATCAGCGCCTTTATACCAAAGGTCGAAACGCTCTGGAAGGTTGTAATCTACCTGAATGGTACCGAGTTGCCAGCTTCTGCCTAAAGCATCTTTTACCATAAAGTCGAGTTTAGGTCCGTAGAAAGCGGCTTCGCCTGTTTCGATTACATAGTTCAAACCTTTTTCTTTCGCTGCGTTGATGATCGCGTTTTCGGCTTTTGCCCAATTCTCATCACTACCGATGTACTTGGTAGGGTTTTCGGGGTCGCGCAACGATACTTGAGCGGTGAAATTGTCAAATCCAAGAGAACCAAATACATATAATACTAAATCGATTACATGTTTGAACTCGTCGTCTAACTGTTCAGGAGTACAGAAGATGTGCGCGTCGTCTTGGGTAAAGCAACGCACGCGGGTGAGTCCGTGCAATTCCCCACTTTGCTCGTAGCGATATACTGTACCAAACTCGGCGAAACGCTTTGGCAAATCTTTATAACTCCAAGGGTGTGAGTTGTATATCTCGCAGTGATGCGGACAGTTCATCGGTTTTAGTAAATATTCCTCGCCTTCGTTAGGGGTGGCAATGGGTTGGAAACTATCTTTTCCGTATTTATCCCAGTGACCTGAGGTTACATATAAGTTTTTATGACCGATATGCGGGGTAACTACCTGCTCGTAACCAGCTTGTTTTTGGGCTTTGCGCAAGAAGGCTTCGAGGCGTTCGCGCAAGGCAGCTCCTTTGGGTAACCAAAGCGGTAAGCCTTGTCCTACCTTGTTAGAGAAGGTAAAGAGTTCGAGTTCTTTACCGAGCTTGCGGTGGTCGCGTTTTTTAGCTTCTTCAAGCAGTTCGAGGTATTCGGTGAGTTCTTTTTGTTTAGGGAATGAGATGCCATACACACGAGTAAGTTGTGGGTTGTGCTCATCACCACGCCAATAAGCCCCAGCAGCGCTGAGTACTTTTACGGCTTTTACAAAGCCCGTGTTAGGAATATGTCCTCCACGACAAAGGTCGGTGAAGGTGCTGTGGTCGCAGAAGGTAATTGTACCATCTTCGAGGGCTTCGATGAGTTCGGTTTTGTACTCATTTTTGCCTGCGTAGTACGACAAGGCTTCGGCTTTGCTCACAGGGCGCATCTTAAATTCGTGTTTGCCACGAGCGATTTCCAAGAATTTAGCTTCGATAGCAGGGAAATCTTTTTCGGAAATTGGTTTGCCGTTGAAATCTACATCGTAATAGAAACCATTGGCGATGGCAGGACCTATGGTGAGCTTGATGCCAGGGTAAAGTTCTTCGAGCGCTTGTGCCAAGATGTGGGCAGATGAGTGCCAGAAAGCTTTTTTACCTTCGGGGTTATCCCAAGTGTATAGAGTGAGACTACCGTCCGTCGTCAGTGGGGTAACGCTTTCTACAGTCTTGCCGTTGAAAGAGGCAGAGAGTACGTTACGCGCCAACCCCTCGCTGATGCTTTGTGCTACTTGAGCAGGGGTGATACCACTTTGGTATTCTTTTACTGAACCGTCGGGTAGTGTAATTTTAATCATTTTTATTGTTGATTTTTAGTATTGTTGAGTTTGAAAGTGCAAAATTACAAAATAATTAGCAAATAGCAATAATTAATGAAGAAAAAACTTTGTTATCAATGTAGTTATGATGTTTTTTAGAGCTTTTTCGATGGTAGAAAAATGTACTACTTTTTTGGCGCAAAACAGAAAAAAGCTACAATTCCCTTCGTTTGTAATCCGTATTTCATAATAATTTCTTACTTTTGCCCAAAATTTACAAAAAGTAGGAATATTATAATGATAATTACTAGAAAACAAATAGCCCCTAATATGTGGCAAACTACTATCCAAGAGCCGAGTGATGCTCTTTTAGCACTCTGTCGTAGACTTCGTGCGCGTAAGTTAGAACGCAAAGAAAAAATAATAAAAAAACAATACAAAGAAGAAGAATACATAAAAATTTAAGCTGTGGATTTAGAAGTAAATATTCCTTTTGTTACTGATGAAGGGAATAAATATGTTTTAGAATTTTCTTTGAGTGAAGATGCTAATGGTTTTGTGGAAATTCCTGTAGTAGAAGTTGCTATTTCACTAAAAAAACGCGTAGCTAATACCAATTCCACTAAAGTATTCAATTTTATCATTGAACAAATAAGAGCCTATTTAGCTTGTCGTGAAGTGATTTTGTATTATTATTGTGATAGCAGCGATATTTATTACCGTAACACTGCTAAGCGTCGTTTTACTTCTCCTCAACATTTTAGAAGTGTGTTCTTTAGTGCTTTGTTCAAAAAAGCTCACACCAATCTACTTATTGAAGAACAAAAAATTGATGATGAAATACACGGCAACCACTATTTAGCTTTTATCTATCAAGAAAAACACAAAAAATATATACAACTACTTGTAAAAGAGTTGGAAGATTATCAAAATAAATAAATGAGCAAACTACTTATTCTTGGAAGCATCGCTTTCGACCAAATAGAAACACCTTTTGGAAAAAGCAACTCTATTATGGGGGGCTCGGCTAACTATATCGCATTGGCTGCTGCTCAGTTTGAAATCCCTGCTGCTGTTGTATCAATCGTAGGCAGCGACTATCCACAAGAGTATTTAAATCTACTAACTGAACGTCGTATTGATGTATCGGGTATTGAGATTGTACAAGGAGGTAAAACGCTCTTCTGGAGTGGTAAATATCACAACGATATGAACCAACGCGATACCCTCGATACCCAATTGAATGTTATCAACGATTTTAAACCTGTAGTCCCCGAGGCTTTCCGCGATGCCGAAGTGCTTCTGCTTGGTAATTTGCACCCTTCCCTCCAAATGGATGTACTCAACCAAATGACTCAGCGTCCTAAATTGGTGGTAATGGACACGATGAACTACTGGATGAACCACACTTGGGATTTGCTAATGGAGGTAATCGCTCGCGTAGATGTGCTCACTATCAACGATGAAGAGGCGCGCCAGCTTACCAAAGAATATTCACTTGTGAAAGCTGCTCAGCGTATTATGGCAATGGGCGTGAAGTATGTAGTGATTAAAAAAGGCGAACACGGGGCGTTATTATTCCACGAGGATAAGGTGTTCTTTGCACCTGCTTTGCCTTTAGCCGAAGTGTTTGACCCTACGGGTGCCGGTGATGTGTTTGCAGGGGGTATGGTGGGTTATCTAGCAAAAACCCGTGATTACTCGTTTGCTAATTTGAAAAACGCTATTGTTCAAGGGTCGAATGTAGCCTCGTTTTGCATTGAAAAATTTGGTGCTGAGCGTTTGCTGACCCTCACCCATAACGAGCGAACTGCTCGCTTACAACAATTTAGAGACCTTACACAGTTTGATATTCAACTTAGGTAAGAGATAAGAGGCAAGTAATTTGCCTTTAATCTCTTACTTCTTAGCTAAAAAAGATATGCTTTACAAAAGAAGTAGCGAATTATTCGCAGCTGCACAACAAGTACTCCCTGGTGGAGTGAACTCTCCCGTACGCGCTTTCAATGCCGTAGGGGGACATCCTATTTTTATAAAAGAAGCGCAAGGCGCTTATCTCACCGATGAGGACAACCGTAAGTACATCGATTATATTGCCTCTTGGGGTCCTCTCATTTTAGGTCACGCCTACGCCCCTGTAATTGAGGCAGTAACCGAGCGTGCTAAAAAAGGTACGTCCTTCGGTATTCCTACAGAAGTAGAAGTGCAAATCGCCGAATTGGCGGTTGCAATGGTGCCTAATATCGATAAAATCCGCTTTGTGAATAGCGGTACAGAGGCTTGTATGAGTGCTATCCGCTTGGCGCGTGGCTATACCGGCAGAGAGAAAATTATCAAATTTGCGGGTTGCTACCACGGACACTCCGATGCTTTCCTTATTGAGGCGGGTAGTGGTGGCGCAACTTTTGGCAGCCCCAATAGCCCTGGGGTAACCCAAGGTACGGCTAAAGATACACTTTTAGCAAACTACAACGATTTAGCATCGGTGAAGACCCTTTTTGAAGCCAATCCTCAGCAAATTGCTTGTGTGATTATCGAACCTGTAGCGGGTAATATGGGCTGTGTGCCTCCTGCTGAAGGATTTTTAGAAGGATTGAGACAACTTTGTACTGAAAATGGCGCACTTTTGATATTTGATGAGGTGATGACCGGCTTCCGCTTGGCAAAAGGTGGAGCGCAAGAAGTCTTTGGCATCAAAGCTGATATTGTTACCTTTGGGAAAGTGATTGGCGGCGGACTCCCCGTAGGGGCTTTTGCTGCTAATAAAGAAATAATGAGCTATTTAGCACCCGAAGGTCCCGTGTATCAAGCGGGAACCCTTAGCGGTAATCCTTTGGCGATGAGTGCTGGTTTGGCAATGCTCACCGCTTTGAATGAACAGCCCGAAGTGTTTGATAGTTTAGCGAAAAAAACAGCTTACTTGCACGAAGGATTTGACAATGTGTTGAAACGTGCGGGTATACCTTACCAAATCAACAGTTTTGGCTCGATGTTCACCCTTTTCTTTAACGAAAATCCTGTAACCGATTTCGCTTCTTCAGCTAAGAGTGATGCAGTGCGTTTCCGCAAGTATTTCCACGGAATGTTGCGCGAAGGTATTTATCTACCGCCAAGCGCTTTTGAAAGTTATTTCCTAAACGACGCTCTTACTTACGAAGATTTGGATAAAACTATCAGCGCTCTTAACAGAGTGATAATGGAATTGTAGGGAATTAGAAAATTTGGAAATTCTGAAACCTGAAACCTAATAACAAACTAATGAAACCATACCTTTACCTTTTGGCATTTGCTTTTGTAGCTTGCCACAATCCATCAGAGCAAAAAGAGTCGGCTAAAGAGCAACTTACTAATTATGTTAATCCCTTCATCGGTACTGATGGGACGGGGAATACCTACCCTGGGGCAATGACCCCCTTTGGGATGGTGCAACTCAGTCCGGATATTGGTATCCCAGGTTGGGACAGAATTTCGGGCTACTTCTACCCCGATAGCATCATCACCGGATTCTCACACACCCACCTTTCGGGTACGGGGGCTGGCGACCTCTACGATGTACTCATTATGCCTACTAATAGCAGATTTAACGAGCGCATTGAAGCAAATAACCGCCTGCCTTTCTCCTATTTCTCTCACCAACACGAAACCGCCACTGCGGGTTACTACAGCGTTGATTTGCTGAGTTATGGCATCAAAGCCGAACTTACTGCCACTCCGCGTGTAGGCGTACAACGCTATACCTTCCCTAAGGACGAACAATCCAAAATTACTGTAGATTTAGGTTATAGCATCAACTGGGATAAACCTACTGAAACTTATTTGAAAGTGGTGGATAATACTACTTTGGAAGGTTATCGGTTTTCTACTGGCTGGGCGCGCAACCAAAAGGTATATTTTGTGATCAAGCTCTCCAAACCCTTTGTTGATAAGGAATTTACAGAAGAAAAAGAAAATGGCAAAGCCAACCGCTCTAAAATGGTACTTCGCTATGCTACCGCCGACAATGAGACTATAGTAGTGAAAACAGCACTTTCTATGCACAGCATTGCAGGTGCTTATAAAAATATGGAAGCCGAAGCCCCTCATTTTGCTTTCGACGACTATCGCGAGGCGGCTCGTAACCTCTGGGAACGGCAATTACAGAAAATTACAGTAGAAGGGGGAACTGAGGAGCAAAAAATAATCTTCTATACAATGCTCTACCAATCGATGTTGGCGCCTAATCTCTTCAGTGATGTCAATGCCCCTGAAAAGCGTTACGATACTTTCTCACTTTGGGATACTTTCCGCGCAGCTCACCCTCTCTATACCTTGTTGCATCGCGAGGCATCTGCCGATTTTATCAAGAGCTTTTTAACACACTACCGCGAAAATGGCACATTGCCTGTGTGGAGTATGCAAGGCGGTGAAACCAATATGATGATAGGCTATCACGCTGTGCCTATTATTGTAGATGCTTATTTTAAGAATATCCCGATGGATATCCCCTTGGCTTATGAAGCTTGCAAACAAAGTGCAATGGTGGAAGAACGCGAAATCGGTCTTTATCAGCAATATGGTTATGTGCCTTATGATTTAGATAAATCAGGAGAAAATTGGTCGGTGTCTAAAACCTTAGAGTACGCTTACGACGACTGGTGTATTGCGCAATTTGCCAAATCACTTGGCAAGGAACAAGATGCGGCTTATTTTGCTAAACGTGCTGAAAACTGGTGTAACCTCTTCGACGAAAAAACAACTTTCTTCCGTCCTAAAGACAGCAAAGGACAGTTTATCAAGCCTTTCAATCCTAAGGAGTACAGTAAATACTTCTGCGAAAGCAATGCTTGGCATTACCGTTGGTTTGTGCCTCATAATATTCTAGGTTTGCGCGCTGCGATGGGAGGAATGGACGCTTTTGAACAGAAACTTGATTCGATGTTCACTTTAGCCGTTACCCCCGATGAGAAATTGCCTATTTTCAGTACTGGAATGATAGGTCAATACGTACACGGTAATGAACCGAGTCATCACGTAGCTTATCTTTATCATTTCACGAACCACCCCGAAAAAGTATCTCAACGCGTTACCGAAATATTGAATACTCAATACAAAAATACCCCCAGTGGGCATTGTGGCAATGAGGACTGCGGACAAATGAGCAGTTGGTATGTGCTCTCAGCTTTAGGTTTTTATCCTCTCAACCCTTCCGATGGCAGGTATTATCTAACCACCCCATTGTTTGATAAAGCTACTCTTCACTTAGAAAATGGCAAAACCTTCACTATCGAAAAAGGTAAAAAAGCAGGTGAAATACTTTTCAACGGAAGAATATTCAATAGAAATTACATCAATTACGACGAAATTCTAACAACTAATAATTGATAATTACCATATAAAAGCTGTCTAAAAAATCTCGAAATAGCCTTTACATCACTACACTTTGCCAAAGTCTAAGGACTTTGGCAAAGTTTGTTAAAATAGCCGCTATTACTTATTACTTAAAAAAATATAGTTTTTTCTTGCTTTTGTCTTTTTTTGTTTATACCTTTGACGTCTCAAACAATCGTAAGAATTAGAACGTTAAACGAAACTGTAATATTATGAATGAATTAACAGAAAAAGACCGCCAGCTACTCATTAGAAAAGGCATTAGTGAAGCAATGCTCAATGCCCAAGTAGCCCAATTCAAGCAAGGAGTACCTCCTATTCAGCTCTATAAAGCCGCTGTGATAGGCGATGGTATTATCCCGTTTAGTAAAGAAGAAGCTGCCAAATATGCTGCAATCTACCAAAAGCGCAAACAAGGCAACACTATCCTGAAATTTGTACCAGCATCGGGGGCTGCCACGCGTATGTTCAAATCGCTGTTCGCCTTTAGAGATGATTTTCAGCCCGACCGCGAATCGTTTGTAGCCTATGTCGGTAGAACTGGTAACAAGGAAGTTAAAGCCTTCTTTGAAGGTCTTGAACGTTTTGCTTTCTACCCAATTCTCAAAGCAGCTATCAACAAACATCACCCCGACTTTTCCTCATTAAACGAAGATATTCAAAAACACATTATCGTCAATACCCTCCTTAATGAGGAAGGTTTGGGCTATGGCAATATGCCCAAAGGACTACTCCCTTTCCACAAACACTCCGAAAAAATCGCTACCCCTTTTGAAGAACACTTCCGCGAGGCAGTGCTCTACGCTTCCGATGAACAAGAAGCTCACCTGCATTTTACTATTACTGAGCAGCACACCGAAGCATTCCACAAAGAACTCGACCTTATCAAGCCTGTACTCGAAGAGCGTTACAACATCAGTTTTGATGTGAATTTCTCTTACCAAAAACCAAGTACCGACACGGTTTCGGTAACCGAAGATAACGATTTCTTCCGCGATGAAGAAGGTAATCTGCTCTTCCGCCCTGCTGGTCACGGAGCTCTGCTGAGCAACCTCAACGACATTGATGCCGATATCATCTTTATTAAAAATATCGACAATGTGGTAGTGAAAAAATACACCGATGAGACTGTGTTCTACAAAGAAGCACTTGCGGGCAAACTATGTGAAGTACAAGATGAAATCTTTAGAATCTTACGCCGTATCGACAATAATAAGATTAAGAAGAAAGAAGTGAAACACATACTCGATTTTCTAAAGGAAATCAATATCTCTGTTCCTGATTACATCTATAAATTCCGCCGCCAATACGCTATGGAGTTCATCAAAGAACAGCTCAATCGCCCTATACGCGTGTGCGGAATGGTGAAGAATGAAGGTGAACCTGGTGGAGGTCCGTTCTGGGTGAAAGATGGTGAGGGCTACAGCCTTCAAATCATCGAATCTGCCCAAGTGAATATGGCGGATGCTAAGCAAAAGGAAATCTTCCAACAGTCTACTCACTTCAACCCTGTAGACTTGATTTGCGGTACCAAAGACTATAAAGGCGAGAAATTCGACCTACAACAATACGTAGACCCTAACCAAGCCTTTATCACCTCCAAAACCTATATGGGTCGTCCGCTAAAAGCATTAGAACTCCCCGGTTTATGGAATGGCTCAATGGCACACTGGATTACCTTATTCGTTGAAGTGCCTATCATCACCTTCAACCCTGTAAAAGTAGTAAACGACCTGCTCAAGAAAACCCACCAAGGGTGAGGGGCAGGTGTCAGGGGGCAGGTGTCAATTGACAATTGTTATTCAAAAAAGTCTCAAAATCGCTTTTGCGTCGCTATACTTTGCTAAAGGTCATAGCACAACAAGCAATTAAAGTATAGCGACGCAAAATTTGCAAACTAATTCTGATTTACTATAGATATTTAGATATTATGGCTATTGGTTTATGAAATCTTGTTCTTCTTTGGTAAGTAAAAACTTGGCTTCACCTTGTTTATGAGGAGTAACATATTCAAAGAAAGGTTTTTCAACCTCTATTCTGTCATTCTTTTTTATTTGTCCTTTTGTTACACTTGTACGCAAGAAAGATTGTTCTGTTTGAAGATTATCCCTTTTGTTATTATATTCAATACCTCCTTTAGCTTTTACATAAAGACTGCTAAACAATAATTTGTTCTTATAATTACTGAAAGTAATATCTAAGGAGAAATTATCTGAGATAGATTTAAAGGGAATTTTGCTTTCCTTTGAAACATTTTCACTTACAGAACGCTTGGTATCATTAAAAATAATACGTTTCACTGCATTAGTGTGATTATCAAAATAAATAACCGAATTAGTTAATTTAAGACTGAGCTCTTTTTTGATAACAATGTCTGCATTAAAAGTTACTTTGGTGTAATCAGCATTCTTTTCAACTTTTTTAATTTCAATATTCTCTCCATAATATTTTATGAAAGATAGATAACTATTGGGGTAAAGAAATTGAAATAGGTTTTTAGGATCTAAAAAAGCTCCTTGCGTAGTTTTATTCTTATCATTCTTTATGTGAGAATAATCAGTACTTTTGAGTGCAACAGCCAACTGTTTATCTAATGTTTCTTGTGGGATAAATAGATATTGTTTGAACCACCAATCTAATTGCACTTGATAAAGCCGTGTAAGAGTATCATTTCTTACAAATTTTTCTCTATAAGTACATTCTAATGTTTTAGCATTAGTTTCATAGAGCTTTTTATAATTATCTAACACGTATCCTACTTGTTTTTTTAAGTCAAAATTATAAATAACTACCTCATCAAGCACAATTTCTTCAGGAGTTAAATACAGAGTGCTAAGAGAAGTGTCTTTATTTATAACTAATTTCTTTGTCGCATAACCTACACAACTCACAATTAAGCTATCTTGTATGCTAAAATCTATTTTTGCTTTCCCCTCTTCATTAGTAATTGTTCCTTTTTCAAGATTAGGCAGATATAGATGCACATTGCTAATAGGCTGTTTGGTTGTGTTATCCAAAACATTTATAATCTTCTGTTGTGCAGCAAGAAATTGAAAAGAAATTAGTAGTAAAATTGTTGTTATACGTAATTTTAGTTTCATAAGTTTCTTATATTAAATGTTTAGATATTATGCCTATTGGTTTATAAAATCTTGTTCTTCTTTGGTGAGCAAAAACTTGGCTTCACCTTGTTTGTGAGGGGTAATGTATTCGTGGAAAGACTTTTGAATATCTATTCTATCTTCTTTTTTAATATGTTTGTTCTGTACTCCTGTACGTAAAAAACTATGTTCAAAAAAGAGTTTATCTCTTTTCCCTTTATATTCAACAGCTCCTATGAGTCTTACATAATAAGAACTAAACAGTAGTTTGCCTTTATAGTCAGTTAAGGTGAGTTCCAAGCGATAATTATCTGTAATAGACTTATAAGGCTTATTAGTTTTCTCAGAAACTTTATCCTTTATACCTTGATGTATGTCGTTAAAAATAACTTTTCTCACAGCATTGGTAGTATTGTCAAACACCAATACCGAGTTTTCAAGTTTTAGATTTAGCTTTTTATTGATAACGATATCAGCGTTAAAAGTTACTTTAGTAACCTCTTTATTTTTCTCTACTTTTTTGATATCAATATTTTCACCAAATTGATCTATAAATGACAAATAGGTGTTCACAAAAATATATATAAACATCGGTGTTCTTTCTAAGTGAACAGAACGAGCCGCGACTTCTTCTTGGCTTAACATTTTAGAGTAGTCGATATTTTTAAGTTGGATTTGTAATAGTTTTTCTAAAGGTTGCTTGAAAGAAGTATAACGATAACTTTTGCTCCACCAATCTAACTGCACTTGATAGAGGCGTGTAAGGGTATCATTTCTTATCATCTTTTCTCGATAAGTACATTCCAATATTTTAGCCTTAGTGTCATACAATTTGAAGTAATTATCTAAAACATACTTTACTTTTTTCTTCAAATCAAAATTGTATAACACAACTTCCTCAAGTTGTATTTCCTGAGGATTGAGATAAATGGTTGCTTTGGCAAAGGTTTTATCTGTAAAAATCTTTTTAGTTGCATAGCCTATATGGCTTAAGGTAAGGGAGTCGTTCTCCACCGCAATACGCAATTTGCCTTCCTCATTGGTAATAGTGCCGTTGAGGGAGCGTGTGTAATAGGCTTCAACGTTGGGGATGGGCTGCTTTGTAGAGGCATCCAGCAGGGTGAGTTCAGCTACTTGGGCGAACAAGGATGTGGCTGTGAATAATAGGATAAGGAATAGTGTTTTCATATTGTTGTGTTTTTACATTACTTTAGAAATTAGATATCACGCGGTATTCTTTTGGATTGTGGGGTTTATTGATAAAATTGCGCATTTCATTGGTAAGGGGGAGCTGGTTTTGGGTCTCCCAAAATTCTTTGTTATAGGGTACTTCTAATTTAAACAGTTCTTTTTTGCCATTTACATTGGCTTTAAAAGTATTGAGGTCTGAAAAAGGGTGAGTAACAATGAGCTCGAAACTTACATCATATACTATTCTTTCATCATTATTATAACCCTCTATTTTTTCGGTATACAGACCACTAGCTATAAAGTACTTACTTTTAGCAACATCTTTTTCACATTTTTCTTTGAGATAAAAGTCTGTAGTTCGATACTTAGTAAAAAACTTCTTAGTATAGGGTATTTTATCTACCACTTTAGGATTGATTTTATAAATGCGTTCTTTGACGGCATAATCATCAGTACTGATGATAAAATGACCTATTCCTTTTTTGTAATCTTCTTCTTTTTTAGGAGTGTGATTTACCTGTTGATGTGTTTCATCTATAACTTTAAGGAATGAAAAACGGTACTCCTTTGAGTCTAAAAATAAAATATTACTCCACCATTGAAAAACATCATTTAAGGAAGGGATATTAAAATCGTCTGCACGCACTCCTTTCTTTTCTATACCAAACTTACGCATATTCAGCAATTGAAAGGTGAAATTTTTCTTGGCTCCTAATAATTTATCACGCTTGATACGTCCGCTAAGGTCTTCAATTTTCACAAATTCACCATTGCGTTTGAGGATACAACGCAAGAAGAAATCTTCAACAAAAGGTTCCATAGGGTAATTGGTGGTAGCGTGATTATAGGCTTCTTGTAGTATGTTCTTGTTAGAAAGGGTTACTTCGTCTAACTGAAAAGGTTTGGGGATAAGGTACAAGGTGTCTTTTGTACGACTCAGCGCTTTGAAAGTAGTTTTGAGGGTTTCATAGCCTAACATTTTGATAGTTACGCTATCGTTGGCTGAATAGAACACAAAGTGTCCATCGTCATTGGTAACGGTATAATCGTTTGCATTATGGATGGTGGCACTTTTTAAGGGGGCTTTAGTCTCCTTATCCGCAAGATATTTGGAGAGGGTGTTCTGAGAGAAAGATAGTGGAATTAGGGTTATATAGGTGAGGACTGCGATTATATTCTTTTTCATATTTATAAGGATTAGTAATTTTTGAGGGGACTTTTTGTTAATTATCAACTGTCAATTGTTAATTGGAAAGGTCTTTCCCAATGTCTTTTCGCCAGTAAGCACCTTCAAAATGTATTTTACTGATATTGTTGTAGGAGCGTTGTAAGGCTTCTTTGAAATCATCACCAAGTGAAGTAATGGCAAGCACACGACCGCCAGCGGTGAGAAGTTTGCCGTCTTTAAGGGTGGTACCGGCGTGGTATACAGTGCTATCTGTTGCTTTTTCAGTGCCAGTAATCTCTTTTCCTTTCTCATAATCCTCAGGATAACCTCCTGATACCATTACCACCGTAGTAGCGCTCTGCGGGGTTACTTTCAGCTCTTGTGAAGCCAAAGTGCCGTTGTACAACGACTGGAATAACGGAATGAGGTCGCTTTCTATACGTGGCAATACGGCTTCGGTTTCGGGGTCTCCCATACGCACATTGTATTCTATCACGTAAGGCTCGCCGTCTACTTTTATGAGTCCGATGAATACAAAACCTTTATATACAATGCCTTCCTTATGTAATCCTGCAATCGTAGGTTTTACAATGCGCTCTTCAATCTTCTGCATAAAAGCTGCATCGGCGAAAGGCACTGGCGAAACAGCCCCCATACCGCCCGTGTTGAGCCCTGTATCACCTTCGCCTATGCGCTTATAGTCTTTAGCCGTAGGCAATATTTTGTAGTTTTGTCCATCGGTGAGGACAAAGCAGCTGAGCTCAATGCCTTTTAGGAACTCTTCAATCACCACCTTGGTACTTGCTTTCCCAAATTTCTCGTTGATGAGCATACGGCGCAATTCGGCTTGGGCTTCTTGTAAATCTTCGAGTATCACTACCCCCTTGCCAGCTGCCAAACCATCGGCTTTGAGTACATAAGGGGCTTTCATCGTGCTGAGGAAAGCGCAACCTTCGTCTACTGTATCCTTGGTAAAACTCGCGTATTTAGCTGTAGGGATGTTATGGCGCACCATAAACTCTTTGGCAAACTCTTTACTGCCTTCAAGGGTAGCACCTTGCTGTGAAGGACCTATCACTTGCACGTGAGAGAGTTCTTTGTTATTGGCAAAGAAATCGTATACCCCTTGCACTAAAGGGTCTTCGGGACCTACCACTACCATTGCAATCTGTTTTTCAAACACAAAGGCTTTGAGCGCGGGGAAGTCGGTAGGGCTGATAGCCACATTGGTAGCTACGGTGTGAGTGCCCCCATTGCCAGGGGCGATGTATAAGCTGTCGCAAAGCGGACTTTGGTGTAGTTTTACGGCAAAGGCGTGTTCACGACCGCCAGAGCCAAGGATAAGTATGTTCATTTCTATTAATTAGTCAATTTGTCGGTTAGTAGATTTGTTTCACTTGTCGATTTTGCAAATCGGTATGGGTTGCATTTTGTGCTGGTTAGCACGGTTGAGGCGGGTGTATATCTCAAATACTTCGCGCTCTCTACCGCCGAAATCTTCCGCTTTTTTGCCTTGATCGGTTTGGAGCATTGCCCATTCCAACTCGTCATAAGAGGCTTTGAGTTGGTCTTCATCGCTGCGGTCGTCGCCAAAAAGACCGTCAGAAGGTTTTGCTTTGAGGATACTTTGCGGAATTTGCAAGTATTTGCCAAGTTGGTATACTTCGCTTTTCATCAGGTCGGCAATAGGGCTGATATCTACCCCGCCGTCGCCGTATTTGGTAAAAAATCCTACCCCAAAATCCTCAATCTTATTACCTGTGCCTACCACTATATAGCCTTCGAGTCCCGCATAATAGTAGAGGGTTGTCATTCTTAGGCGCGCGCGGGTATTAGCAAGAGCCATTTCATAAGTAGATTTATCGGTAGGGGGTATTTGTGCTACAAACTGGTCGAATACAGGAGTGAGGTCGGTGCGCAGGTTGCTCACATTGGGGTAGTGAGCTTTGAGGAAAGCGATATGCTCCTCAGCGCGACTCACGTGGCTTTCAGCTTGGTGAATGGGCATTTCGAGACAGAGTGTAGGTAAACCCGTACGTGCACAAAGCGTAGAGACCACCGCCGAGTCTACCCCGCCCGATACGCCTATGACTAAGCCCTTTACACGAGCATTTTCGGCATAAGTTTTTATCCAATGAACGATTTGTGATGCTATGTTTTCCATTTGAATTGTATTGAGTTCAAAAAATGTCTTTAGTATATCGCGACAAAGGTACTAAATAATTGCGAATAACGAAAAACTTTTATACTTTTGCAGTATAAATTAGTAAAGTTGCTATCAAACTATGAAAAAACTCTTTGTATTGCTGTTTTTCTGTACCATTACCACTCAGGCACAGCTCTCGTCATACCGCTATAAACAAGCACTTGAAAATCTCAACCAAAGTGGTTGGCATTCTCTCACTTTGCCCATTACTATCTTCGACCGTATGGAGAGTTATAATGATTTGCGCATTTATGGCATTTCGGTTACCGATACTATTGAAGTGCCTTATATGATGGCTGATACAGTGGTCGCTACCCAAACTATTACGCACTTTGCTGTAAAGAACGACAAAGCGTCTAAACATACGATTATTGATGTGAAACTTCCTGAAATTTTGCTCCTTGGCAAAGTAGCAATTCACCCTGCAACAACTTATGATTATTATCGTTCTGTGAAGATTTTGCAAAACGAAACTACCGATGATACCTATCTGAGCAGTGTAGTTAAAGGGGTGCTCGACTCTAAGGGGAATAACACATATACTTTTGCACCACAGCTGTTTAAGCATCTGCAAATCGATATTGATAACCAAGATAATACCCCTCTTTCAATTTCTGAAATTACCCTCTTTCCTATCACTTATAAACTCACAGCGCGCTTCCCCGATACGGCTCATCACTATTTTTTAGTGTATGGCAAAGCTAACGACATAGCGCCTCAGTACGACATCACTCATTTTGTGAAGCATATCCCTAAACAACTCCCCTCCATTCATTACAATGAGACTGTAGAATATGTAAAGACTCAGCCTATTACTACAACAACTTCAGTTACTAAAAGCCCTACCAATGGTACTGTGGCATCGGCTAAACCACTTCTATGGGCAATTATGGGGATTGTCGTGTTGCTCATCTTTGTTTTTTCAGCTAAAATGATAAAAAACAAATAATAATTAACAATTAACAAGTTGTACCCCTTATTATTGGTTATCTATTGATGAGGATTAAGAGTTGAAAAAAAGATTATTTGATTTATAATCAACAAGTTGTTTCAATCCTTAATTGATACTATTACCTGTTAATTGTTACCTATTAATTGTTACCTGTTAATTGTTAATTGAATAGTATTCTTTTTCTGTAACGATTATGTGGTCTAAGAGTTTGATATCCAAAGTGTCACCAGCGTTTCTCACGCGTTCTGTGAGTTTTATATCCTCTTTGCTGGGGGTGATACTCCCCGAGGGGTGGTTATGCACTAAAATCAGTGAGACAGCGCCTTGTTCTAAGGCATTTTTGAAGAGCAGTCGTATATCCACAGTAGTATGAGTGATGCCCCCTGAAGAAAGTCGGCATTTGTGAATCACGCGGTTGGCACTGTTGAGGTAAAGCACCCAAAATTCCTCGTGAGGCAGGTCGCCAATAAGGGGTTGCATCAAAGTAAAAACGTGTTGAGGAGCTTGAATTTTAGGTTGAGGTTCAGGAGTTTCGGCAGCGCGCCGGCGCCCCATTTCGGTAGCGGCGAGAATCGTAATTGCTTTAGCTTCACCAATCCCTTTGAAGGCGGTGAGTTGCGCTAATGTTTGTTTGCCCAAAGCCGTGAGACTGTTGCCTACTGAAGCCAATATACGTCTGCTCAAAGCAACAGCACTTTCATTGGCAGAGCCTGAACCTAATAAAATAGCCAAAAGTTCGGCATTGCTCAAAGCAGTTTTTCCTTGAGCCATCATCTTCTCACGAGGCTTATCGGTATCTTCCCAATTTTTGATAGTCATAATTTAGTTATAGTCAAAAAGAAATAGATTACGAATAAATAAGATTATTTTTATGAGGGCGTTTGCTAAACGCCCCTACTAAACATAACGCAAATATAACTATTTATCAGTTAATTAGACTTTGTCAAAGTCTCAAACTTTGAGAAAGTATGCAACGCTAATTTTTGCAATTCAATTCTGATAGACTATAGGTTTTTAAGGTTGTTTTAATAATACTCTATGATTCTCTTTTTTGTAGTTGTGAGTTTACCGTCTTCGTATTCCTTGACAACAATAGCACTGCCTTGAGCATCGTATTCATATTCGTAAGTAGTAGTAACCGCATAAGTAGTAATATACTTCTGTTCACGTTTTTCTAAATAGCCCTTGCTGTTGTAAGTATATGTAGAAGTTAAAAAAAGCTCATTTTCGCTACCTATGTAAAACTCTCCTTTAATGACTTGTCCTTTTTTGTTATAGGTTAGTACATTTTTGTGTTTACTTCCGTTCTTGTATTCAATATTTATTTCTCTCTTTAGATTAGTATGGTCATAAGTGGAGTTCATTACAATATTATCGTCATCTTTTTTAAAAATATCTGTTCGGGTAAGCTCTAAGCCTTCGGGGTTTAGCTTACTGATGCTTTGGTATAGGATATCTCCATCGCTGTTGTAAGCGGTTGTTTTCACTTCGTCGGCAGTGCGAGTAACATATATATTTCTGGGCGCCTGTTCAGTCTCGTCATCATTAGGAGGGGTTAAGTGAACTGCTTCGGTATAATAACCTTTTTCATTAAAAATATACAGTGTTGAGTCAGAGGCTTTAGTTTTCTCTTCAAAATAAACTCTATCAACATTGCCGTAGGAATAGGTTAGTTCAAGCATTTGTTTTACCTTGCCGTGCAATTGGTTATCGTCTAAATCTGTAGAAGGTTTAATGTGTGTTTTACAGCCTACAAAGGCTGTTAAAATCATTGAGATGATTACTATTCTTTTCATAAGGGGTTAGTTTTTAGTTATTAGAGGGTATTAGACAAAACTCGGACATCTGGATTGTCTTTTATTTATCTTCTCGATTCCCTTTTTATATGTTTATTAATTGATTTTCAGAGTAATATTTACTATTGGATATTAGCTGAATTGTTACTCACCTGTCCAGCTGAACCAACTCGCTGTCTTTACCTGAGACCTGACACCTGTTACCTATCACCTGACAACTTATTCGCCAGCCAACTTACATAAAACAGCTGAAAACTGTGATATAGCATAATTGGTAGCAGGAACATCACTTTGTTGTCATCGGGAATACCCAAAACCATCATAAAGAGACTCCCGTGTACCAATGATTTTTTTGAACCACAGAAAGTGGTTGTAATCGTGTCCTCACGATTGAAGTGCAAACGCCTTGATGTCCACCCCAAAAGGTGATACACTATAAAAAATAAACCTACGGCAGCTAGGGCAATAATTGCAAAAGTAATAGCTGGCACACTGCTAAACACGCGATTTACAAAAGCTGTTGAAAAACTCTCGTAAACGATGAGTAAGATAATGAGTCTGTCAAACTTACCGATGAGCTTGCCATAGCGTTCTATGAATTTCTTGCACAGCGGATTGAGCAACAAACCTAACACAATAGGCAACAATACTTTCAGTAGCAATTGTTGAATGATAGCACCTTGATCTACAGCTGCCCCGCTACTGTTTTCCAAAAAAGGTTGCATCAGCATAGGAGTAGCAAAAATACCGATAAGTCCCGAAATAGAAGCGTTGAAAATCGCTGAAGGCACATTTCCTTTG
Organism: uncultured Capnocytophaga sp.; assembly: GCF_937936315.1. Classification (GTDB taxonomy): domain Bacteria; phylum Bacteroidota; class Bacteroidia; order Flavobacteriales; family Flavobacteriaceae; genus Capnocytophaga. The sequence continues at coordinate 42,763 of NZ_CALGWU010000024.1, read as the reverse complement.
GCAATAGAAACCATCACCACCGATGAGGAAACCGTAGAAGGCAAGCACGCCAAAAAGTATATCGAGAGCCATAACACGTAAAACTCAGTGCCTTGTGCTATCTTGTAGAATGGTATAACCAAAAGAGGAAATAGTACAAAAGTAGCTACCTGCACTAAGAGGTGTAATTTCCAGTTTTTGATGTCGTTCAGCACCTCGCGGAGATTTAGTTTGAGTCCGTAGAGCAGGAAGATAATCACAATTCCCCAGTCGATAAAAGTACCGAGATTGAAATAAGCATTATAACTTTCGCGATAGGGGAGGAGGTAACTCAGGAGCACCATCAATACCAAAAGCCAAAGAAAAGTATTTTTAGTAAGTATTTTGTTCATATTCTTTTATCCATTCTTTAAGTTTGTTAATGTAGTCAAGATAAACGAGATTCATTTTGAAAACTGTAAACAGTGTTTACGATTTTTTTATGATTGTAATAACTAAGAAAAATTTTGGTAAACAGTTCATTTGTTCCTTTGTTAAATAGTGTTTCACTCATTTGCTATAAGTTTGATTTTGCAAAGCTAAGAATAATTTTGCAATTGAAAACAGAAACCCCTATAAAACAACAATTAGCATCCTTAAAAAAACCGTCTCGCATAATTCCTCAATGTTTAAAAATGAACCCTTGTCGCTCTTAAATTAACATTTTAACACTTACAATTGTAAAAATTAACAGTATTTTAACATAATGGGGGGGGTAAAAACCGTATCTTTGCACCCGAAATATTTGCTTTTATTTAAAGTCCTGATTTTTCATCTCCTTTCATCTATTCTCCGTAAAGAAAAATCAGGCGGTTACAAAGAAAAGTAGGGGATACTCTTTTCTCTCTTATCCCCGCTCTTTCTTTGTAATACTACAATGAGTATCACTCTTCAATAAAAAATTCTTTTTTTATTTGTTACTTTACAAAAAACTTCCTACATTTGCGCGATATTAGAAAATAGAAATTCAAGGAATAGGAATTTTCCTTATTTCTTACCTCTTAACTCTTAACTGAAAAAATTATGTTTCAAAAAGGAAAAGTAGCTCAAGTTATTGGTCCGGTGGTAGATGTAGAGTTTGCATCGGATAAACAACTGCCTCGCATTTACGATTCTTTAGAAATCACCAAACCCGACGGCACTAAACTTATATTAGAAGTACAATCGCACATAGGCGAAGATGTGGTACGCGCTATCTCTATGGACTCTACCGAAGGGCTTAGCCGTGATACCGAAGTAGTCGCTACCGGTAGCCCTATCAAAATGCCTATAGGTCACGATATTTATGGTCGCCTCTTCAACGTAATTGGCGACGGTGTAGACGGTCTTGGCAACCTGCCAAAAGATGGCGATAACGGTTTGCCTATCCACCGCGAAGCCCCTAAATTTGAAGAACTTTCTACTACTACCGAAGTGCTTTTCACCGGTATCAAAGTAATCGACCTTATCGAACCTTATGCTAAAGGTGGTAAAATTGGTCTCTTTGGGGGTGCTGGTGTAGGTAAAACAGTACTTATTCAAGAACTTATCAATAACATCGCTAAAGGACACGGCGGTCTCTCAGTATTCGCTGGTGTAGGCGAACGCACCCGTGAAGGGAATGACCTCCTCCGCGAAATGATTGAATCGGGCATCATCAAATATGGCGATGCGTTCGTAGAATCGATGGAAAAAGGCGGTTGGGATTTGAGCAAAGTAGATAGAAATGCTCTTAAAGAATCTAAAGCTACTTTCGTTTTCGGACAAATGAACGAACCCCCTGGAGCTCGTGCGCGTGTAGCTCTTTCGGGACTTACCATTGCCGAGTACTTCCGCGATGGCGCAGGCGAAGGACAAGGAAAAGACGTGCTTTTCTTCGTGGATAATATCTTCCGTTTCACCCAAGCAGGTTCTGAGGTGTCAGCCCTTTTAGGTCGTATGCCATCAGCGGTGGGTTACCAACCTACGTTGGCTACCGAAATGGGTGCAATGCAAGAGCGCATCACCTCTACCAAGCACGGTTCAATTACCTCAGTACAAGCGGTATATGTACCTGCCGATGACCTTACCGACCCCGCTCCGGCTACTACCTTTGCCCACCTCGATGCCACTACCGTATTGTCGCGTAAAATCGCTGAGCTAGGTATCTACCCTGCCGTAGACCCACTCGACTCTACTTCACGTATTCTTACCCCTGAAATCCTCGGTAAAGAACACTACGAGTGTGCGCAACGTGTGAAAGAGCTCTTGCAACACTACAAACAATTGCAGGATATCATCGCTATCCTCGGTATGGAAGAACTTTCCGAAGACGATAAAATTGCGGTAGCTCGTGCACGCCGTGTACAACGCTTCTTGTCACAGCCTTTCCACGTAGCCGAACAATTCACTGGATTACCAGGGGCTTACGTAGATATCAAAGATACTATCAAAGGCTTTAATATGATTCTCGATGGTGAACTCGACCACCTTCCTGAAGCTGCCTTCAACCTTAAAGGTACTATTGAAGAAGTAATTGAAGCTGGTGAAAAAATGCTTGCTGAAGCTAGCTAGTTAATTAGAATATTATATACTTTGTCAAAGTCCTTGATTGCCCGTGCGGCTTGCACCTTTGACAAAGTTTTAAACAATAATAAAAAAAGCCCGTGCGGCTCGCACTTATGACAGTAGAAATCCTCTCTCCCGAAGCCCTTTTGTTTAAAGGTGAAGCAACCGCAGTGAATGTACCTGGGGTTAAGGGGGCATTTGTAATATTAGATCACCACGCCCCTATTATTTCAATGCTTACAGCGGGCGAGGTAACCCTTTTTGAAGGTAAAAATGAATTGAAATCCTTTACTATTAAGGGGGGTACCTTGGAGTGCAATCACAACAAGGTGGTAATCCTTGCCGATTAGTAGTGTAGTAATTCATATAAAAAATCCCAAGTATTGTTTTAAAATACTTGGGATTTTTATTTATCACAAATTCTTATTTGCTAATTCCTTACTTTCTACCTGAAGAATCCTCTCTTCAACACTTCCTTTTAAAATCTGATATTTTATACCTCGGGCATCTAATTGTTCTTGAAAGAAAGCAAAAACACTTTCCCGTTCGTGAGGTTTGTCGCGCAGGTCATCGGCTTGCCAAGGAACATCTATATAGGTAAGGAAAATAGCGTCGTAATGATGGCTAAGGGCAGCGCGTTCTATTTCAGGTTCACATTTGCCATAATAAAGGTAGGAATAAACCATAAGTTCTAACAAGCAGGTATCGCAGAATAACACTTTATTTGCTTGCGAAATGCGTTCATTTTCAAGTGCTACTTGTCCGAGAGCGATAGGCAGCAGGTCATCGGGGGTACAGGTGAGGTGTTGGGTATCCCACTTGTGTTGCAAGTAAGTGCGCATATACTCTTCAGCCCATACTGTTTGGTAATGCTGGGCAAGGGTGCGACTCAGCGTGGTTTTGCCCGTGCATTCCGGACCTACAAAGGCGATACGCTTGATGTCGCTCTTTCGTTGCGCAAGTGTTTTTTCCATTCGATATAGCCCATTATGGCGATGATAGTGAATAATAAATATTGGAATGAAGTGAAAAGCATTCCTTTTTTGAAGTAGAGCGGCACCGAAATAAGATCTCCGAGAATCCAAAAGAGCCAATTCTCTATCTTGCGTTTTGCCATTAGCCACATTCCTACTAAGAAAATGGCGGTAGTAAATACATCAACATATTCGGTAGGGAGGAAGTTGTGAAAACCTAAGGAAATGCCCTCCATTGAAAAGTTGTTTTTGATGTAGGGTTTCAGGTAATACACTATGGTTACAAAACTCAAACTAAACAAGCCTAACAGACCGCAAATTTGCCAATCGCGGCGCGTAGTAACCGAAATGGTAATCACATTATCCTGTGCGTTCTTAGCCCATAACACCCAGCCGTAGATGCTCATCGCTGTATAATAAGCATTGATGAGCATATCACCCCACAGTACATAGTGCCACAGCAAGTATACAAACAACACCGTACTGATAATCCCCGTAGGGTATACCCATATATTACCTTTTTTAGCATACCACACACTGAGGAATCCAAAGAGTACCCCAATAATTTCGAGTACCACCAAATGCGTCTCTACTCCTCTATATTGCGCAAAAAAATCAGTCATTCGTCATTCGTAATTTGTCATTCGTCATTAGAAAAATGGTTTATACTCGTGGCGGTCGGATTTTACGATTTTTATGTACATCAATCCGCGTTCTACTAGCTCGAGTGCTTCTTCTATTTCGGTAGTGAGCACGCTCATTACTTGGGTGTAGTCGCCATACACTTGAGTGCTAAGAGGATTTTCTTGCACGATAAGCCCAGAGGCACGCAATTTTTTGATAAAATGAATGATAGGTTGCTCAAAATCATCTTGCAACGGACTGAAGGTAAGTTCTACTGATACTTTCATACTTGTTAAGCTGTTACTTGTTGTTTATTAAAATAAAAAGGCTGCCTAATATAGGCAGCCTTTTGCAAGTGCGGGTGAAGGGACTCGAACCCCCACGCCGTGAAGCACTAGATCCTAAGTCTAGCGTGTCTACCAATTTCACCACACCCGCAAATGATGAACTTTTGTTTGATTGACGGCGCAAAGGTACAATAGTTTTTTGAATCTGCAAATTTTTTTAGGATTTTTTTAGTTCAAATTAGTGAATTGGCAAATTTGTAAATTAGCAAATTACTTTTCACTAATCTAAAAAAGCCCTTCGCGCAAGCGAGGGGCTTTTTTTAAAACTAAGGAGTGAAGATAAGGTTCTCCACTAAGTTGCTGTCGATGTTTTTAGCGAGGGGTTTGATTTTCTTTTTTGGGGTTGAGTACAGAAAATCTTCACTACTTAAATGTTCTGTAGACATTTTGTCGGGGTTTGTCTCGGCAACTCTTGTAGTTCCAGACAGTTCATTCATTTCTTCAGAAACAATTCCTTCAAAGAAATTGCTTTCTCTCTTCGTTTTTACATTTTTCATTTTGTCTGTTTTTTAAATTATTATTAAATCTTTCAGTGGGAGTCAAGTTTCAGGTGTCAGGTGTCAGGATTCCTGACACCTACCTCCTATTACCTAATTATTTACCCTCTCGATAAAATCGCTCAGCACATTCATATAATTAATGAAGGCTTCGTAGGGCGAATCGTAAGGGTGGAGGTACTTGTGATAATCGGTACCCGAAAAGAGTTTGGTACGCATAAAATAAAAATGCTCACTAGCTTGTAATCGGCTATAATCTTCGATGAGCTCGGCGTTCTTTTTCTTTCTTACCAAAGGTTGTATAGCAAAGAGCTTATTAAAGGCTTCTTTTTGCAATTCATTACCGAGCCAAGAGGTGATATCGCGTTCTTCATCGGTCCATGAAATAGGGTAGGGTACAGGTAATACTCCTTTAGCAGGGTGTTTTTTAGCTACTTCTTTAGGTAATAAGAATTGGTAGTTAGGGTTAGCTGATATATTTTTGATAAAGTACCGCAAGAAGTCGAAAATGCCACTTTGAGCATTGTTGTAATAACCTATGACTTCGTAGTTCATAAATAGGTTGAGTACATCGGTGTCTTGCAAGCTACTTTCTACCCAAGAGGCGTATTTTTCGGAAGAAAGAGGGTATTCGCTCCAATTCCTATCGGAAAAGTGGGTGGCGATATCATCACTCAGTTTGCTATTTTTGAGCAAGAGGTTTAGGTTTTCGTTTAAGGCATTTTTGTAAACGAAATTTGGGCTTTTCCAACCTAATACGTGTTTAGCGCCATCGGTGAGCATTGTTTTGAAACCGAGTTTAGCAACGCGTTCGCCTATCTTATCGGAATAGATGAGAGAGGTGTTGCGGAAGGTTACAGGCTTTTTGCCAAAGAGCTGTTTGATGGCATTGCTGTGGCGTTTTACTTGTTGTTCAAACTCATCGGTATCTTCAGAAAGTGAAGCCAACGAATGTGAATAAGTCTCTGCCAAAAACTCTACATTGCCAGTAGCAGCTAGCTCTTGAAAACTGCGAATCACCTCGGGGGTGTGCATTTCGAGTTGGTCGATAGCACTCCCTGTGATAGAAAACGCTACTTTGAACTTTCCTTCGTATTTTTTGATGAGTTCTAACAAGAGGGCGTTGGCAGGCAGATAGCAATTTTCTGCCAAGTCTTCGAGTTCTGAACGATTGGCGTAGTTATCAAAATAGTTATGTTTTTTACCTATGTCAAAGAATTGGTATTTTCTAAGACGTTCGGGGTGATGGATTTGGAAATAAATGCAAATTGACTTTTTCATCGTTGGTTTATTATATTAAAGATTCGTAAATGTTTTTAAGTTTCAAGGAAGCGTTTTCCCATTTGAGTTGGTTTACCTCGTTGTATCCTTCACGTTGCATATAGTTGGCAAGTGTAGGGTAGGTTATAATGCCATAGATAGCATCGGCGAGGGCGTCGATATCCCAATAATCTACTTTGATAGCATGATCTAGAACTTCGGCTACTCCTGATTGTTTTGAGATGATTGTAGGGACTCCGGAGCGCATAGCTTCCAAGGGGGATATGCCAAAAGGTTCAGATACAGAAGGCATTACATATACATCACTGTATTGGAACATACGTTGTACATCATTACCTCTAAGGAATCCTGTGAAGTGGAAGCGGGTACCCAATCCTAATTGTGCTACACGGCGCACTAAAGGGTTCATTTTCTCACCACTACCTGCCATTACAAAGCGCACGTTAGGCACGCGTTTCATCACTTTGGCAGCTGCCTCCACAAAGTACTCAGGACCTTTTTGCAAGGTGATACGTCCTAAGAAAGTAACGATTTTATCTTTCACGCCGCGTTCTTCTTTGGCATCGGTTTCGGCTTTGAAATCTACTGCATTGTGTACGGTAATCACTTTTTCGGCAGGGATACCGTATTTTTCAATGACGATATTGCGCGTCCAGTTGCTCACAGTTACCACTCTATCGGCAGCTTCCATACCGCGTTTTTCGATATCATACACCAAAGTATTGCGGTTGTACTCGCCCCCGCGGTCGTATTCGGTGGCGTGTACGTGTACAATAAGGGGTTTGCCCGAAATCTTCTTAGCAATGATACCTGCACTATAGGTAAGCCAGTCGTGGGCGTGAATTACGTCAAACTCATAGCGTTTGGCAACGGTACCCGCAACTAAGGCATAGCGGTACACCTCTTCCATAAGATTAGCGCCATATTTACCCGAAAACTGAAATTTGTTGTGATATGAAATGCGCTGGCGATGCTCACCTTCTTTGAGGTATTGGTCGCGTTCGCGGGCAAAGGTTTCGGGGTCGAGATAAGGCACGAGGTTTGAGCCTATCTCCATAAAGTTAATATGTTTCCAGAAATCTTCAATTTTTTCGGTGTTTTGCAACATCTCTACATCGCTGGCGTTGATAATTTTCGCCACGCTGCCATCCTCATCACCAGAGGCTTTTGGCATTACAAACAGCACTTTCACGCCGTTTTTAGCCAATCCTTGGGCGATACCCAAGCAGGCTGTTCCTAACCCCCCACTGATATGAGGGGGAAATTCCCATCCAAACATTAATACTCTTGCATTCTTCATACGCTTTATATTTATTCCTTTTCCCAACTCTCCTCTATGGAGGGGACAAGAAGGGTGTTGTTTTAATTCAACTGTTTAATTGCTTTGTTCTTAACTAAAGATTTCATTTGAGTAATAGCGACTTTATTGAGTTCTCTAAGTCTTTCTGACGGTGTTATTCCTTGGCTTATAAGTAAGGCATTAATACTCTCCATATTACTTAAAACAACTAACTGTTCTAAAGAAGCATAATCTCGCACATTTCCTTTTTTATCAGGATTATTTTCCCTCCATTCTTTAGCCGTGAGTCCAAAAAGAGCTACATTCAGTAAATCGGCTTCGTCAGCATAGACAAAATTAGCTTGCTGTTTAGTAATTTCTTTTGGAATCAAATTGTCTCTAATGGCGTCAGTGTGAATGTGATAATTGATTTTAGACAAGGTTCGTTGTAAGTTCCATTCTAATTTTAACTGACTTGTTTCGTCTTCTTTTAAACGTTGAAACTCTTTGATAATATAGAGCTTGAATTCTATTGAAATCCACGAAGCAAACTCTAAAGCAATATCTTTATGGGCAAATGTTCCTCCGTATCTTCCTGATTTGGATACAATGCCAATAGCATTGGTACTCTCTATCCATTTTTTAGGTGTCATTACAAAGCTATTTAGTCCAGCTTGTTTTCTAAACCCGTCGAATTCGACGGGTTTAAAATTAGGATTGTAAATGCTTTCCCAAAAACCCAATAGTTCAATCGTGTTGCGATTTCTAAGCCAATTCTTTATGATGTCGTCTGTATGTTCAGCATCTTTATAGCGAGCTATATCAGTAAGAGAAATATAGTCGTTGTAATTAGTTTCATACCATACAATATCAAAACCTTGTACACTGATAGTTTTATTCTTTGCCATACCTCTTACTTCTTATCTGAAAGTAGCCATTGAGCGCGCAATATTTCGGCAACGTTTTTGGCGTTGGAAATACAACCGCGAGGGTTGAAAGGTGGATTGCCATCGTAGATAGCAGAAATAAGCCCTACACCGTGAGTGTTGATTTCTTCTTCAAAATTTTCTAAGAAGGCTTTGCCATCGGGGATGTAAGTATCGCCAAAGAGTTTGAGATTCGCTTCTACATAGAACCCTACAAACCAAGGGTGTACTGAGCCATTGAAAGTAGCTTTATCTCTCACAAATACATTGCCTACGCTCTCTCCTTCATAACGCGGACTCTCGGGCGACAAACTGCGCAAACCTTTGGGAGTGAGCAACTCTTGAGTGATAATTGCTAACACTTTGCGTTGGCGTTTTTCAGTAAGTGGTGAATAGTCAAGGGCACAAGCCAATAGCTGATTAGGGCGCACTTCGGTATTTTGGTGAGTGTGGTTAGCGTAATCGGCTAAGTATTTTTCACTTTCGATCCAAAATATTTGATTGAAGCTCTCGGCAATAGTTTCGGGCATAGTACCCCATTCGGATAGGAAAGTTTTGTCCTTTGCCTCTTTGGCTAATTCCAAAGCATAACATACGGCATTGTACCACAAGGCGTTCACTTCTACGACATAGCCGTTGCGAGGAACGATAGGACCATAGTTATTTTCGGCGTTGAACCAAGTAAGAGGGTGACTGAGGTCGTCGCTCCATACAAGTCCGTTGTCGTCCATACGCATTGTTTTATGCTCACGACTTTTGAAAGTATTTAGGATAGTTTTAAGGGTTTCTCCGTACTCTTTCCAGATTTGTTTTTTTGTTTTTGTAGTTTCTTTTTCATACTGTTGGAGTGTCCAGAAGAACCACAAAGAGGTGTCGGCATCAAATACTGGGTTTATCACGTGGGTGCTGATGTCGCGAGCAAAGCGCCCGTTGTAGCAGTATTTGAGGGCTGATTGTAACACCTCGTCAAATATTTTAGCGGTACTTCCTGAAAGAGCAATACCAGGGAGTGCGATAAAGGTGTCGCGAGTAGTGCTATCGTACCAGTGATAACCTGCTTTGATACGTGTTTCGCCAGCTTTCTGAATGATAAACTGAGAGGCTGTGTATTGCAAGCATTCTTCAAACGAATTGCGGTCCGCGCGCTCTTTCAGATATTTAGTAAAATCCTTAGCGAGATTTTTAGATTTAGCTTCCTCTAAGCTGGCGGAGAAAACAATGCTTTCACCTTTTTTCAAACTCACCTCAAAAGCCCCAACGCTCAACAAATCTTCTTGGAAATCGTAGCCGCGTTCTTTTTCTTTGGTGTAATAGATATTGTTATTCCAATAAGCAGCACCACCAAAATTAGCAGGTTTGCTAAGTTGCATATATAGGTAAGGGAATTCAGGGTATAATTTGGCACGTACGCCACCATCAACCACTTCTACTTGGGTATTGGCTACGGGGTTTTGCTTGCTAAGCGAATGGATATCGCGGAATGCCAATAGCGGATTCAAACGCAAGAGAGTAGCCGAATGAGCATCCTCTAAAGTATAGCGAATGAGCACCTGTGGGGCGTTGTGCATCATCAAGATTTCTTTTTTGAGTACTACTCCGCCCACTTGGTAAGTAACGGTAAAGGCTTTTTCGTAAGAAATGTCCACAATATACTTATGCCCGCGAGGTTCGTAGGTGCCTTCGTACTTATGCACGCCGAAATTAAAATCGCGTCCGTGTTGTAGGATTGTTTCGTCTAAGGAAGAAAGCATTACATAGTTCTTGCCTCTGAACTTTTCGATAGGCACAACAAGTAGCCCGTGGTATTTACGGGTATTGCAGAATACGAGGGTAGAGGAGCAGTAACCTCCACCACGGTTAGTACCGAGAAATTCTCTCGCAAGAGAATATTCAAGGTTAATAAGTTGGTCTTTTTTAAATGATAGATAACTCATATTTCAATTAACAATTTACGATTAATAATTAACATATTTCAATTAGCAATACCAATGTAATTGATTGATTTTATCCTGCTTCATCTCTCCCAAAATTTGCAATCTTTCCATCGATGATTGTAAATAATATATTACCAATGATTCTACTACTACATCGTGTTCTTTTAAAAAGTAAGAGTACAGTAGGTGTAGTGTGAAATCACAGCTTTTGGGGTAAAAGCTCAAATAGATTTTGTTTTTCGTATTGCTAGCTTGCTGAGCAAACTCTGGGGGTACTAAATTGTAATGGTATGTTCTTTCAACTATTTTTTTCCCCTATAGGCTGCTGTGAAAGATCTTTTTCAATGTCATTTAAATATCTGTTGAGTATCTTTGGGGTGATATTCACAGTTGGGGCTTTACCTTCTGGGTATTGCACTGCTGTTACTGAATCAATCTTTTTGAAAAAATCGGTTTGTAAGTTTTTGCTTTTTAATGATAAAAAGACCTTTAAATTACACTCCTGAGCTTTCTGTGCTGTTATTGATTGACAAGTGAAACACAGAAAAACTAATAAGGGTAATATGTGATTGATAAGTAACAATGGATGACTAATTAAATTAGGTTGTATTTATTTGCTAATCTGCTAATTTCAACACAAAGCCAATTCTCGCGGGTATATATAGCGACAGCAAATTCTCTTTGCCAGTGTACTGTGTGAAATGTTCTACGCTTTCATCGATGCGGTTGTCTCCTCCAAAGGCAAGGTTATCGGTATTGAGTACGGTGATGTATTTGCCTGCTGGCACATCAAACTGATAATCGGTGTAGGAGGTGGTGGGGTTGAAACTGAAAACAAATAAGTAACCACTGCGTTCAAACACGAGTAATTGTCGCTCAATGTCGCGCACCAACACACGAGGTTTACGGTCGAGGAGATTGCTCTTGGTGGCAAAGTGTAGCATCGCGCTATCAAAAGCATTGAGGTATTTAAACTTCAAGTCGGGGTTATCAACCAAGCTCCATAGTCTGCGTGCGTGTGCATAGCTCCAGTTGTTGCCTTGGCGAGGAAAGTCAATCCACTCAGGGTGCCCCCATTCGTTGCCCATAAAAGCGAGGTAACCGCCTCCTGCTGTTGCTAAAGTGATGAGGCGTATCATCTTGTGTAAAGCCATCGCGCGGTCTATAACTAGATTGTGGTCGAACACGCTCATTCCAGTATACACTTCCTTATCGGTAAGGCGGAAGAATATAGTTTTATCACCTACGAGCGCTTGGTCGTGGCTTTCGGCATAGCTAATGGTGCGTTCTTCAGCGCGCTTGTTAGTCAGTTCGTAATAGATATCGCCTACGTGCCATTGCTCATCGGGGACTTCTTTGAGGAGTTTAATCCAATAATCGGGGATGCCCATACTCAGCTTGTAGTCAAAGCCCATTCCCTGCTCACTGATGGGGGAAGCAAGCCCTGGCAGTCCGCTCATTTCTTCGGCAATGGTGAGCGCTTCGGGGTAGAGCTCGTGTATAAGTTGGTTAGCCATAGTGAGATACACCAAAGCGTCGTCGTCCTCATTACCATCATAATAGAAGCTATAATCGGTAAAAGCTTTGCCTAAACCGTGATCGTAATAAATCATACTAGTAACCCCGTCAAAACGGAAACCGTCGAAGTGGAATTCTTCAAGCCAGTATTTGCAGTTTGAGAGTAAGAAATTGAGCACTTGTGGCTTGCCATAGTCGAAACAACGGGAGTCCCAAGCAGGATGTTTACCGCGCTCGCCACGGTGGAAGTAAAGATAGTCAGTGCCATCAAAAAGACTGAGACCTTCAGCTTCATTGCTCACCGAATGTGAATGTACAATATCAAGCAGTACACGTATGCCCAAACCGTGGGCAGCATCGATGAGTTCTTTGAGTTCTTCGGGGGTACCAAAGCGTGAACTCACCGCAAAAAAGTTAGCCACCTGATAGCCAAAAGAACCGTAGTAAGGGTGTTCTTGTATTGCCATCAGTTGGATAGTGTTGTAACCCAAAGCAGCAATGCGAGGTAGTACATAGAGGCGGAACTCTATAAAAGTACTCACACGCTGGTGTTCGGTACTCATCCCGATATGAGCTTCGTAGATGAGCGGATGTGGGGCAGCTTTTGGGCGAGGGTGTTGCCAATGGTAGGGATGATCAGGGCACCACACTTGGGCGGAGAACACTTTGGTATAGTCGTCTTGCACAGCGCGGGTAGTATGTGAAGGGATACGCTCGCCGCTACCTCCTTCCCATTCCACGAGTAGTTTGTAGAGCATTTCGTGGCGGAGGATATTAGAGGGGAGGCGCAATTCCCAGTCTTGGTCGTTTAGTTTAGTAAAAGAATAGTGATTGTTTTTTTGCCAATCATTGCTATCACAAAGAAGAAAGATAGCCGTTGCATTTGGCGCCCACTCACGTAGCACCCATTCTGTATTGTTACGGTGCAGACCGTAGTAGAGGTGCGAATTACAAGCATCAGCGAGGCGCGAGGCGTCCCCTTGCACTATACGGAGGGTATCTATAAAGTGCTGATGCCGTCCCCTAATGATAGAGAGATATGGTAGCAAAAGTGGGTCGTTCATAACGTTTGGTGTTTCTGGCTACAGAAAAGTCAAGTCGTTGGCTTTTGGGTAAGTCAATTAAATTCGCCGTAAAATTAATATATTTTTTTGAATACTACCAAATTTTTCTAAGAATTTTTTTATAATTTTAACTTTAAAGGTTGTAAAGCGCGGTTTTTCAAGGAAAGAGCCTAAATGAAATGTTAATTATTGTAGAGATTTATAGGGAATTTAATAGGTATTTTTAGTGAAAAAGAGTAGAAATTATATGTTTTTTTAATTGTAATGGGCTAATATTAGCAATAGCCAAATTTGTAAATTTGCTAATTTGCTAATTATTACTATCTTTGCCCGATTTTATATGGCAACAATAGATTTTAAACATAGACAATCGGCGCACTGTGAAAATGGTGTTGCCTCTAATTTGTTATATTTCAATGGTATTCAGCTGAGTGAGCCTATGGTTTTTGGTATTGGCTCCGGACTCTTGTTCTTCTATTTTCCTTGGTTACGAGTAAACGAAGCTCCTGCTATTAGCTACCGCACTATGCCAGGGCATATTTTTAGCAAAGTAGCCAAACGCTTAGGTTTTAAAGTAAAACACCAAAAATTTTCTTCCCCCGAAAAGGCACAACAAGCCCTCGACGACAATCTGGCAAAGGGTATCCCTACGGGTTTGCAAGTAGGGGTATTCAACCTGCCTTATTTCCCCGATGAATACCGCTTTCATTTCAATGCCCATAACTTAGTGGTTTATGGCAAAGAGGACGGCAAATACCTCGTCAGTGATCCTGTAATTCCTTATACTACAACACTTACGCCTGAGGAACTCACCAAAGTGCGCTTCGCTAATGGCGTGTTGGCTCCTAAAGGACATTTGTATTACCCTACCCATTTGTCTAAAGAACTTTCATTAGAAAAGGCAATATGGAAGGGCATCAAGCAAACGTGCAATACAATGCTCGCTCCCGTGCCTATAGTAGGCGTAGCAGGTATTAAGAAACTCAGTAAGGATATACTCAAATGGTATCACAAAAAGGGTGCAAAAACTACCAATCACTATCTCGCCCAGCTAATACGTATGCAGGAAGAAATTGGAACTGGTGGAGGTGGTTTTAGATTTATCTATGGCGCTTTTTTGCAAGAAGCCGGCAAACTCCTGAAAAACGATGCCTTAATAGAACTCTCTAAAGAAATTACCGACATAGGTGATGCGTGGCGTGACTTTGCAGTAGCCATTGCCCGCGTATACAAAAATCGCAGCACCCAAGCCGATGTGTATAACGTGCTTTCACAGCAGCTATATGCTATTGCCGAACGGGAAGAAGCGTTCTTTAAAAAACTGAAAAAAGTAAAAAAATAATAAAATATTTTGCTATAAAAAGCAATTAATAAATTACAATTCAATGAACAAAATCAACCTTCTCTTAGCTCTTGCCTTTACTGCTACAGGCACGGCGCAACAACAGCAAACCCTCCAAAAAGGGTGGAAATTTACCCGTGAGGATAAACCTGCCTTCTCGCAAACTAACTACAATGATGCGAAATGGCAACGCGTTACCGTGCCTCACGACTGGGCTATCTATGGTCCTTTTGATATGGAAAACGATATCCAACGCACTGCCATCAAGCAGGACGGACAAAAAGCGGCTATTGAACACACAGGGCGTACAGGTGGCTTGCCTTTTGTAGGCGTAGGCTGGTATCGCACCCAGTTCAACGTGCCACAACTTACCGCCGATAAGCAGGTGTTTGTACAGTTCGACGGGGCAATGAGTAACCCCGAAGTGTTTGTAAACGGACAAAAAGCGGGTGAATGGCACAATGGCTACAACACTTTCTTCTTGGATATCACTTCTTACGTAAAAGCCAATAACAACACTTTGGCAGTGCGACTCAACAACCTTACCCAGATGTCGCGTTGGTACCCAGGAGCTGGATTGTACCGCAATGTGCATATCATCACTAAAAACAAAACGCATATCCCTATTTGGGGCGTACAGATTACCACCCCCGAAATAACAAACAACTTTGCCAAAGTAGTAGTAAATACTGAATTTGTAGCTGATAAAAAGACTTCTATTGCTGCAGAAACTGTTATTTTCAACAATCAAGGTGAAAGGGTAGCGTATGCTAATACCAAAGCGACTCCTTACACTACCGATAAGATTTCAGCAGAATTGTATATTGATAATCCCCGTTTGTGGGACATCGGCAAACCTTACCTCTACAAAGCGGTTACTAAGCTCTATGAAGGTGATATTGTAAAAGATGAGGTAACCACTACCTTTGGGGTGCGCTCTATCGAACTCAAGCCTAATGATGGGCTATACCTCAACGGACGCAAAATCAAAATACAAGGGGTGTGTATGCACCACGATTTAGGTCCATTGGGCGCTGCGGTAAATGAGAGTGCTATACGCCGACAATTGGTAATTTTAAGAGATATGGGCGTGAATGCTATCCGTACTTCGCACAATATGCCCGCCCCTGAATATGTGCGCGCTGCCGACGAATTAGGGATGCTACTTGCCGTAGAGAGTTTCGATGAATGGGCTATCCCCAAAGTCGATAATGGCTATCACTTGTACTTCAAAGACTGGGCTGAAAAAGATCTTACTAACCTCGTAAAACACTACCGCAACAACCCTAGCGTGCTGATGTGGTTTATCGGTAATGAGGTGGAAGAACAGAGCGTAGAAAGTGGCTCGCAAGTAGCGCGCTATCTGCAAGATATCATCAAAAAATACGATACTACTCGCCCTGTGAGCAATGGTATGGATAGACCCCACGATGTACTTAAAAACAATATGGCAGCAACGATGCAGCTAATGGGTTTCAATTACCGTCCGTTTAAGTACAAAGAGGCTTACCGCAAGTTGCCACAACAGCTTATTTTGGGTAGTGAAACCGCTTCAACGGTAAGTTCGCGTGGGGTGTATAAGTTCCCCGTAGAGCGCAAATCAATGGCTAAATACCCCGATATGCAATCGTCGTCTTATGACGTAGAACACTGCGGTTGGTCGAACTTGCCCGAAGACGACTGGATACATCAAGAGGATTTGCCTTATACCATAGGAGAATTTATCTGGACAGGTTTCGACTATCTCGGCGAACCTACTCCTTACTATGTAGAATGGCCATCTCACAGTTCCTACTTTGGGGCAGTAGATTTGGCAGGGCTACCCAAAGACCGTTTCTATCTCTACCGCTCACATTGGAATAAGGAAGCCGAAACCTTGCATATCCTCCCTCATTGGAATTGGGAAGGGCGCGAGGGTGAAGTAACTCCTATCTTCGTTTATACGAATTATCCTTCAGCCGAATTGTTTATCAATGGCAAGAGTCAAGGAAAACGCACTAAAGACCTTTCTATAAAATTAGAAGAGGAAGAAAAAGACGGCAATCCTTCAGATTTAGAACGCCAGAAGCGTTACCGCCTAATGTGGATGGATACTAAGTACGAACCTGGTACTGTGAAAGTAGTAGCCTATGATGACAATGGTAAAGCAGTAGCCGAAAAAGAAATCCGTACTGCGGGTAAACCTTATGCGTTGCGCCTCAGTACTGAACACAAAACAGAGCTCACCCCTAATAGCAAAGATCTCGCTTTTATCACTGTAGAAGCCGTAGATAAGGACGGCAATCTATGCCCAACAGTCAATGACCTTGTGCAGTTCAGCGTGAAAGGAGCTGGCTTTTATAAAGCAGCAGCCAATGGCGATGCTACTTGTACCGATCAATTCCACTTGCCTAAGATGCACCTTTTCAACGGAAAATTAGTGATGATGGTACAAGCAGGTGAAAAAGCAGGCGAAATTACTATTGAGGCAAAAAGTAAATCACTAAAAGGAAACTATAAAATATTAGTTAGATAGTAAAATAAGTTTTCTTAAAGCCTGCATAAATATTAAGTATTTTATCAAATAATCACTATATGAAACTAAAAAATGCAATCACACTCAGCGCCGTAGCTTTGGCTACAGCCTTCACTTCTGGTGACCTTTACGCTCAGAAGAAAAAAACAAAAACTAAAAAAGCACAAGAAGAGACCGTCATAGATGTCCAAAGAGGCTCTAACTACGGTGACCCTAAAGATGTAAAAGCCGAAGCAGGTGCTTTTGCTATTGTGCCTCTAAAGTACAAATATTTCGATTTAGAAGAATATATCGATGAGGAAACAATGTTCATCCATTTCTCTAAACACTATGTCGCTTATCTGAACAACCTCAACAAGGCGGTAGCAGGTACTCCTCAAGCGAAAATGAGCATTGAGGAACTCCTTCGCACGCTTGATATGAACAATGCAACCTTGCGCAACAATGCCGGTGGTTACTACAATCACAATATGTATTTTGCAGGGATGTCACCCAGTGGTGGAAACCCTAAAGGAGCCTTAGCAGCTGCTATCGACCGCGATTTTGGCAGCTTTGATAACTTCAAAAAAGCCTTTGCCGAGGCAGGAGCTAAACGTTTTGGTTCTGGTTGGGCTTGGTTAGTAGTCAATAATGGTAAATTGCAAGTCGTGAGCACTGCCAATCAAGATAACCCATTGATGCCAGGCTTAGGTGTATCAGGTATTCCTGTATTAGCAATGGATGTATGGGAACACGCTTATTACTTGAAATACCAAAACCGCCGCGGCGATTACATCAACAACTTTTTCAACGTAATCGATTGGGATGTAGCCGAACAACTCTATCAAAAAGCAATAGCCACTAAACCCTAAGGCAAGTCATCTAATCACTTTTGTCAAAGTTTTAATAGCTCGTCGTGCTACGACCTTTGCCAAAGTTGATTGTCTTGAAAATCAATCGCTTTATGTAGGGGCGTTTTGTAAACGCCCCTAACAAATATCAAATATATCTCACCAAAAAAGTCGCTTTTGCGGCTTGTCCCTTCCTTTCGGGAGGGGAACGGGGTAGGCATTTTAAAACAAGTTGCTGGATTAATTTTTTTTTATTTCAAAATAAGTTGTACCTTTGTAGCATATTCTTTAAAACTTAATAGCAATGAATAAAGAACAATTTGAACAAATGAAAAATAGCAAGGGCTTTATTGCAGCTCTTGACCAAAGTGGAGGAAGTACCCCTAAAGCCCTCAAACTCTATGGGATAACTGAAGATCAATACAGCAACGAGGAACAAATGTTCGACCTCATTCATCAAATGCGCACCCGCATTATCAAAAGTCCCGCTTTTTCTCACAATAAAATTATAGGCGCTATCTTGTTTGAACAAACTATGGACAGACAAATCGATGGTAAATACACCGCCGATTATCTTTGGGATGAAAAACACGTAGTACCTTTCCTAAAAGTAGATAAAGGCTTAGAACCCCTCGATAACGACGGAGTACAACTGATGAAACCCATCGACGGACTTGCAGAACTATTATCTCGCGCTAACGAACGACATATTTTTGGTACTAAAATGCGTTCAGTGGTTAAAAAAGCTTCTCCTAAAGGCATTGCAAGAGTAGTTCAGCAACAATTTGAGGTAGCTAAACAGATTATAGCCGCAGGATTGGTGCCTATCATAGAACCCGAAGTCGATATCAATATCCCCGATAAATCTCCCGCCGAGGCCATTCTGCGTGATGAAATTAGAAAACACTTAGACGCCCTACCTACTACTGACAATGTGATGCTCAAACTCTCTCTGCCTACAATCAACAACCTGTACAAAGAATTTACTCAGCATCCTCGTGTAGTGCGTGTGGTAGCTCTTTCAGGAGGATATCCACGTGAGAAAGCCAATGCCATTCTCGCTGAAAACAAAGGTGTAATTGCTAGTTTCTCTCGCGCCCTTACCGAAGGACTCTCCGCAACACAAACCGATGAACAGTTCAACAACGCTCTGGCTCATACCGTAGAAGGTATTTACGAAGCCTCAATTAAGTAATAAAAAAGAACTAAAATTTGTAACAAATGAAAGAAGCATTAGAACACGACCTCATTACCTTAGCTACCGAAATTCTCGCTAACGAAGGAGAGTGGAACCTTGCTCAACTGAATAAACAAGCGCACAAAATCACCGAGAAAATTACCATTCTCACTTTTGTGGAAAAATATTACCAAACACTTGGAGCTTCAGAAGATCGTATGTACCGAACTATGCGTAAGGTATCCGATTTTATTGATGATAATCGTCAAGAAGATCTTTTTGATATCGAAGTAGAAGCATCTGAAGTGCAACCTATCACTGCTCCTAAAACAGCCGCTAAAGAAACTCCAAAAGAGGAACCAGCTACCTTTGTGGCAATGGAACCAGCGCCTATCGCAAAAGAAGAAAAACCAGCACCTGCTGAGAAACCCGTTGCCAAACATATTTTACAAGAAGAACAATATTCAGAACCTAATTGGGCAGTATCTGTAAATCGTTCAAAAACTAATGAAGTTGCTGAACCTGTAGAAAAAGCAGAGGTAGTAGAAAAACCTACCCCCGAAGAAGCGGCAGCAGTAACATTTGAAATTGAACAGCCTGAGATTGAACAACCTGAAATAGATGAGTCTAAACTCTCGAAATCTGCAATCAAACAGCTTGCCGACTTTATCCAGCAACCTGAGTATACCGATGAGGAACGCATTCTCAAACAAACACCTTCCTTAGAAGAGTTTATTTCTCAAAGCAAAAACACTGTTTTTGATAAGAAAGATACTACCCACGAAGTGAAACCCGTGCAGTCTCTTAACGATAAATTCGGCAAAACTGCTCAAATAGGCTTGAATGATAAATTGGCTTTTGTACAAAAACTTTTCTTTGGTAGTGAAAGTGAGTACAACAAAGTAGTAAAACACATAGCCGACCTCCATTCTATGCAAGATGCTGTAATTTATATCGAGCAAGAAGTAAAACCTACTTACAACTATTGGAAAGGTAAAGAAGAATATGAACAACGATTCCTCGACCTCCTTCTCAAACGTTTTGAAGTCTAATGAGTAAACTCTATTTGATTCCTACCCCTATTGGAAATTTAGAGGATATAACACTGCGCGCCCTTAAGCTACTCAAAGAGGTGGATATCATCTTAGCCGAAGATACTCGCACCAGCAGTAAGCTCCTCAAACACTACGATATTCACACCCCGATGCAAAGCTACCACCTGTTCAACGAACACAAGGTGGTAGACAGCTGGGTGCAACGCATCAAAGGCGGAACAACCATCGCGCTTATCACCGATGCCGGTACGCCTGCCATTTCCGATCCTGGTTTCCTGCTCACTCGCGCTTGTATTGCCGAGGGAGTTGCTGTGGAATGCTTGCCAGGGGCTACAGCTTTTGTACCCGCTTTAGTAAATAGCGGATTACCTAACGACCGATTTACTTTCGAAGGATTTTTACCCGATAAAAAAGGGCGACAAACGCGCCTCTCTCAGCTTGCCACCGAAACCAAAACAATGATTTTTTACGTTTCTCCTCACAAGCTCCTCAAAACTCTCACCGATTTTATCACTACTTTCGGATCCGATCGCCCTGCAAGTCTATCACGTGAACTCACCAAACTCCACGAGGAAACCCAACGGGGTACCCTCCAAGAATTATTGGATTTTTATAAAGATAAGAACGTAAAAGGAGAAATAGTGATGATTGTTTCAGGTAATAAATAACCCACTACCCCCCTGAAACCTATTCCTGTACCCTATCCCCTGAACAAAATGACCATACTCCATATAGAAACCTCAGGACTCAATTGTTCCGTAGCCTTGTCAAAAGATAATCACATTCTCGCTGAAAAGTCCGAGAATGCTGGAAAATTCACTCACTCTGAAAATTTACATCTCTTTATAGAAGCTGTGATGCAACAAGCATCATTGCCCCTCACTGCCTTAGATGCTATAGCAGTAAGTGCTGGAGCAGGTTCGTATACCGGTTTGCGAATAGGGATTGCCACCGCTAAAGGACTCTGTTTCGCCTTAGGCAAACCCCTTATTGCGATTCCTACCCTCCAAATTCTCGCTCATCAAGCCAAAGCCGATTGCATTATACCAATGCTCGATGCCCGCCGTATGGAAGTGTATAGTGCGGTATTTAACAGCCAATATGAGTTTGTAACCCCCACCGAAGCCAAAATCCTCGATGAATATAGCTATCAAGATGAATTAAACAAAGGCAAAGTAACTTTCTTAGGCGATGGAAGTAATAAATTTGCTGCTATTTGTAAGCATCCTAATGCCGTTTTTATCCCCGATGCCTTCCCTCAAGCTAAAGATATGCTCCCTTTTGCAATAGCAAAATACAACGCTCAGGACTTTGAAGATATTGCTTATTTTGAGCCTACTTACTTAAAATAGCCGTTTTTTGTTAAAATTGTTAATTATCATAGCTACAAATTTGCTAATTGGCGAATTATTTATACTTTTGTTCCTTAAATGAAAGCAATTACACTTATCAAAGCTGCACGACTCCGCACCTTGCCCCTTTCGGTAGCAGGTATTATCACTGGTAGTGCTTTGGCATATCGCAATGACCCTTCGGCTTTTAGCTGGCAAATATTCGCTTGGGCTTTGCTTACTACTATATTCTTCCAAGTGCTTTCTAACTTTGCTAACGACTATGGCGATGGCGTAAAAGGTACTGATAATGAACATCGTTTAGGCCCTCAGCGCGCTTTGCAAAGCGGAGCGATAAGTCGCTCTCAGCTCAAGCGGGTAGTACTCATCACTGCTGGACTCTCTATACTTTCAGCATTAATACTTATCTACTTAGCTTTTGGTTCGGAAAACCTACTCTATTTAGCGATATTTTTTGTGTTAGGATTGTTGTGTGTAGCAGCAGCTATCAAATATACTGTAGGCAGTTCAGCTTATGGTTATCGCGGCTTAGGCGACCTTTTTGTGTTCGTATTCTTTGGATTGGTGAGTGTGGTAGGTAGTGAGTTTCTTTACTCACAAAACCTCCAGTGGATTACTTTCTTGCCTGCAATCTCTATAGGATTGCTAAGTGTAGCAGTGCTGAACCTCAATAATATGCGCGACTACGAGAACGACCAGCGTTCGGGCAAACACACTTTGGTAGTGAAAATGGGAATTTTGCTTGCTAAGTACTACCACTACTATTTGGTGGTATTAGCAATGCTTGCTTTACTCACTTTTTCAGTAATGCGCCTCCAAATGCGTTGGGAACTGCTTTATCTCATAGCATTCATTCCATTAGTGGTACATTTGATTTCGGTAAAACAAAACAACAACCTTCAGCTTTTAGACAAAGAATTAAAAGTAGTTGCTTTGAGCACCTTTTTACTCTCACTACTGTTTTTTATAGGAATATATATTAGTAAATAAACAAAAATACTCATACTTAAAATTTATCAAATTACTATGGAAGTTACTTTTTATGGACACGCGTGTATAGGGATAAAAATAGGTGAAATACACTTGCTTGTCGATCCTTTTATTTCAGAAAACCCTTTGGCAAGTGATATAGATGTCAATCAAATAAAAGCTGATTATATCCTTGTTACTACTGCAGGGCAAGATCATACTTGGGATGTAGAGAGAATTGCCAAACGCACCAAAGCCCAAATCATCTCTAATTTTGAGATCGCTAGATACTTTTTCAACCTCGGTATCGAAAATAGCCACCCTATGGATTTAGGGGGTACTTTCAATTTCCCTTTTGGTTCAGTGAAAATGGTCTCAGCTCTACACTCTTCTACTTTCGAGAATGGTAGTGATGGGGGATCTGCTTGCGGATTCGTAATCAAAACTGCCGATAAGACCATTTATATTGCAGGAAGTACCGCTTTGCACTTTGATATGCAACTTATCCCAGTGCGTTACAAGTTAGATTTAGCTGTATTGCCTATAGGTGGTAACTTCACTATGGACGTAGAAGATGCTATTATGGCTTCCGATTTCGTGAAGTGTAACAAAGTATTAGGATGCCACTACAACACTATGCAGCACATCAAAATAGATAAAGATGCCGCTGTACGCAGTTTCAAAGCCAAAGGCAAAGAACTCATACTTTTAGGCGTAGGACAAATTGTAGTAGTCTAATTTAGTTAGTACGAACCCTAAAAACGCCAAAGGTCATAGCATAACACTATGACCTTTGACGTTTTTATTACTTCTTGGCTCTTATTTAATATAAGTAAATTCCTTGCTTCCTACTACTGTGCCATTGCGCTTTATTATGGCTTTTAGTGGATATTCGTTTTTAAAATACTCATAAGCAGTTTCTTCTTCGTAATCTTGTCCTGAAACATGTGAGTATTTCACTGTTTTTTTAGTGATATTATTGCGGTTGTATCCTTCTTGTAAGAAAAACTCTGGGTGGGTCATTCTGTGTGAAAACTGCAAGTAACGAGGGTTAGTTTTGTTGTCGTAAGTATAGCTAATAGTTACTGTTTGGCCATTTTCGGTGTGGGTGTGTTCTTTCACTGTTTCGTTGTAGTTGATTATATATTTATCGGTAGTAATAACCGTAGGTGAGCTAATTGAACCTCCCGTTTGGGTGTATACTGATGTTTTGACATTCAGTTCGTTGCTGCCCATCCAAATGTATTCCTTCTCTGTGTGAACAGTGGTGTTGGTAGTTGTTTTTACCTCTGAAGTATATTTAGAAAGCGTATTGCGATTGTAGTACTCGTATTCTTCTACCGTTGGAAAGTTTTCTCTGCCTACTTCTGTTGTTGTCTTTTTCATTATACTACCTCTATCAACGTATTGGTCGTATGTGGTAGTGCTTACAGTTGTTCCTCCTACTTTGTAGAGTGTTGTTCTAGGGAAACTGCCGTCGTACGAAGTTTCGTATGCGAGCTGTTGGGTGCTAATAAAAGGGGCAGAAATCGTGATGTTCTGATTTTCTAGTAAGCCTAACCCGCGATATTTGAACTCATAATCGGTAGTTATAGTTCCTGTGCCTCCTATAGGTAAGATTTCTTCGTGAATCTTGTTAGCAAAATAGATAGGATCTATATCCTGCTCGTAGTAATCTTTATTGTTACAAGCGGCTAACAGTCCTACAACTGAAAGTGATAAAATAACTCGTCTCATTGTATGATATTAATTTAATTGATTTCGGGAAGATTATGTTATTAAAGCCGCAAAAATCTTGCCATATTCACATTATTTATTACTTTTGCAAATTAGTAATTCGTAACTTAGCTATGAAACATCGTTTGCCTATACTTCTCTCTCTTCTTATTGCTCTTACTCTTTGGCAATGTGCTCGCCGTGGTTCACCTACTGGTGGACCCAAAGATATTACCCCTCCTATGCTTTTGCAATCCGTACCTAAATCGGAAACAGTAGAATTCAAAGGAAAGAAAATACGCTTGCAGTTTGATGAGTTTGTGGTAACTAAAGATGTTCGCAAGCAGCTCATTATTTCACCTCCTATGAAAACTTTTCCAATCATTTCGCCTACTTCGGCTTCTAAATGGTTGGAAATTAATATTGTGGATACGCTAAAACCTAATACCACCTACGTGCTGAACTTCGGTAATAGCATTCAGGATTACAACGAGGGCAACCCGATATCCGATTTCAAATACGTATTTTCTACTGGTAGCACCCTCGATTCACTGTGGTATGAAGGCGACATCGCCGATGCAATCGCTCCTAAACCCGATAATTTCGTAACGGTGATGCTCTATCCTTACAACGAGCAGTATAACGACTCATTGGTGTACAAAACGCAACCTACTTATGTAACCAATACCCTTGATAGCCTCGATAGTTTTGTGCTGGAATACCTCAAAGAGGGCAAATACAAACTCATTGCCCTCAAAGAAAAAAGTCCTAATTATATCTTCAATCCTAAGGACGACAAAATTGCTTTTATGGACGAACCTATTACCGTTGCCGATTTGAAAGGCAATCCGCAAGGTTTTTACCCTAAATTACGCTTGTTCAAAGAAGTACCTCCTTACAAGGCGCATCGCCCTACACAAGTTGCTGGCAACCGCGTGCAATTTGGCTTTGAAGGCAAAACCGATAGCGTGAAAATCAAACCTATCTCTCACGTAACCCCCGATTTTAAATACATCATCTCCAAAGATCCTAAGAAAGATACACTCAACTTTTGGTATACGCCTAAACAAAAAGATTCTTTGGTATTTACAATTGCCAAACAACAGAAAATCGATACGTTTAAAGTGCGTTTAAAGGAGATGAAAAACGACAGTTTGCAGGTAGAAAACCTCTTTTCGGGCGACTTGCCTATGCACAAGGATTTTGGCTTCAAGAGCAATATTCCTATCGTAAAAACCGACCCTTCTAAACTGAAAGTCTTCGCTGGCAAAGACTCTACAGCGGTGGCAGTTCCGTTCAAAACGCGTTTAGACCCTAATAATTTGGAGTTCTATCTCTCATTCGATAAAAAGAATGACGAGACTTACCGCATTGAAGCCCTTCCTAATGCCCTCACCGATTTTTTCGGGCATACGAACGATACCCTAAAAGTAACCCTGCGCACTAAAAAGCTCGAAGAGGTAGCTATCTTAAAAATGCATCTCAACGTTGCCGAAAACACTCTGCAATATCCACTTATACTGCAACTTACCAATGAGAAGGCAACGGAAGTGCTCCGCGAAATTTATATCGAAAAACCTCTAACCGAATATCTGTTCGAGAATGTAACCCCTGGTAAATTCCGCTTGCGGCTCATTGAAGATAAGAACAAAAATCGCCAATGGGATACCGGCAGTTTCTTAGAACATCGGCAACCCGAGCGAGTGTGGTATCTGCCTAAAGAAATAGAGCTCCGCGCCAATTGGGAAGTTGAAGAAACTTGGCAAATCACTAACCCCTGACAAACTACGTACGGGCGAATTGCAATTCGCCCCTACCAATGATATATAAAATGAAAAAACGCCTTTTCCTCCTCGATGCTTATGCCCTTATTTTCAGGGGTTACTACGCTTTTATCAAGAATCCGCGTATCAATTCCAAAGGATTGAACACTTCGGCGATTCTTGGCTTTATGAACTCCCTTTTCGAGGTGATTAAAAAAGAAAAACCCGACCACCTTGCGGTCGCTTTCGACAAGGGGGGGAGCGTAGCACGCACTGAACTCTTTGCCGACTATAAAGCCAATCGCGAGGAAACTCCCGAAGCGATTCGTTTGGCTATCCCCTATATCCACGAAATACTCAAGGCTTTGCACATCCCTATCATCGAAAAAGAGGGCTACGAAGCCGATGATATCATCGGGACGCTCTCCAAACAAGCCGAAGCCCAAAATTACCAAGTGTATATGGTAACCCCCGATAAAGACTATGCGCAGCTGGTGAGCGACAATATCTTTATGTACCGACCTGCGCGCTCGGGCAATGATATCGAAATTTGGGGCGTGAAAGAGGTACAAGAGAAATTTGAAGTGCAAAACCCTTTGCAGGTGATTGATTTCCTCGGTATGATGGGTGATGCCGTCGATAATATCCCCGGGCTGCCTGGGGTAGGCGAGAAGACCGCCAAAAAGCTACTCGCCGATTTTGGCTCTATGGAAAACCTCCTCGCTAATACTGATAAACTAAAAGGCAAACTCCGCGAGAATATAGAAAATAACAAGGAAAAAGGCATACTCTCCAAACAATTGGCAACCATTATGCTCGATGTGCCGGTAACTTTCGATGAAGCCGATTTTGCAATGTCTCAACCTGATTTTGAAGCGGTGGGCAAGATTTTCGATGAGTTAGAATTCCGTCAGTTGCTACAAAATTTCCTAAAAACTTACCAACCAGAAGCTGTGATGCAAACTCCTCCTAAGGCTGTTTCAGGGCAGTTGGATTTATTCTCGCAAGGCGACCTCTTTGCGCAACCGCAATTGGTGAGCGATAAGAAAAACAGCAGCAATACGCCTCATTTCTACCAATTAGCCGATACCCCAATGGCACAACAACTCTTGTTGCAAAGCCTATTGCAGCAAACTGAAGTGTGTTTTGATACCGAAACTACTAATGTGAACGCTCTCGAAGCCGAATTAGTGGGGATTTCCTTCTGCTGGGCTGCTCATAAAGGGCATTATTTGCCATTTCCTAAGGAAAAAGAAGCAGCTACTAAGCTCATAGAGCAATTCCGTCCGTTTTTTGAGAATGAACAGATAGCCAAAGTAGGTCAGAATTTGAAATACGACCTCAAAGTGTTGCAAAACTATGCTATTGAGGTACAAGGCGCACTCTTCGATACGATGATAGCTCATTATTTGCTAAATCCTGATATGCGCCACAATATGGACATCCTCAGTGAAACCTATCTAAATTATACGCCTATTGCTATCGAGAGCCTTATTGGCAAAGGGAAAACCCAACGCTCTATGCGCGCTGTACCTATCGATGAGGTAAAGGAATACGCTGTGGAAGATGCCGATGTTACTTGGCAACTTAAAAATGTGTTTCAAAGCCAAATGCCCCAAGTAAATGCTCAAAAAATCTATACTGATTTAGAAGCACCTCTCATCAAAGTATTGGCTGCTATGGAACGCGAAGGGGTAAACCTTGATGTGCCTTATCTCAAAGAATACTCTAAAACCTTAGATGCCGATATTGCTCAGCTTGAAACAGCTATAGCCCAGCAGGCAGGCGAGACTTTCAATTTGGCATCACCTAAACAACTCGGCGACATTCTCTTTGAAAAACTGAAGATTGACAGCAAACCTAAAAAGACGAAAACCGGTCAGTATGCTACTTCTGAAGAGGTTTTAGCACCTTTTGCAGCCAAACACAAAATCGTAGCCGATATATTGGAATGGCGACAAGTGCAGAAACTCAAATCTACTTATGTAGATGCCCTGCCTTTAGAGGTGAATAAAAATACAGGTCGCGTGCATACTACCTATATGCAAACGGTAGCCGCTACAGGTCGACTCAGTAGCAACAATCCTAATTTGCAGAATATCCCTATCCGCACCCCTCGTGGGCAGCAGGTGCGCAAGGCGTTCATCGCTCGTAATCCCGACTATGTGCTCCTCTCTGCCGACTATTCGCAAATCGAACTCCGCATCATCGCTGCCCTCAGCGAAGAACACAATATGATTGAGTCTTTCTTGCACGGCGAAGATATTCACCGCGCCACAGCAGCCAAGGTGTTTAATGTTCCTTTGGAAGAGGTAACTCGCGAGCAACGTAGCCACGCCAAAACCGTGAATTTTGGGATTATCTATGGCGTATCGGCATTTGGACTATCCGCACAAACCGACCTCTCTCGCTCCGAAAGCAAAGAACTGATAGATACCTATTACGCTACCTATCCTAACTTGCGCAACTATATCAATAAACAAATAGAGTTTGCCCGCGAGCACGGCTATGTAGAAACCATTTTAGGCAGACGTCGTTACCTACCTGATATTCATTCGCATAACCAAGTAGTGCGTGGAGGCGCCGAGCGCAATGCCGTGAACGCCCCTATACAAGGCTCAGCCGCCGATATTATCAAAATTGCAATGATACGCATACACAACCAATTGCAAGCCCAAAAACTCCAAACTCGTATGCTCCTCCAAGTACACGATGAGTTAGTGTTTGATGTCCCTAAAACCGAATTAGAAATCGTAAAACCCCTCGTCAAAGAAGCGATGGAAAACGCCTTTACCCTTGCCGTTCCCCTCGTCGCCGATTTAGGCGTAGGTGACAATTGGCTCGACGCGCATTAATTGTGTCGCCACCGGCGACACAATTTTAAAAACATTAAAAATATGTCCAAAAAGAATCAATCAAACCGATTAACTACCCAGCATACAGTATCAAAAGGAGTTGTAACTATATTTGGAGAAAAAGCTAAACTCCACGATATAGCAGTAAGTCAGATTTCTCAACTTGTAATGACACAGCTTCAAAAGGATTTTCCGTTACTCTCTTTTCGATATAGAACAAGTGTAAAAAAAGAAGAAATAAACGAGGCTTTAAGAAAAATAGATATGGCTTTAGGGCAAACGCTCTTTGTGCCCAATGCAAGTATCATTCCCGATGGTGGGTTGATAGAAGTAAAAGATGATAAAGAAAATTGGAGAATTATCTTAGTATCAGAAGCTAAACATCAGGGTAAAGATATAGAAAATATTAAAGCAGGAAAATTAGTAGGTATAAAAAGTAATCAGGATTTAATGGTAGGTGGAAATGCGATAGAGAGAGCTCACAAAAATATAGCTGAAATGGCTAATTTGATGTTATCGGAGTCTCATTTTCCTTATGTACTATTCTTAGAAGGTTCTAATTTTTTAACTGAAACTATTGAAGTAATGCGCCCTGACGGACGAATGGTAACTCTTGATTACAATTCAGGTATACTCAACAGATTAGATAAACTCACAGCAGCTAATTACGGAATGCCTATCAATACCAATCTTTGTGAAAATAAATTTGTAACACATAACGATAAAACGATTATGTTACAAGCTGCGTCTATCTATACACGTGGAAATGGCGAAAAGTGGGATGCTCAAACAATGTTTGATGTGATGTTTGAAATCTCTAAGACTTCTCTAAAAGTATTAGGGAGTGAATTGTTTAATCAATTAACTCAAAAGTAAAATGGCACGAAAAGCGACAAACAACTTGCTACAAAAGGCTAAAAAATCTAAAAATGACGAGTTTTACACCCAACTTTCAGATATTGAAAAAGAGTTGCAGTATTATAAAAGTCATTTTGAGAATAAAATAGTCTATTGCAATTGTGATGATCCACATACAAGTAACTTTTTTAAGTATTTTGTTTCAAATTTTAAAGAGTTAAGGCTTAAAAAAGTAATAGCAGCTTGTTATGCTGAAAACGGTTTTTTTGCTGAATATGCAGGAGAAAAAATAGCTGTTTCTTACTTTAAAGGAGATGGTGATTTTCGCAGTGCCGAAAGTATTGCATTGCTCAAACAATCGGATATAGTGGTAACAAATCCTCCTTTTTCGTTGTTTCGTGAATATGTAGCACAATTGGTGGAATATCAAAAACAATTTCTAATCATAGGCAATATTAATGCGATTACTTATAAAGAAATTTTTAAACTGATACAAGAAAATAAGGCTTGGTTAGGTATTCATTTAGGTAGAGGTATTTCTGGATTTATTGTCCCTCAACATTATGAACTTTATGGAACAGAAGCTCGAATAGACGCTTCAGGTAATAGAATTGTATCCCCTAACAATTGTTTATGGCTTACTAATTTAGATAATTTCAAACGTCACGAGGATATAGTGCTCACTAAAAACTATTTTGGTAATGAAAACAATTATCCTCAATACGATAATTACAATGGTATTCATATCGATAAAACTGAAAATATACCATCAGATTACACGGGCTATATGGGAGTGCCAATAACCTTCCTACACAAATTCAATCCTAATCAGTTTGAGATTGTGAAATTTAGAAAAGGAGATAATGAAAAGGACTTGTCAATAAATGGTAAATACCCTTATTTTAGAATATTAGTAAGGAATAAACGTTATTCCCTTGTTAATTGTTAATTCTCAATTGTTAATTTATGTACAAAACCCTTCCTAAAAAACGCTATCAAAAAACCTTGAGTATTCTCAAGCGATATGTCCCTCAGGGCAGTACAATCCTTGATGTAGGGGTGGAAAATCCTTTTTCAACTATTATGAAAGAGGAAGGTTATACGGTGCTTAATACTACCGGTCAGGATTTAGATTTCGAGGCAAATACCCTTCAGAATTTTCAAGCCGATTTCACTACCGCTTTAGAGATTTTAGAACACTTGGTAAACCCTTTGGCAGTATTGCAAAATATCCCTACAGATAAAATATTGATTACAGTGCCTTTGCGACTTTGGTTTGCCAAAGCCTACCGCAATACTGCCGACCCCCGCGATTGTCATTATCACGAGTTTGAAGATTGGCAATTAGATATGCTGGTAGAAAAAGCAGGATTTCGGATTGTATATAGAGAAAAATGGACGCACCCTGTGAAGAAGTTGGGCTTGCGTCCGCTGTTGCGGTATTTTACTAATAGATATTATGCCGTAGTAGCCGAGAGAATTAACAAATAGAAAATTAGCAGATTAGCAAAATTATAAAATGACGAAAAAAACCTCAATAGTAAGTATTATCCCGCTACTCATATTCGTAGCTATATTTTTGGGCAGTGGTATTTATTTTGATAATTTCTATTCATTGCCAGCGCCTATTATTGCGCTTTTTGCAGTGGTAGTAGCTTTGCTTATCTACCGCGCACCTCTCAACCAGAAGATAGCCCTTTTCTTCAGAGGGGCAGGCAATAGCAATGTGTTGCAGATGTGTGTGATAGCCCTTTTGGCAGGTGCTTTTGCTTCGGTAGCCAAAGCCTCTGGCAGCATTGATAGCATAGTGAATATGGGTATGTACTACATTTCACCCGAATACTTCCCCGTGGGTATTTTTGTAATTGCCTCTTTCCTCTCGTTTGCAACAGGAACCTCGGTAGGTACCATTATGACCCTTTCGCCTATTGTCTTCAATTTAGCTCTCGAAAGTCATTCTGATACCGCTCTTATAGGGGCTGCTTTGCTTTGTGGTGCGATGTTTGGCGACAACTTGTCCCTCATTTCCGATACTACTATCGCCGCCACCCAGTCGTTAGGCTGCAAGATGAGCGATAAGATGAAAACCAATGCCAAAATAGCTTTGCCTGTTGCGCTGTTATCGGCAGTGATTCTTTTCTTTATTGGCAACCCTGGAGCAACAACCTTTACTCATAACGAAGCCTATCACACCTTCAATCCCTTGCTTATTTTGCCTTATGTAGCAGTAGTGGTCATTTCGCTTTTTGGAGTAAATGTGTTTGTGTCACTGTTCTTGGGAGTTGTGTTTTCAGGCGTTATGGGACTTGTGTATGGTAAGTTCTCTTTCTTAGACCTCACTCAGCACACTTATAAAGGCTTTATGGATATGGCTGATATCTTCTTCCTCTACTTTATCATTGGCGGATTAGCTTTTTTAGTAGAGCGTTTTGGTGGTATTCAGTTCCTGATGAACCTCGTTGCCAAACGCATCAAGAGTGGAGCTTCAGCCTTGCTGGGAATGGGCTTTTTAGTAACTGTTGCCGATGTGTGCGTAGCGAATAATACGGTGGCAATTCTCATCGTTTCTAAAATAAGTAAGCGCATAGCCGAGCAATTCCAAATACCCCTCCGCAATGCGGCTTCAGTATTAGATATTTTCTCGTGTTATGCGCAAGGTCTCATTCCTTATGGAGCACAAGTAATCGCCCTATACCAATTTGCCCATACGATGGACTATTTATCTTTGGTAGGGTACTCAGTCTATCTCCACCTATTACTTATTGCTACTTTAGTGTATATAAAAGTAAGAGGTAAAGTTTAACCCAAAATCCACATTAAAACAAAATATTTTTGCAGATTGCCCCCTTCGTAGAATGGGGGCTTTTTGGGTTATTACTCTATAATGCTGTTAAAGAAAGTGTCTCTTCAGGGGCTTTCCATTGAGGTTTTTGTACCGCCTCAATATGTGAGGTGTCGTAACCTGCAAACGCTTTAAGGTAGTGTTGCAAGGTAACGCCATTGCCATCGGCAAAGTTGTATCCTCCTTGATGTTTGAAGAATTTCTTCACAGAACTCTCACCAGCCAAGTGGGCTGCTGCTAATATCCCCGATTCAGTAATGTGAATGCCGTTGATAGTTTTGCCTACATATTTTTTAATTTCTTTGCGCAAAAACCATTTAGTGCGCTGTAAGCTCAACACGAACACTTGTTCTTGTTGTTCAGGAGAGTTCAAAAATTGTTGGGTATCAGTTACGCCATAGAAGCGAAGGGCGCGTTTCCCAAATTGATATTTCCCCATATAGCCAAAACGGTTTACAATAGTGTAGTTACCGCGCGATTCGCGAAAGGCTAAGGCTTCTTTAAATCCAATAAATGTTTTTCCTGTGTGGAGAGTAAAAGAAGTGGGAAGTAGTTCGCTATTCGCAGTTGCTTCTGCTGGCATAGCGGTAGCCATTTGAGGTACATCAACTACAAAAGTGTATGGAATTGTGATTACTTTTGTCTCTTCATCTTTGATCGTAAAGCCTAAGAAAGCAAAGATCATTACTGCGAAAAAATACCTCTTTTTAACTAATTTCATAAATTTTATTTTCTTTAAGACTTACGGCTTTTCTATAAGAGAAAATGCTTGCTTAAAATTATTTCGGCGGCAAAAGTACAAAAATTATGCCAACTGGCAAAATTAGTTCTTGGTATTCCATCGTTAGTGATTGATTTTGATGCAAATAAATTGATTATTTTTCTTTGCTGTTTTGAGTAATTCCGCTTGTTTTTTACCATAATTAGAAGTTTTTTCTATTAAATTTTTATTTGAGTTTATTAAAGGAGGGTGGTAAATTTACTATTTTACTAATTTGCTAATTTATTAATTATACCTATCTTTGCACTTTGGTAATATTTGTGTGAAGATGTTTGCCAATGTTGAATTATTAAACAAATTAAGAAATCGACAAATTAACTATATGAGACCCATTGAACGAGCGGCAAAACTCTTTGCCGATATCAACGAACTGCTGATCTCTAGCGGTGCTAATACCCGAAGGGTAGAACGCAATGTAGAACGCTTCTCTAATGCTCTAAATTACCATTGCGAAAATTTCTATTCACACGCTGCTACTGTGCTTACTGTTCAAGATAAGGCTACAGGTGAAAAGGAAACTATCGTGCGAGTTATTCCGCATCACGGGGTGAACTTCAGTGCTATTTCCGATATTAGTATCCTCTCGTGGGAGGCTATCGAAGAAAAACTCTCTATAGAGGAAATTGAAGAGGAAGTCGCTGCTATCAAGGCACGTCCGCATTACAATATGTATGTAATGTGGTTTTTCGTAGCTGTTGCTGGCGGTTCGCTAGCCTATGTGTTTGGCGGTAAAGATGCTAGTTATGCCGAGTTTGGTATGTCGTTTTTGGCTACTTTCATAGGATTAGCTGGCCGACGCATTTTGCAATTGCGGAAGTTCAATGTTTATATTTGTTGGGCTTGGGCAGCTTTTGTATCGGTGTCTGTAATGAGCATCTTCCGTTTGCTTGGTGTAGAGCACTATCACAATGCCTTAGCCGCTTGTGTGCTGTGGTTGGTACCAGGGGTGCCTCTTATCAATGGTTTTATTGATATGCTTTCAGGCTGTATTGTAGCAGGGGTAGCCAAGCTCACTCACTCAGCTATTTTGGTGTTTATGATTTCATTAGGTTTTTATTTAGCTTTACTATTATTTGGTTATGAACTTCTATGATGTATTTTTAGGATTAGCCGAGCGCATCTTTTGGTCGATGTGGATTTCTATCGGTTTTGCTTTATTGTTCAATACTCCCCGTCGTGCCTTGTGGATTACCGGATTGCTCGGTGGTTTAGGTTGGGGTATTAAGTTTGTACTTTTAGGCACGCTTATGCCCGATCAAATTGTGATTACCTCCTTTTTAGGTGCTTGTACCGTAGGGCTTTTAGCAGTGTATTTTGCTCACCGCGTGCACACGCCGCCTATCGTATTCACAATTCCTGCCGTTATCAATATGATTCCTGGGAAGTTTGGCTATGAGTTTATGATGAATATCATCAAAATAGTAACTGTACAAACACCTCAAGAAGAGACTTTAGACCTGCTGTTCCACACCATCAAACTCGGTTTGCAAACTGGTTTCATCACAATGTGTTTAGCTTTTGGGGTAATTGCTCCTATGCTTTTATTCAATACCTATTCAGTAAAAGGTAAAGATTTAAACGAAGTTATCAAACACCGCTTATTGCGCCGAGAATCACAAAGCGATTTGCCTAAAGAAGAAGTGGAAAATGAACCTGTGTAATACCAATTGATAAATGGCAAATTGAGAGTGTGTTACGAACTTTTATAAAGTGTATCACAATCTTATAATTGTCAATTGTCAATTATAAATTGTTAATTGAATAAATATGCCCGAATTTTCACCTATTGATTTTGAGAGTCTGATTAAAGATTGGATTAAAGGACTCTTCAATTATCTCCCTACAATGTTAGGGGCTATAGCTCTCTACTTTATAGGGCGATATATTATCCGTTTTATTGTAAAACTCATCAAAAAATTGATGGAACGCCGTGAGGTAGACCTCGCTTTGCAAAATTTTCTATTGCAGGTAGTACGATGGATTCTATATATCGCACTTTTCCTCACTATAATACAAGTTATAGGCTTGCCTGCAACACAGTTTATCGCTATTATTACCAGTGGTTTTGTAGCTGTAGGTTTAGCTTTGCAAGGTTCGTTGTCTAACTTTGCCAGCGGTATAATGATAATCATTTTCAAACCTTTCCGCGTAGGCGATGTAATCGAAGGTAATGGCGAAAAAGGAACCGTGAAAAATATTGGTCTCTTTGCTACAACCCTCAACAAAGCCAATAATGAGCAGGCAATCATCCCTAACACCCAGCTGTTTAGTAATAGTATTATCAACTACAGCAAGGAGGAAAAACGTCGCGTATATGTACTTGTAGGTATAGGCTATAGTTCTAATATTCAGAAAGCCCGAGAAGTACTATTGCAAATCGCTAATGAAGAAACTAAAGCTCTCTCCGATCCCGTTCCTGTGGTTTATGTAGAGGAGTTAGCCGATAGTTCCGTAAACCTCTCTTTGCGCTATTGGTGCCTTAATACCGACTATTGGGAATGCTATTTCCGAACCGTAGAAACCATCAAAAATCGATTTGATGCCGCCAATATAGAAATCCCATTCCCTCAAGTGCAAGTGCATGGTGTCGGTCAATCCTAAAAAAATGGTTTTTTATAACTTATACCATTGTTAATCATCTATTGTTAATTGAAAATTATGAACTTTACCACAGCACGTGAGCACCTCAAAAATGTGCTCCTTCCCACACCTCTTATGTATAGTCCTATCTTCAGTGAAGAATCAGGCAACAACATCTACATCAAGCCCGAAAATCTCCAAAAAACAGGAGCTTTCAAAATTCGTGGCGCTTATAACAAAATGCTCAAACTCACCGAAGCCGAAAAACAACGCGGAGTGATTGCTTCTTCGGCGGGTAATCACGCCCAAGGGGTTGCTTATGCAGCCCGCGAGTTGGGTATCAAAGCAGTGATTGTAATGCCTAAAACTACCCCTCTTATCAAAGTGCAATCTACTAAAAAATATGGCGCTGAGGTGGTGCTCTACGGCGATGTGTACGACGATGCTTACCAGAAAGCCAAAGAGTTAGAAGAAAAAGAAGGTTATGTGTTTGTCCATCCTTTCAACGACCCCGATGTGCTTGAAGGACAAGGTACTATTGCCCTCGAAATCCTCGAACAACTGCCTCAAACCGATGTGATAGTCGTGCCTATAGGTGGTGGCGGACTTATCTCGGGTATTGCCTGCGCTGCTAAACAAATCAAACCCGATATAAAAATTGTAGGGGTAGAGCCCTCAGGAGCTGCGTCGGCTACCGAAGCACTTAAGAAAAACAAAATCGTTACCCTGCCAGAAGCCAATACCATCGCCGATGGTACTGCAGTAAAACGAATAGGAGAACTCAATTTCGAGTATATCAAAAAATATGTAGACGAGGTTGTAACTGTAGACGACTACGAACTTACCGAGGCTTTTTTGCTACTAGCTGAAAAACATAAAATTATAGCCGAAAACTCAGGAGTATTACCTTTGGCTGCCCTTAAAAAACTTACCGACCGCAATAAGAATATCGTGCCTGTAGTCAGTGGTGGCAATATCGATGTGCTAATGATTTCCTCAATGATAAGCAAAGGATTGGTGAGTCGTGATCGTATTTTCAACTTCTCAGTAAGCATCCCCGACCGCCCTGGCGAACTTGCTAAAATTACCCATATCATTGCCGAAGTAGGTGCAAATATTGTAAAACTCGCTCACAATCAGTTTAAAAACCTTTCTCGTTTCCGCGATAAGGAGGTGCTCATCACTGTCGAAACCAATGGCACCGACCATATCCAGCAGTTAGTACAAGCTTTTGAGAAAAGAGGTTACTCTATCAAATAATTAGATAAAAATAAATAAACTTTCCTTAAAAAAACGTTAAAAATATACTAAAATATTGTTGTTGTGTAACATTGTAAAATATTTTTGCTAACTTTGCCGTCTTAAATTCGTTAATTATACCTCAATGTTATCACAAATGTATAGACATTTACAATCGTTATTAGTATTATTATGTACACTTTCTCTTTCCTTTGGAAAGATCAACGCCCAAGCTTGCGACGAGAATATACGCAAAGCTTTGGAACAAACCCGTATTACAACTTTCTCTAATGTAACTCAAGGAGAAATCGGCGAGTTTGTGATTCGCTATCCACTAGCGGGCACTAAATATACTTTTAGAGATCAAGCAGGAAATGCCTATGATTATACCTATACGGGAACACCTGTGCAAATCTCTGTAGCTATTGCTGTAGGTGTTGTTAATTCAGAACGCAAATTCTCTTTTACTGCCCAAAAAGGCTCTTGTTCTTATACTAGTGGCTTTGATTATACTATTACTCCTCAAACTGCTGCTGCTCTATCTGTGAGAGTAGAACAAGAATGGTGTGAACGAGGTGGTGGTATCTTCTTTAAACTCATAGGAAACTCTGTCAACGAAAATGACTATACTTTCCACTATAAAAAAAGTTCACAAGCTAATTACGACTATACCAAACAACTTTCCTCTTCATCGGGTATAGAAGCTATTGTAGCAGGTTCTTACGACCTTATTGCAAAACATAAAACTAATCCCTCTAAAAACATAGAACAAAAAAATATACTAGTAAAGTCTACAGTAGAGAATGTAGAGTACAATGTATTATATGTGCCAGCAGTTTGTCCTGGTACCAATGGTGATGTGAAGGTGAATATAACCAAAGGGAAATATCCTTTGTTCTTCACCCTTCTTAAACAAGATGATACCCCTTATAGCCAAGCTACAACTCGACAAACCTCTAATGTCTTCACAAATGTGCCCGTAGGACAATATAAAGTAAAAGTAGAGGACTTCTGCGCTATTGGTGGAGGTAATGCTCCTCAACCTCAATCTGCTTCCGTTAAAAACTTCAATTTCAACCTTAAAAAAATATACTCAGCCGAAGGTTGGGAATACAGCTGTGATTATGTAACTTTTAGTGGAATATGGCTAGAAGGAGATAACCTTCACGAAGTGTTGGAAGGCGATGCCCTGCCTTATCCTTTCAATATACAATTGATTTTTGAATCGCCTACTCATCGCACTTATACTAAAACAATTACCATTTCTGATCGAAGAGAACTTGAACAGAAATTTAGTTATGTGTATCAAAATAATGAGGTAAAATATTTAAACCTAAAAAATGCTATACGAGAAGGCTATCCTATAGAGTATGGCAATTGGAAAGCAAAAGCTATACTTACATCAGCTTGTGGCTCTATGACTCTTACCGAAAAACAAGTCTCTGTAGCCAATCCATTTAATGAAGTAAGTGTAATGACAGAGGAGAAAGGAGCGGCTTGCAAATCAATAGCTATAGTAAGAAATCCTATTTATTCGCGCACTTCGTCTTCTGATACTAATATTCCTGTCTATTTTGTTTTAGAAAGCTATCCCTCTAGCTTCAATCCTGAAGCAGCAGGCTTCTATAAGATAACGACTACAAATCCTTCTCTGATAAATAAATATGTGAAGAGAATTGATTATAACGGACCTAATTTAGTAGATCCTGAACTTTTAAATGCAGGTGATAAATTCAAGTTTAAAGCAGTATACGACAGCTGTAACCGCGAAAAGACTTTCCCCGAAATTATCATCCCTGCCAATACCCCTGTGCCTTCAGTAATATACCTCCACCCTGTAGGTGGTTGCAAAGGCGTAAGCGCTACAGGAACCGATTATGCTACTTTGGTGATTGAACAACGTTCTGGTAGCCCTATCAATCAAATAGTTATTAGAAGTACTAATGCTGATATTTCTAAGCTGCCTGCAGGAATGACTCTGCCTTATACCCTTAAAGATAGCGAGCATATCACCAATAACTATTGGATGGTAAAAGATTTACCTCAAGGTGAATATGTGATAGAACACACCAATGCTTGTGGCGCAACTGCAAGTCAGAGGTATGACCTTATTGGAGATACCTATAATATTAGCTGGGTAGAAAATTGTACCCCTAAACTAAGCTTTACATATACATCTGCTCAAACTAAAAATTACACCTCTTACTTTATTCAACGCTATGATGAACCTACTCAACGATGGGTGTTAGCTCAAAATCTTTATGTAAGATATGGCGCTAATGAATTTACAATCGACGGAAATACCCAAGGAAAATTCCGCTTGGTACGCAGTGTAAACGCATCCTCTCAATATATGGGTACTGCGCAAAGTTATGATTGCCAGCAAGTAATATCAGAAAAAGAATATAAAGGTACCCTAAAAGATCCTAAAGTTTTTGGATTAGGATGCCCCTCTACTAGTGTACACCACGTGTTGGTCGTTCCACAAGGGGGAACGCCTCCTTATACCTATAAATTAGTGTCAAAAGATATAGCAGGTCAAACCCCTCAAATATTAAACA
Source organism: uncultured Capnocytophaga sp. (assembly GCF_937936315.1). Classification (GTDB taxonomy): domain Bacteria; phylum Bacteroidota; class Bacteroidia; order Flavobacteriales; family Flavobacteriaceae; genus Capnocytophaga. The sequence continues at coordinate 3,340 of NZ_CALGWU010000024.1, read as the reverse complement.
AATCAGGAGAAGACGATAACTTCTTCTTAAATGTTGACGCTTCTAACCTTACCGCTCGTTACGTGTTCCAAGTAACTGATGCTTGCGGCGAAGCTAAAACTGTAGACTATCGCGTCTCCAACTTCTTACCCCCTACTTTGACCGCTGAACAAGAATACTATTGTACAGGACAAAGTGCACGCCTTTCTATCCCCAAAATGGGAAATAACGTGAGAATTGATTGGTACCGCTCTGATAACCCTACTACACCAATTGCTACTAATACCAATACTCTTTATATACCATCGCTAACTGAAGATGACTTTATCCATACCTATAGCGTGAAACTTACAGGTAACCATAGTGCCGATGTGAACGCTTGTGTGGCTGCAGCTGTAATACAAGCCTACCAATTTAAACGTAAATTGGTTTCTGCCCCTGCAATTACTATGCCTGCTAATACCCCGGTAACTAAGTGTGTAAGTGCTGATGAAACATTTGATTTGAACACTTTGTTCAACATTCCTCCTGCTTTAACAACTTATTTAACCAATAACCCTTCGGTGAAACCTAAATTAACAGATGAAGCAGCAATTCTTAGTATCCCTGCCAATGGTAAAGTAAACCTAAACTCTATAGAATTTATTTCCAAAACACATACTATCGTATATAGCTTGGATAGCGCTTGTGGACAAAAAATATTGGAAGTTAAAAATACTATTACAGTAGAAACTCAAATCAATATATCTACTGGTAGTTCTGTAAATCTTTGTAGTGCTAATCCTACTTATGATGAAGTAGCTCAATACATAAAAGATAATAACAACTCTGTAAGAAATTCGTTAGTCTCTTTTGATTGGTACTCTACTTTATCTGATGCTAATGCTAAAACAAACAAACAGGTAGGAACAGCTTCTATAGGAAGTATCAGTGAAACTACGCCTATAACATTGTACCTAAGATATTCAAAAGTAGGTTTTTGTGATAGTGCTGTGATGACTATTCAAGTGAAAAAGATTGCCACAGCAGCTCCTGCCACAAAGAGCTTAGGTGCGGTATGCGCCCTTACAGTAGGAGAACTTAAAAAACTTATAGACCCTACTGATTATGCTAATGTAGTGGTGTATCTGAACAACAATGCTTTGGTAGATAATTACTATCTAGGTAGTGATACTAATGTCTTTTATACAAAGAAAGTAGGCTCTTGCGAAACAGCTAAAGCTAAGGTGAACTTTATATTACAACCTATTAGTCAAGCCGCCCCTCAAACTCTTTCTCTTTGTGCAACTACCAATCAAAATGGAAGCTTGGTAGTTACCAATGAAAGTGTAAAAACAGCCTTAAAAACTCTTTACCCTACAACAGAAACTAATGGGGTGAAACTTTATCAAAAAGAAAGTTCTAGAGAAAAATATAACGAGTATACAGAAACTCTTATACCTATTAATCAAGTCCTTTACTTTACTATAAAAGAAACAAACAAATGTGCCTCTTCTTATTATAGAGTCCTTCTATCTGCTTCTTCAAGCCAAACTACAGCTACTTCAGTTACAGCAGCACTATGTGCTGACGCTACAGTAGCCGACTTGAGAACTGCTATAGGAAGTGCCCATCAAATAAAGATTTATAAAGAAGAAACCCTCCAAACCGATGCAATGTCTATCGATTGGGATAAGGCTGATAAATATACTTATACTATCGACCAAATAGGCGCTTGTGAGAGCTTGAAAGGATTTATCACCCTTACTAAATCTAACAATACAACCCCTATCATCCCTAAAACAGTGAACTTATGTGGAGGAATAGCACAGACAATTGCTACTATAAAAACTCAAATAGGAGACCCTTCAGCTAAAATATATGTCAAAAGTGGTAATCACTACAACGAACAAGCTGATGCTGTAGTGATAAATCCTGCTTTAACTTATTATTATACAGTGCAAAATGCTGGTAAGTGTGTTAGTGATAAAGCTATCGTAAGTATAGTAACAGCGCAAACTACTGCTCAACCTGCAGGCCCTAATATCACTACTGGATGTGTAAAAACTGTAGGAGAGCTCAAAGCTAATATCCGAACTCAAGAACCAGCTCGCAGTAGCGAAATCTTAACAATCTATGCAGGATTGTCAGAAGCTAATAAAGGCACAGCCTTAGCTGATAATACTACCCTTATTCAAACTACTTATGCTTATTCCTATACTGAGGGAACTAAGTGCGAGTCTGCCTTACGTCACATTACTATCAACCGAGTGGCTACCCCTACGGTTACCCAAACAACTCAGTCTTTCTGTACCAATGCTACTATTGCTAACTTGCAACCTCAAGGCGCTAATATAGTATGGTATGCTACTGATACAGCTGTTACTCCTTTGGCTGCCACTACTCCTTTAGTAGCTGGTAACACTTATTATGTAGCTCAGAAAAGTAGTAATTGCGAGAGCGCTCGTATAGCAGTGAATGTTGTTTATAGCAATACCATAAGCCTTTCTGTACCTGCTCCTTTAACAATCGCTTGTAATGATACTAATGCAAATACAACTGTAGCCAATTGGCTCAACCAAGCTACTGTTACCGATACTTGTGGCACAGCTACCCTTACTCACAATTATACTGCTGTGAAACCAACGAACTGGTGCAACACATCAGTAGTAACAGTAACCTTTGTAGGAAAAGACCCTCAAGGAAATACAGTAACTAAAACAAGTGTCATCAAAGTAAATAGTACGCCAATTGTTGCTAAAGCCGATACTTATACGGTAACCAATGGTACTAGCACGACTACTACCACAGGAACGGTATTCGATAATGATAAAATCGGCACTAAAACGCCAACTACTACCGATGTGATCCTTACGGTAGTAACCACCACCACCGATGTAGTAGGGGCGACTAAAACACCTACATTAAACAACGATGGTACTGTTACTGTACCTTCGGGTACTAAATCGGGTACTTACGAGATAGTGTATAGCATCTGTGAGCGTTTGAACCCTAATAACTGCGCAACAGCTACCGCCACTGTAAAAGTAGGCAGTACACCAATAGTTGCGAAAGAGGATACTTATACAATAACCAATGGTACTAGTACCACTACTACCACTGGAACGGTATTAGATAACGACAAACTCGGCACTAAAACGCCAACAACTACCGATGTGATCCTTACGGTAGTAACCTCTACTACCGATGTAGTAGGTGCAACAAGTACCCCTACATTGAATAACAATGGTACTATCACAGTACCTTCAGGAACTAAATCAGGAACATATCAAATAGTGTATAGCATCTGTGAGCGTTTGAACCCTGATAACTGCGCAACAGCTACCGCCACTGTAAAAGTAGGCAGTACACCAATAGTTGC
>NZ_CALGWU010000023.1 GCF_937936315.1 uncultured Capnocytophaga sp. | reverse complement strand
ACTATCCCTTTTTTGCAAATAAAAAATAACTTTTCTTACGTCGAACTCACGTTATATTATATTGTTGATTTATGCTATTGATGAAAGTTTTATAGGTAGTTGGACCCACCCTTTACGTGGAACTTTATTATTATTATCCATAAATGCTGGGTATTTATTTTCATTCGTTTGTCTTTATCTTTATCAGAAGAAAAGTAATGAGAAAAATAATCATTGATTTATAAGTCTTTACTTTTTTATTTACAAAAAATACAATAAAAAAGTATTAAAAAATTTGGAAGATTATAGTAAATAATTGTATATTTGCACTCGGAAAATATATTTATATCACTATAATTGCGGGAGTAGCTCAGTTGGTAGAGCGTCAGCCTTCCAAGCTGAATGTCGCGAGTTCGAACCTCGTCTCCCGCTCTGTAAAAAAGCCTGATAACATATTGTTATCAGGCTTTTTGTTTATCATTTCTAATTTTATTTTTATAACATTGTATAGTTCCTGAGCTTCATTGCTAACTCCCAAATAGCAATTCCTGCACTCACCGAAATATTCAGGGAATGTTTAGTACCATATTGTGGGATTTCTATCACCTCATCAGAAGCTGATACTACTTCTTGTTCCACTCCTTTTACCTCGTTGCCAAAGATAATAGCATATTTTTGATTTCCATTAGATCGGAAATCATTCAGCATTGTAGAATTTTCAGCTTGCTCAATACTGATAATATAAACCTCTTGCTCTTTTAGCTTTTCTACTACCGAAAGTGTGTTTTCTACATATTCCCACGCCACACTATCAGTCGCACCCAAAGCTGTTTTGTGAATCTCTTTGTTTGGAGGAGTGGCGGTAATCCCACAGAGGTATATCTTTTCAATTAAAAAAGCATCGCAAGTGCGAAAAACAGAACCTATATTGTTCAAACTTCTCACATTATCCAAAATTACTATTAGAGGTGTCTTTTCTGCCTTCTTAAATTGCTCAATATCCAATCTATTGAGTTCATTATTCGTTAATTTACGCATATTACAGTCTGTTTACTTTATCTACTCCTTTGATGTTCTTAATATCTTGCATCAGTTTTTTTAAAGTAGCATTGTTGTTGATTGAAATAGAGACTTTTCCACTGAATACATTACCTTCTGTATCTATATTAATATTGGTAAGTTTTACAAATTTGCTATCCAAAATCACTTTTGAGATATCACTGATGAGTCCATCGCGGTCAATACCACTAATTCTAAGACTCACTTTGAAATCTCTTTCATCAGATTTTACCCATTTAGCTTGAATGATACGATAAGCGTAATTCGATTGCATCGAAATAGCATTGGGGCAAGTTTTTTTGTGTACCTTCACCCCTTCGTTGATAGTAACAAACCCAAAAATAGGATCACCAGGGATAGGATTGCAACATTTTGAAAAAGTATAGTCTAAAGATTCTTCTTCCTTACCAAACACAATGCTATCATAGTGAACGTTCGGCGAATAAACAGGTTCGTCGGTAGGTTTTTTAACTACTTTATTTTTGAATAAGCCAAAGAAAGACGTGCGATGAGATACAAACTCTTTCAGCATTTGGTTGCTGATTTCTCCCGTTCCTGCTTGATAGTAAATATCTAAACTAGTCTTTGTTTTGAAGTAACTCACTAGCTCATTCATTACTTCTTCATTAAGAGTAACCTTCAATTGCTTTAATTTTCGAACTAAAATCTCTTTTCCTTCAGCAGCAACAGCTTTTGTTTCTTCTTTTAAAGCATTTTTTATCTTACTACGTGCTTTAGCAGTTGTAGCATAGTTTAGCCAGTTCTTAGTGGGTTTTGCATTTTCAGCAGTGATAATTTCTACTGTTTCACCGCTCTTTAATACATAGTTTAAGGGCACTAATTTATTGTTTACTTTGGCTCCACGTGTTTTTAAACCCACTCCTGTATGTATTGAAAAAGCAAAATCAAGTGGTGTAGCACCTTTCGGGAGAGATTTTATCTCACCATTAGGGGTAAAGACGAAAATCTCTTTAGAATACAAGTTGAGTTTGAAATCTTCTACAAAGTCTACAGCATTTGCCTCGCTGTTTTCAAAGACTTCTTGCAACCTATTAAGCCACATTTCGATGCCTTCTTCTTTTTGGTCGCCGTGTTTATACTTAAAATGGGCTGCATAACCTTTTTCAGCGATTTCGTGCATACGTTCGCTGCGTATTTGCACCTCTACCCATTTGCCTTTTGGACCCATTACAGTAATATGTAAGGCTTCATAACCTGTAGATTTAGGTGAGGAAATCCAATCACGCAATCGGGTGGGATTAGGACGGAAGTGGTCGGTAACAATAGAGTATATTTTCCAAGCCAAAAACTTTTCTTCAGCTGGTTCACTTTTATAGATGATGCGAATTGCAAATTTATCGTAAACTTCTTCAAAACTCACACCTTGCGATTCCATTTTCCTATAAATAGAATAGATTGATTTGGGGCGCCCTTTGATGTAATAATCAATTTTTTGTTGTGTTAAAGAGGTTTCTACTATTTTGGTAAACGCCTCAATGTATTCCTGTTGTTCTTCTTTGGATTCCTCCATTTTGTTTAGGATACTATTGTAGCGTTCGGGGTCAGTGTATTTAAGTGCGAGGTCTTCTAATTCTGTTTTGATATTATACAAGCCAATGCGGTGAGCAATAGGCGCATAAATATAGAGTGTTTCCGAAGCTATTTTGGCTTGTTTGTATTCTGCCATCGAATCCATCGTTTGCATATTGTGGAGTCTGTCGGCAATTTTGATGAGAATCACGCGCACATCATCATTCATCGTAAGGAGAAGCTTTCGGAAGTTCTCAGCTTGTAAAGAGATGTCATTTTCACGACTCATACTCGAAATTTTGGTAAGTCCTTCCACAATATGTGCCACAGTGTTACCAAAAAGTCTTTCCATATCTTCAATCGTATAGTCGGTATCTTCTACTACATCGTGTAATAAAGCTGACGCAATGGCTATGGCATCTAATCCTATTTGTGAAGCGACAATTTTAGCTACAGCAATAGGGTGAAAAATATAAGGTTCCCCACTTTTTCGGCGTTGGTCTTTGTGCGCATCAACAGCGGTGTCAAACGCTAATCGAATGAGCTTTTTATCTTCATCGCTAAGGGTTTGATAACTGATACGCAAGAGTTCTTTATACTCGCGTGCAATGGATTTGTTTTCTTCTTCTAAGTCGGTGTTTGTTTCCATAAATAAAAATGAATGTAGAAAAATCTAACTTTAGCAAAATTTGGAACTTTGCTGAAGTTTTAGAGCTATTTTTTATTTAATAGTAGCCGATAATTTGCGGAGCTTGATAGCCGTAAGAATTTTTTTAGTATACAATGGGAAATCGGCACCGAGAAGCCAACCAAAATATCCTGGTTCTTCGTCAAAAATATCTTCTACACGTTTGCCTTTGTGTTTACCAAAAGTAAAGATTTCTTCGCCTTTTGCATTATATCCAATAAAACCAGCAAAGTCGGCTATTTGTTTGCGATAAGTAAACTCGCTGAGCTTTTTGATGTTGTTCTCTAAGCTGTCATAACGGTCAAGCTGGGCTTTGAGGATTTCATAAGTGGCATTGGTATCTGCTGAAGCAGTATGTGCATCAATAAGGTCTTTACCACAATAGAACTTATAAGCCGCCGAGAGAGTGCGCTGTTCCATTTTGTGAAAAATAGTTTGTACATCTACCGATACGCGGTTCCCCAAATCAAAATCTACTTCAGCACGCAACATTTCTTCAGCAAGTAATGGAATATCAAAGCGGTCGGAATTGTAGCCAGCAAGGTCAGAATCTTTTATCATATTGTGGATTTGCTTTGCAAGCTCTTTGAAAGTAGGTTCATTTGCAACGCGCTCATCAGTAATGCCGTGTACATCTGAGGCAGCTTTGGGGATAGGAATAGTAGGATTTACAAGCCACGTTTTACTTTCTTTATTGCCATTGGGGTAGACTTTTAAGATAGATATTTCAACGATGCGGTCTTTGATAATATCGATACCCGTAGTTTCAAGGTCAAAAAAACAAATAGGTTTTGATAGTTTTAGTTCCACGATTTTAGTGAATAGTTAAAAGTGAATAATTTTAAAAATAGTAATTATTAATTTTCTATTTGAGCAGAGAGTCCAGCATCAAGAAGCGCGGTGCAAAGAGGTTCTAGATATTCATAACTTCCTGTTTTTACATCGCATTTTCCCTTGAAATGCACAATAATAGCACATTGCTCGGCTTGCTCAAAAGTGTGATGACAAACCTCTACTAAAGTATCGATAACGTGATCAAAAGTATTGACATCATCATTGTATAAAATGAGATGACATTCATCATCTATAAGCTCCATCACGTCTTCCTCAGCAAAGGTTTCTTCTTGGTAATTATTTTGTAACATAATTTGCTTTTATAATGATACAAAAGTACAGTAAATAAATGAATTGCGCAAATGTTTATTTTAATTTTTCTTATTGTAAAGCATTTATTATCTAAAAGATACAACATTTGGTAATCGTTGAGAAAAACTATGCAATCTAAAATCCTCGTTAGTAATCCCTGTAAATTTAAAAATATTCTTACCCGTTCCAGGTATGTTAGGATAGTAGCCAAATGAAAACTCTATAGCTCCAAAAGGTAGATAGTCATTGGAAATATAAAACCCTAAAGATACTTTAGAATACATTTCAGTTTTAAAAAAAGCTGTATTATTTCTACCTATAAAACCTGTATCGGCTGATAGAAATGGACTAAACCTAAAACCAATTAGCTGAAAAGGCGCATAAACTTGTGTTTGAGAAGTAAAAATTAGTTTACGTGTACCATATACTTCACTACTATTGAAGCCTAAAATGCCATTAGAATCATTTAAATTGATATTATTGCGCTGGTATATACTTCCATTAAGTCCTATTACGAATGAGGAACGCAAAAACTGACGAAAATGCCAATCGCCTATTGTAAATAATTTAGTAAAATAGGTACCTTGACCTCGTAGGACAGTCTCTTTACCATTGCCTTTTTCAAAAAAAGAACCTACTTCAAAATTAATAGAATGATAGCCCTTCTTATTATAGTTTGCTGAGGCAAATCCAATCCCAAGATAAGGTAGCGTAGCCTTATTTTTCCATAAAATACCTGAAGTGAGAAATATAGAATGACCTATTCCCACATCCTCAATATCACCATTGCGAAAAATATAACGTTCTTTTATGAATCCTGTACTATTTAAGCTAAATTGAGTGAGATACAAATTTTCATTACTGTAATACTGTTGAGAATCCAAATCTAAAGAAGGTTTTTCATAATAGCTAATATTACGAAATCTTGCTGCTACAATAAAATTGTGAATAAGTTTAGTTTCTCCTTTCTTAATAGGTTTTACCCAACCACCAAAAGCATCGAAAGAACGTGTCATTAGAATAGGAGTATAAATAGAATCTCTATATCTAATACTCTCATCCTCAAATCTGTTTTCATAATAACCTAGGCGTCCAGACCAACGTGCCAAAGGTGAGTAGAGAGGTCGTTCTACTTGTATACTTTTTGAAAACTCATTCTCATAATCAGAATAATAGCCTGTTCGTACATTGATATAAGAATTTCTTATATTTCTTACTACATAACTAAAGCCCTTACCATTATTTCCAATCCCTGAGAAGTATTGTTGATAGGTAAGTGAAAGTTCGTGTCCTATCCCAAAGAGATTTTGTTCCGTAAGCCGAGTCCATCCTCTACTGTTAGTAAAGTCTCCATCAAAGTATATAGACCAACTATCAAGCACATTCACTTCTACATCTATGGAATCGGAAGCTCCCTCCACAGCCATAGCTTTAACTTGTGCTCTACGAATATACCGTTGATTACGCAATATACGTTCAGTTTCACTCAGAAGAAGGGTATCTAAAGTTTTATCTTTTTTAAATAAAAGCATCCTACGTACTGTACTCTCGCGGGTTTTTATATGTAGGGCATTGCCATAACGTTCTAAACGAGTACGAGGGGATTTACTCAAATCTCTTTCGTCAAAACCAAAAGGATCTAAGGTAGTAATAATAATATTTCTAATGATTTTCCCTTGATAAGAAGGTGTTTTTTTAGGGGTAATAGTTGTAGTAGTTGTAATACCTTCAGGTATTTTTTCTTCAACTACAATGAGGTTATTTAGGTTTTTAGTGAGTTTATATTTATTGAAAAATCTCTTTATTTTTTTATAAAACTCTCTATTTTTTACCTCTCTCTCTGGAGAAATACCTTGTAATAATGAATCTTTTACTCTTAAAGTATCTATAGGTTGGGAAAGAAGAGTGTTCATTCCCAAAAGAAATAACAATATAAGAGCAAAGTTTTTTTTCATTTTCTTTTCTGTTGAAAAAATTGTTTTAACAATGCTGTAGCCTCTTCTGATAAAACACCTGTAACTACCTCTGTCTTAGGGTGTAACTTACCACCTATTGCTTTGAAACCTCTATGGGTGTCATCAGCAGCATAAACTAATCGTGACAACTGGCTCCAATACAAAGCTCCAGCGCACATGGCGCAAGGTTCTAAAGTGATATACATAGTGCAATTTGTGAGATACTTACCACCTAAATAATGAGCTGCCATGGTAATAGCTTGCATTTCAGCATGAGCTGTCACATCGTTTAGACGCTCGGTAAGATTATGTGCCTTGGCTATAATTCTATTATCAATTGTGACAATAGCCCCTACAGGGATTTCATCTTCTTCAAAAGCGAGTTGGGCTTCTTCCAAAGCCTTTTGCATAAAGTATTCGTCAGTATTCATTTAAAATAAAAATTACTTTGCCAAAGCACAAAAACTTTGGCAAAGTAATAAGATTTTAGTGTATGAGAACTATTATTTATTTCCACCAAAGAGATTACCTATACCTCCCATTATATCATCCATCACATTACCATCTTTATTTTTGTCAAAAAAAGAAGTAATCATTTCACTAATATTTCCGCCTTTACCTGAGAAAAAATTGGAAATCATCGGAGTTAAATTCTCAAAAATTTTACTTACACCATCCAATGAAACACCTGTTTTTTCACTGATAGCATTCAAAGTAGATGATTGTCCGTCACCAGTAAGTTTGTTCAAGATATCACTACTTTCAGCATTGCCCAACATTGACTTGAGAGAATCTACTACTGAGCTTACTTTATCAGCTCCAATACCGGTTTTCTCGCTTAATCCTTTCACGAGTTGTTGGAGATTATCTCCTCCTAAGAAATCTAAAATTCCTGCCATAGTATAAATTATTTTAATAAGGTTACAATTTGTGAGGCTAATTCAAGGCCTATACGGTCTTGTGCTTCGTTGGTAGCTGCCCCTATATGTGGGGTGAGCGATATTTGTGGGTGCATAAGTACTTGTATAGCAGGATTAGGTTCGTTTTCAAATACATCTAAGCCTGCAAAAGCTACTTTGCCATGCTCCAAGGCTTCTATGAGTGCAACCTCGTTGAGAGCTCCTCCTCTTGCTAAGTTTATTACACCTACCCCATCTTTCATCAAATTGAACTCTGGGGTATCAAGCACATAGCCTCCTTGTGGGCTATTATTAAGAGTAATAAAGTCAGATTCTATCAGTAGTCGTTCTTTTTCAACTGTTTTGATAGTAAAAGGCAAGGTTTGCCCATCAAAAAACTCAAGTGTAATTACAGCTTCTTTTACTTTAGGATCATAAGCTAAAACATTCATTCCTAAACCTATAGCAATACGCGCCACGGCTTGTCCACTGCGTCCGAAACCTATAATACCTATTGTTTTACCTCGCAATTCTGCACCATTAGTATAGTTTTTTTTCAGTTCGTTAAACTGAGTATCTCCTTCTAAAGGCATATTACGATTAGCATCATACAAAAAACGCACTCCAGTAAAAAGATGAGCAAATACAAGTTCTGCTACAGAGTTAGCTGAAGAGGCTGGAGTATTGATTACTTGCAAATTTTTACTTTGAGCGTAGGCTACATCTATATTATCCATACCTACCCCTCCTCTACCGATAAGTTTCAGCGAAGGACAGCTATCAATGATATCTTTACGTACTTGAGTAGCTGAACGCACCAAAAGAATATCAATAGCATGTTTATTTATGTAGTCTATAAGTTGATTTTGAGCTACTTTTGTAGTAATAACTTCAAAGCCTTCTTTTTCTAACGCTTCTCTTCCTGAATCAGAAATACCATCGTTTGCTAATATTTTTATTGTCATTATTATCTATTTATTTTATTATATTTAATTATTAATAACTCTTCACTTATTACTCATTATTTACTCATTATTTACTCTTCTTTGTACTACTTCAAAAATACGTTCGCCATCGCATTTTAAAGTTTTAGAGGGAAATTTAAGAATGAGAGCATAGTCGTGAGTAGCCATTAGTATAGTACGTCCTGAAGCGTTAATTTCTTTAAGAACTTGCATTACTTCTACACTAGTTTCAGGATCTAAATTACCCGTAGGTTCATCTGCTAAAATGAGTTCTGGGTTGTTTAATAAAGCTCGTGCAATAGCTACTCTTTGTTGTTCTCCTCCTGATAGTTCGTGAGGAAATTTGAATCCTGCATTCTGCATTTTCACCTTAGAAAGCACTTCTTCTATGCGCTTTTCTATTTTCGTTTTTTCTGTCCAACCTGTAGCTTTCAGCACAAAAGCTAAGTTATTATACACATTTCTATCAGTGAGTAGTTTGAAATCTTGAAATACAACTCCTAACTTACGGCGAAGCAGAGGAATTTCATTTTCTGTAAGATTTTTAAGATTGAAGCCTACTACTTTCCCTTGTCCTTTAGTAAGAGGTAAATCACCATAAAGTAACTTGATTAAGCTACTTTTTCCTGATCCTGTCTTGCCTATAAGATATACTAATTCTCCCTTTCCAACTGTGAGATTCACATTGGATAGAATAAGATTATTCTTCTGATATACTGATACTTCTTTTAAATGTAATACTGGATTTTCCATTAATATAAATTAAGTAGTCTATTTAACCCTACAAAATTCCCGCAAAGATAGTAAATTATTTTAGATAACGGAAATATAAACTCGCTTTTTATTCATCAATAATTATAGTACGATCAGCTTGACTATATGCCCAAGGGGCTCCATTGTTCTCTATGTTAGTCATCATTACATTAAGTTCTGTAGGGGCTGCCGATTGTTCCATAACTAAATACTGCCTCATATCTATAATGATAGACAACGGACTAATTCCTACAGGGCAGACTTCTACACAAGCGTTACAAGTGGTGCAAGCCCATAGTTCTTCTGGGGTAATATAGTCACCTAACAATTGTTTACCATCAGGCTCAAAATCACCGTGCTTATCGATATTTCTACCTACTTCTTCTAATCGATCACGAGTTTTCATCATAATAGCACGAGGAGAAAGTTTTTTACCTGTAAGATTTGCTGGACACTCATCAGTACAACGCCCACACTCGGTGCAAGTATAAGCATTCATCAACTGTAACCAAGTGAGATCTGCTACATCTGAAGCTCCAAAATTATCGGTAGGGATATTATCTTGAGGTGTTGCAAATGAATCGGTATTAGGATCTAACATTAATTTCACCTCTCGTGTTACCACAGGGTTTACCTTAGAAGTGCCTAACGGACGTACAGAAGCGAAATAAGTATTAGGAAATGCTAATAGAATATGTAGGTGTTTAGAATAATATAAGTAGTTTAAAAAACACAATATCCCAATGATATGTAACCACCAACAACTGCGTTCTATGATAATAAGAGTTCCTACAGAAACATTTTGTAATAATGGGCGTAGCCATTGACTTATAGGAAAAGTTCCTGCTTGTATATAATGAGGTACTTGCAGTGCTTGTAATTGGGCATCGGCAGCATTCATCAGCAAGAAAAGGCTCATCATCATCATTTCGGCATAGAGGATATTACTTGCATCTTTTTTAGCCCAACCTTTGAGCTCTGATTTGTGAAATCGAGGTATTTTTAGGATATGTCGTCGTATCCAAAATACAGTTACTGAAACAATTACTAAAAGAGCTAATATCTCAAAAGAAGCTATCAGAGAATTATAAAATTTTCCTAAAGGAGCAAATACTCTATGAGTACCCAAAATACCATCTATAAGAATTTCTAATAACTCAATATTGATAATCAAAAAACCTGCATATACAACAATATGTAGTATTCCTACTATGGGACGTACTAACATTTTTTGTTGTCCTAAGGCAAGCCATAACATATTCTTGAGTCGCTCTTTGTGATTACCAGAGGTATTTTCAGCTTTTCCTAAACGGATATTCCTAATAAGTTTGCGTATATTATAAATAAAAAAGCCTCCTCCTATACAGAGAAGTATTAAAAATACTATGTTAGGAAGGAAGCTCATCAATATGTTTATTCAGCTTTTTCTTCGTCGTTTGGTTCGTATACTTTAGCTTTTTTACCAAAAACAGAGAAGTGAAGGTAACGTTTAGGATTCAAACGCAAATCTTGTAATAGTAGTTCAAGTTGTTTAGCCGATTTATCCAAATCTTTATAGAGAGCCTCATCTTTTAGTAGTTTACCAATAGTGCCTTTACCTCCTTCTACATCAGCCAAAAGAGTGTTGAGATTGGTAAGTGTAGTTTGAGCATTGGCAATTACTTTGTTGAGTTCAGCTTCTGAAAGCTGTCCTGATACTTTTGATAAATCAGTAGTGATTTTATTAGCATTGGTTAAAGTAGCATTCAAATTAGCTTGATTAGCAACCAACATCTTGTTTAGGGTTACTGAAGCTTGGTTAAGATTTCGCATTGTTGCTCCAAGTTCAGTAATAGCATTCTTCAAATCGTTAGTAGTTTTAGCATCCAAAACAGTATTTATCCCTGTAAGAGTGGTATCAGCTTGACCTAAAAGGTGATTAAGCTTGTCTTGTGTAGGTTTAATAGAAGATGATAGAGAGGCAAGCATATCTTCTTGCACACGTGCTTCTAATACATCGCCTGATACAGCTGCAGGAGCATTGTCAAAGGCAGGAATGATTTGTAATCCTGCTCCTCCAAGCAAACTATTGTAGAGTTCAGCTACACTATTCTTAGAGAATTTAAAATCATCTGAACACTCCATAGTAATTTTTATCTTAGCACTTTTTTCTTCTAAGTCCACAGCTTCTACGCTTCCCACTTTCACTCCATTCACAGTGATTTGTGTACCAGTTTTCAATCCACCTGAATGAGGAAAATAAGCGTAATAAGTATTTGTTTTATGAAATAATGATTTAGACTTCAAAAAGTTGAAGCCTACGTAGAAAGCGACAATACCCGCTACTACTATAATTGCTGTTTTTATTTCTCTAGATAGTTTCATCTGTTTCTATTTTCAATAAGTTTTACTTTTCTAATTGTTTGGCTTTCTCTATTGTAATACGTTTTTTCTGATAAAATGCTATAATATAAGCATCTTTATAGCCTTTTTTTTTTGCTTTATTCAATAAATCAATCGCGTCTCGGTGTTTAGAAGCATTTCCATAATAATACACATACACCTTTCCATCTTTTTCTGCAGATATAGGAGAGAGTCCTTTGAAATTAAAATCTTTAGTTTCTAATTTCTTAGGACTTGAAGATATCTGTATTTTATAACTCAACTCATTATTATTTGTTCTATTATTAGTGATTTGTTTTGAACCTCTTCCTCTTACTTGAGAAACACTATCATCTGGTGCAATATAAGAACTTTTACCTTGTACCCACTTTTTATAAGTAAGTATTGCTTCTGCTATATTTTCTGCAAACTCTTCTTGTCCCTTAGCAGAAATAAGAAATTTACGCTCTTCATTATTTGTAAGAAAAGCTGTTTCTATCAAAATACTAGGCATATAGGTTTGATGTAGTACAATGAACCCTGCTTGTCTCACACCTCTATTGGTGCGTTTCATAACTCTTGTTAGCTGGTTTTGTACTATTTTAGCCAATTGTATACTTTGCTCTAAGAACTCTTCTTGCATAATTGAAAGTCCTATCACCGATTCTGGGGAGTTGATATTATACTTAGCATATTTCTTTTTGTAATCTTCCTCTAAATAGATTACTGAGTTTTCAGCTTTTGCAACTTCAAAGTTCTGTTCATTAGCGTGTAACCCTAACACATAGGTCTCTGCTCCATCCACTTGTGTTTCATGGGCATTACAATGTACTGATACAAACACATCTGCTTTGTTCCTATTGGCAATAGCACCACGTTCATAAAGGTCAATCAACTCATCAGTCTTACGTGTATAAATAACCTTTATATCAGGATGAGCTTCTAGTTTTTTACCTACTAATAATACGATTTTCAGTACTACATCTTTTTCGTAAATGTTTTTGTTTACTACCTTACCAGGATCTTTACCTCCGTGTCCAGCATCCAAAACTACTTTAAATACGGTTTTTTTCTGAGATTGTCCTAACATTGGTAATGCACATAGCACTCCCAAGAAGATATAATGTAAAAATTTCATCAATTCTTATATTTTTCATTTTAATAGGCGGCAAAGGTAAGATTTTTACCTTAATACACCAAAATTAAACAGATATTTAACCGATTATTAACGATTGAAACTCTTCTTCACTAATCATTTTTACCCCCAATTGTTCTGCTTTCTCTTTCTTGCTAGGCCCCATATTGTCACCTACTATCACATAGTTAGTTTTTGATGAAATAGATGATCCTACTTTACCTCCATGTTGTTCAATCAAGGCTTTGAGTTCATCTCGAGAATACAAACTAAAAACTCCCGAAACTACAAAAGTAAGTCCTTTAAGGGTATCTGTCTGTCCTTCAGTAGATTCCTCTGAAAGAGCAAATTGTAATCCATAGCTTTTGAGTCTATCAATAAGTTTACGATTATAGTCATCTGCAAAGAAATTTACTACACTGGCAGCTATTTGGTTGCCTATCTCATCTACTTCTACTAATTGTTCTATTGTAGCATTTTCAAGTGCTTCAATATTTTTGTAGTGGCGTGCCAGCTTCTTGGCAACAGTCTCACCTACATATCTAATCCCCAAAGCAAAAAGTACGCGTTCAAAAGGTATTTCTTTTGATTTCTGAATACCTTTTACAATATTCTCAGCACTCTTTTGTGCCATACGCTCTAAGGGGAGCAATTTCTCTACGGTTACCTCATAGAGGTCAGCATAAGTATGGATAATACCAGCACGGAAGAGTTGTTCTACTGTTTCTTCTCCTAAGCCTTCTATATCCATTGCTTTACGTGAGATAAAATGTTGTATTTTACCCGTAATCTGGGGCGGACAGCTATAGGTATTAGGACAATAGTGTTGCGCTTCACCTTCGTTACGTATTAAATCAGTACCACATTCAGGACAATTGGTGATATATTGCACAGGTTGAGCATCAGCCTCACGCTTATCTAAGTTCACTCCTACAATTTTAGGGATAATTTCCCCCCCTTTTTCTACATATACCGAGTCACCTATACGAATATCGAGTTTTTCAATCTGGTCAGCATTATGTAATGAAGCACGCTTTACTACAGTTCCCGCTAATAACACGGGTTTGAGATTTGCCACTGGAGTAATAGCTCCTGTACGCCCCACTTGGTAGGAAATACTCTCTAAAACAGTGTCTACTTGTTCTGCTTTGAACTTGTAAGCCATTGCCCAACGCGGTGATTTTGAGGTATATCCTAACTCTTCTTGCTGGGCAATACTATCTACCTTTACCACTACCCCATCAGTTTCATAAGGCAAAGTGTAGCGTTTGGTATCCCATTCATTGATAAAGTCCATCACTTCGGCAGTAGAATGACACAATTTAGAAATATTAGGTACTTTAAAGCCCCATTCGCGCGCTTTTTTTAAACTCTCAAACTGACTTTTTACACCCGTGTTCCCTACCAAGAAGTAGAGCAAGCAATCTAAACCTCGTTTAGCGACCTCGGAAGTATCTTGCAATTTGAGGCTACCGCTAGCTGTGTTACGAGGATTCATAAAAGGGTCTTCACCAGCTGCTATACGTTCCTTATTGAGATTTTCAAAGGCTTTTTTAGGCATTACTATCTCTCCACGGATATAAAAATGTTCCGGATAATCGCCTTTGAGTTCCAAGGGTACTGAACGAATTGTACGTACATTAGCGGTAATATCGTCACCTTGAATACCATCACCACGAGTAGTAGCTTGTTTGAGTTTGCCGTTTTCGTACAATAAATCTATAGAAGCACCATCGTATTTCAGTTCACAAGTAAAATTAATTTGGTCACTGCCCAATGTTTTAATAATACGTTGTTCCCATTCCTCTAAATCTTCTTTAGAATAAGAGTTATCTAATGAGTACATACGATATTCGTGTACTACAGTGGGGAAACTTTTAGTTATAGTTCCACCCACACGTACAGTAGGAGAATTCTCATCGTAAAACTCAGGATGTGCTTGCTCTAAAGCTTGTAGCTCTTTAAGTTTTTGGTCAAACTCATAATCCGAAATTGTAGGATTATCTAACACATAGTAGTTATAATTGTGCTGATTAAGCTCTTCACGAAGTTGTTGTATCTTTTCTTTCATAACAAGGTGATTTTAGGTAAAAATATTAGACCTATCTTAGTGTACGATCTGGTTCTTTGTTTTTCTCCCACTTCAAATCTGAAAGCATTGACGCTTTGATACCAATGAAGAAATACCACGAACTACGATAACCAAAAGGAGTAAACTGAAAACTCATACGGAAACTATTCAAATCGCGTTCAAAACGTACTTGAGTGTAAGTGAATCCTTGATTTACAAAATCATAACCACTAGAAAGTCCTACTTGCCATTTAGGAGTGAGGGATACATTTCCAGAGAACATCAGTGAATTATTAGCAATCCTACTTTCACGTGCTTGATTACTGTAGGTAAGAGAGTGTGCAAGGGTTATATCCCAAGGAACAACTGCTTTGTAATAAGTTTTCTTCTCATCCTTATCTTCGTCTTCTTTACGATTTTTATCCATATCTTGAACTTCACTCAGCGGTTTAGAAGAACCAAAGAGATCATCAGTCCGTCCTCCAGCAACAGTGCCTGTCTGTTTATTTTTGTCTTTATTTTTATCCTTTTTATCTTTGTTTGAGAATGAATAATTAGTAGAAATATTGGCATTAGTAAGCCTAAAGAGACTACCTCCATTATTGATATTCCATTTCTCCATTTGTCGTCCATTGTTGTCTATTGCATAAGGATTTAAGGTAGCTCCAAAATTCACTCCGAGTTTATTATTAAAAAATGAAGTTCCTCCTGTAATATTTAGAGGACTAAATTGCTTTGTAATTACATTGTAATTAGAACTGAAGTTCAGACTATTCAAAAGCATTACCTTTTTAGGCTCTACATCAGTACTATCTTTTTGTCGTACTTTAGCTTCAAAGGTATTTGCAAGTGAGAACCCTATTGATTGTGACTCACCTAAACTTGGTGTACCATAGATGCCGCCTTCAAAACGGGTGTATTGTGAACGATTGCCATAAGCATCCGAAATGTAATAATCGTAATACTGATCAAAAGAAGGATTATAACCATAACTCACTGAAGGTCGCATCACGTGGCGAATTGCTTGTATTTTAGAGTTTTTACCAAATCGAAAAGTTCCATAAATAGTTGTACCAAGACTCGCCCCGAGGTTGTATGTCATAAAGCGGTCAAAACCACTAAGTGTATCAACTCCTATCTTTCCCGTAGTACTATTAAAGTCTTTGCGACGAATTGTTTTAAACTGCCACGTTTCGTTCAAAGAAGAATTTAACCCCAAGGTAACATACTTAAATAGTTTAGCTGTTGTGCTCATAGGTATAGAGTGTCGTACTCCATTCTTAGCATCATCAAACATCTTTTTGCTAAAAAATAAGCTGTCATAAGTTGCAAATCGATTGTCAGCTTGCATACTGTATTGAAAATTCAAACTCTTAATAAGTCCTTTCTTTGCTTGCCCTTCTCTTGCAAAAGGGTAAATGCGTTCCATACTTGCACGCATTGAAGGCAAGGTCATATCAATGCTTTTGGTATTTGTATTCTGAGAATGTGATGCCGATAGTGATAAGTTAATTGAAGGATAGGCAGGAAATGTTTTAGAATACGAAATAGACGACATCATCGTGTTGTTCAAAAAGTTTGATGTATTTACTTGATTGTATGATTCTTGATAATACCTACTATTACTCGATAAGTTTACTGAAGCTGAAAAATTAGAATTCGGGTTAGCCTTGCCGTCTTTGGAATGCGACCATTGTATGTTATACATACGACTACCTGAATAATCGGGTAACCCCTTCATACTATAGATGTTATTTTCAAAAGAAAGATTAAAACTTCCTGAATACTTATATCGTTTCACATAAGCCGATTGAGCCCTAAGACCATAGCTGCCATTAGTATAATAGTCACCTGTAAGTGAAAGATCAAAATTGTCACTAATCACAAAGTAATAACCTATGTTTTGTAAGAAATAACCACGGTTATTCACCTCACCAAAAGTAGGAAAAATAAGTCCAGATGAGCGTCCTGACACCATAGGATAATAAGCAAACGGAATAGCTAAAGGGGTAGGAATATCCACTATATACATATTGCTAAAACCTGCTATAATCTTTTTCTTAGGTACAAATTTAGCTTTGCGTACTTTGATGTAATAATCAGGATCGTCAAGGTCTTCAGCAGTAGTGATAATAGCATTTCTCATAAAGTAAGTAGAGTCATTCTCCTTCTTTATGATCTCGCCTTTTATATTATTCTCATCTTGCTTGGTATAAGCATTGCGGATAATCGCCTTCTGGTTACGATAGTTAAAACGAATAGAATCTGGCTCTATCACATCACTACCCTGCTTAAATACAGGGTGCTGACTGTATTCACCTAAACTGTCTTTCAAACGTCCTGCATATACCTCTCCTTTCTCATAATTAATCACATCTACGCCCGCTGTAATGTCAATATCAGTATATTGTACATTGGTCTCATTGTACAAGATGATTTCATTCTTTACCCTATTGAACACAATACTATCTTTAGCCTTGTATTTCACTATGTCTTCCAAAGCATTCTTAGGTTTCTTAATAGTATCGTTTTTAAGGGAATCTTTAGCCTTTCCTGAAGTCTTTTTGGGCTTGATACGTCGCCCACGACGATCGTTCTTAGGTTCTATAGTGTCTTTTTTAATAGTATCGCGTACTGCCCAAGAATAGGTATAGTTAAAACCAGCTGTCCTAAAGGCAAATGATTCAGCATACCAAAAGCAAGAGCTTACTACCAATAAGCTGACAATGAAAGTGAGTTGACGTTTATACTGTAACAAAGTTTTTCCGAATATAGTTTTATTGAGGCGACAAAAATACAACTTTTTTTTGAAATGCCAAGAACTACATCGCAACTTACTATTGGAAATGGCTCTACTAACCTCCTCAGCTACCATTTACTACCTTCTTTTACTTAAATTGTAATATTCATAACAAAACCGCCTTTTTCTTGCATTTTCCACAATAAGTCCAATAACAAACAATAAACGAAGAAAGAACGAATAATAAACGAAGAAAATATATACTTTACTTATTGATGAATACTTAACTAATTGAACAAAGCATTGAGAATAATGTAAAACTAAAAATATTTGAATACTACTTATCTTATTAGCTATCACCTAAAAAAATTCTCTCTCTTCATTCGTAATTTCTAATTATTTTGTACTTTTGCCTCTACTTTAACGAAGAAAATGATGATGACTCTCAAAAATATCAAAGTATTTATTAAAAAATCCCTTGTTTTCAAGATTTTAGCCTTTGTCATCGCCTTAGTGCTTATCTTGCAAGTATTCCCCGAAAAAGCGAAGTTTAAATATGAATTTCGCAAGGGTGAACTTTGGCAACACGACAATCTATATGCTCCTTTTGATTTCCCTCTAAAAAAAACAGAGCAACAAATAAACTCTGAAAAACAACAAATTACCAATCAATCTACCGTTTATTACAAACAAGATACAACTGCCTTTATAAGTGCGAAACAGAAGTTTGAACAGAAAAAAAATAGCTATTTCAATCAATTGTCTAAACACAAAAAAGAGCTTTTACTCCACAAAGCTGAAACATTTTTAACTGAAAGCTATCACAATGGGATAATGCTCAACCCTCCTGTGTTCAAAACTTCCGAAATCGCAATTATCAAGCAAAACAACCAAATTATTGAGGTCTCAGCCTCTCACGTATTATACCTTCAACAGCTAAATAATGCTATTAAAAACTATTTCAATACAGCTCCTTACAACGAACATCTCAAAAATTACTACGACCTTTTCTTTGATATCCTCACCCCTAATCTTGTAATCGACCAAAATTTTACCCAAAAAGCCCTAAATCAAAACCTCAAAGAGATTGTCTATACGCGTGGATGGGTGAACAAAGGAAAACTTATCATTGCCAAAGGTGAATTGGTAGAAGGTGAAAAACTAAACACTCTCTTATCTCTTAAAGAAGAATATGAGACTCAAACGTGGAGTCAAAATAACTATAATTGGTCGCTCTCAGGCTATTATACATTAGTAGCTATAGTATTGACACTAATGGTGTTATACTTAAAAATATACGAAAAGAAGATATACAAAAGCAACCTCAAATTGAGCGTTATCTTGCTCAATATGCTCACGATGATTCTTTTCGTCGGACTCATCTCTCGCTATTTTCCCGATTATATCTATATTGTCCCCGTAGGAATGATGGTGCTCATTCTCAAGTCGTTTTTCGATTTGCGTACTGTCCTCTTTGTGTATATCAGCACCATACTCATCACGGGCTTCATTGTGCCCAATAGCTTCCAGTTTGTGTTCATACAAATTGTAGCTGCTATGGCTATCATCCTCACTCCTAAGGGAATGCACTACCGATTGAGTAGTTTTGTATCAGCGGGACTCATCACGGCTGCCTATTTAATTATTTATATCGCTTTCCATACCATTACCGAAGGGACTCTCAAAGGGCTCGATATCTCTCTGCTTACTCTTTTCATTCTCAATGGTATAGGAATCCTATTTTCACAACCTTTTACCTATATCTATGAACGTACTTTTGGCTTAGTTTCCGATGTCTCTCTCTTGGAACTTTCCGACACGAACACCAAACTTTTGCGCCAACTCTCCGAAAAAGCTCCTGGTACTTTCCAACACTCTATGCAGGTGGCAAATCTTGCCGAAGCTGCTGCTGCCGAAATTGGCGCTAATACACTATTGGTACGTGTAGGAGCACTATATCACGACATAGGTAAGATGGAAAATCCTATTTATTTTACTGAAAACCAAAAAACAAGCCTCAACCCTCACGACCAGCTCACTCCTGAACAAAGTGCTAAGGTGATTATCAAACACGTTGCCGATGGTGTCGAACTCGCTCATAAAAACAAACTGCCTAAACGCATCATCGATTTCATCAAAACTCATCACGGACGCAGTCTTACCTATTATTTCTATCGCAAAGCCTTAGATCTAAATCCCGAAGGCACTAAAGAAGAAGATTTCCGCTACCCAGGTCCTATTCCTTTCTCCAAAGAAACAGCTATACTGATGATGGCTGATTCGGTGGAAGCCGCTACCAAAAGTCTTAAAAACCCTACTTTTGAAGCTCTCAATGAGTTCGTCGATCGTATCATCAAAAAACAATTAGATGACAATCAATTTGCTAATTCCGATATATCTTTCAAAGAAATTGAAGCTATCAAACGCATATTTAAAAACAAACTCACCAATATCTACCACGTGCGTATCGAATACCCCGAGTAATTGGCAGACTTATTAACATCCGATTCTCCTAGACTCTCCAAGTCTCTCCGAGATTCTCAAAATCTAAAATAAACATCAAAAAAATATGAAACACTACTTTGTATTATTTTCGCTAATATCAACAATGGCAATAGCACAAAACCAAACGCCTACCGTCGAAGTTGTAGGCGAAGGCATCGTATATGCAACCCCCGATATGGTAAATATCTCTATCAGTATCGAAAAAGAAGGGCTTGATTTGAAGAACCTTCGACAAAAGAACGGCGAAGCTGTGGCTCAAGTATTACAACTTTTGAGTAAGGAACTCCCTATGGAGAATTTCCAAACCAGCTATGTATCTCTTTATAAAGACGATTATAACAAACTGAATAAATATCGTGTCGTGCAAAATATCAATATCAAATTAGAAGATATCAGCAAGTACGACAACTTGATGAATGCTATTTTCGATGCAGGAGTAAACCGAATTGATGGTATCAGCTTTGGAGTAAAAAACAAAGAAAAACTCTTGCAAGAAGCCCGTGTAGCAGCTATCGATGATGCCCGTAAAAAAGCCCTACTCTATGCGGTAAGTTTAGACCAAAATATTGGTAAAGCTATCAAAATCAAGGAAGTAAACTCTCATTTCAACGATATACAACCCGTTGAAAGAATGAGCAAAATGAGTTTAGGAAGCCCTGCCAACGGAAATGATAATACTTTAGCCGTAGGTAAAATAGCTATCGAAGCTCAAGTAAATGTAGCATTCGAACTTTTAAAATAAATTCACTATGGGAACACAAGAAATTATAGCCTATATTTTAGTAGCAATAGCAGCTGTTTTCTTAGTAAAAAAATTGTTTTTTAACAAAAAGAAAGGCTGTTCTGGAGGCGCTAATTGCAACTGCGGACACTAAATAGTTAAAAAAAATGCTATTTCACAAATTTGCTAATTGACAAATTATTCGTACCTTTGCGCCCTCAATTTTAAAAAATATAAATTATATCTATGACCGCTATTAGAAATATAGCTATTATTGCCCACGTTGACCACGGAAAAACTACCCTCGTTGATAAAATCTTGCACCATTGTGCACTCTTTCGCGACAATCAAGATTCAGGCGAACTGATATTAGATAATAACGACCTCGAACGCGAACGCGGTATTACCATCCTCTCTAAAAACGTATCTGTTGTTTATAAAGACATCAAAATCAACATCATTGATACCCCTGGTCACGCCGACTTTGGTGGTGAGGTTGAACGTGTCCTCAATATGGCTGATGGCGTACTTCTATTAGTAGATGCTTTTGAAGGTCCTATGCCTCAAACGCGCTTTGTACTCCAAAAAGCTATCGAAATGAAGTTGAAACCTATTGTGGTAATCAACAAAGTCGATAAAGAAAACTGTACACCTGATGAGGTACACGAAGCTGTATTCGACCTGATGTTTGAACTCGGTGCCGAAGATTGGCAACTCGATTTCCCTACTGTCTATGGTTCAGCTAAACAAAACTGGATGTCTGAAGACTGGCACAAAAAAACAGATAGCATCGCTCCTCTACTCGATATGGTGGTAGAGCACATCCCTGCTCCTCAAATTGAAGAAGGTAGCTTGCAAATGCTCATCACTTCTCTTGATTATTCTACCTTTACAGGTCGTATCGCTATCGGTCGCTTGCACCGTGGTATCCTAAAAGCTGGTATGAATATTTCATTAGTGAAACGTGATGGAAGTATTGTAAAATCTAAAATTAAAGAACTACACTTATTTGATGGTTTAGGGCGTAAAAAAGTAGAGGAAGTACAAGCAGGCGACATTTGTGCGATTGCTGGCTTAGAAGGCTTTGAAATTGGTGACACCATCGCCGATTATGAAAATCCCGAAGCACTTCCTACTATCGCTATCGATGAACCTACAATGAGTATGCTCTTCACTATCAACGATTCTCCTTTCTTCGGTAAGGATGGTAAGTTCGTAACCTCTCGCCATATCAAAGAACGTTTGGAACGCGAATTAGAGAAAAACCTCGCTTTACGTGTAGAACCTACCGATAGTGCCGATAAGTTTATTGTTTATGGTCGTGGGGTATTACACCTCTCAGTGCTCATCGAAACAATGCGCCGTGAAGGTTACGAATTACAAATAGGTCAGCCTCAAGTAATTATCAAAGAAATCGATGGCGTAAAATGTGAACCTGTAGAAGAACTTACTATTGATTTACCTGAGAACGTAAGTGGTAAAGCTGTCGATTTGGTAACCCTTCGTAAAGGTGAAATGCTAAGTATGGAGCCTAAAGGCGAACGTATGATTATCAAGTTCATCATTCCTTCTCGCGGTATCATTGGCTTGCGTAACCAATTGCTCACGGCTACCGCTGGTGAGGCGATTATCCACCACCGTTTCTTGGAATTCCAACCTTTCAAAGGTGAAATCGCAGGGCGTATCAATGGGTCACTCATCTCTATGGAACAAGGAACTGCTATCCCCTACTCTCTCGATAAATTGCAAGACCGTGGTAAATTCTTCATCTTCCCAGGCGAAGACATCTATACAGGACAAGTAATTGGCGAAAACTCTCGTAGTGGAGATATCGTTGTGAATGTTACGAAGACTAAAAAACTTACAAACGTACGAGCTGCTGGTTCTGATGAAAAAGTGAAGTTAGCACCCCCTATTAAGTTTTCATTAGAAGAAGCTTTGGAATATATCCAAAAAGACGAATACGTTGAAGTAACACCAAAAAATATGCGCTTGCGTAAAATCTACTTAGATGAAAATGAACGCAAACGCCACGAAAAAGAGTTTAAATAATTAAGCAAATATTTTCTAAAAACAAAAGAGGTTGCCCAATATTGAGCAACCTCTTTTTAATTTTTAATTGTTAATTTTTAATTGTTTTATTGTTTCCTCCACAGTCTTGTCATAGTCAATCCCTAAACCTTCTTGTTGTGATACCAATTCACCTTTTTTGTTAAACACACTGATGATGTTAGAATGCGAGAAATCCACTGGTGATATTTGTTTGTAATTCACAGCAAGTACTGCAGCAAACTCTCGTGTTTGTTCTTCATTAGATCGAAGGAATAGCCACTGTTCGTCGTCCATTTGCCTTTCTTTGGCAAAGGCTTTTAAGTGCTCTGGCGTATCCGTCTCGGGATCTATACTCACCAAAAGATATTTCACTTGTTTGCGTTTATCTCCAGCTTGTTCATCTACGCGCTTGCGTATTTCGCGCATATCTTTAATAAGGATAGGACAAGCGGTCTTGCAAGAGGTGTAGATCATTACCACCACCAATACATTCCCTTTGAGGTCTTTAAGCTCTATGTTATCCCCATTCTGGGTCGTCCATACCGCTGGCAAGTGATATACTGATAAGTCCGAAAAACTATCAGTCGTCTTTGCAGTGGTACTATCTGCCACTGCTTTTGTATCTGTTGTAGCAGTGTTGCTATTGTGGTTATTACAATTGAGTAATAACAAACTCAATAAAATAAAATATAATGTTTTCATTAATAGTAATTTTTTCTAAGGTTTATCTTCATTTTATCATATTTTGCTTCTAAATCTTCTAAAAATTCCTCCAGAACATCGGCTACATCTTCATAATTCTCATAAAGATATTTATCGTCAATTCCTTGTTCCATAATCCTTTTTATTTCTTTCAATTTAGCTCTTATATATCTATACGAGCTTGTTGTCCCATCATAGTATAGAAATTCTTGTACATATTCTTTCAATATATCATAATCTGCATTAGCCTCTACAATCATAGCTTTGATATAGATATTCACCAATGCTATAATCGTCAGCTCAGCCGATTGTTTATACACCTCTACTATCACATAATTACAGATTTCGTCTATATCGTTATATGACATATTCTTTAAGTTGTCATTATCACCTAATAACAACTCGCAATCTTCTATAACAGCTCTATATTTTGTCTCAATATCTTTCATTATTAAAGCTACCTCCTCTGCATTTCCCAGAGATCCTCAGAGTTCCTCCTATTTTCTTAAAATCTCTCCAAAAATTCTGAAACTCATTTGTCAATTATTATGGTAAGTCAGAATTGGTTTGCAAAATTTTCATCACTACATTTTGCAAAAGTTTTAGGTTTTATCAAAAATGATTACCTGATAATCAATTATTTTTAAAGTATGTTATGTAGGAAAGCCAGCTATCGCTGGGTATATGCTGCAAACGCCCCTAAAAGAAAACTTTTTTATTCACAATCTATTTTTTGTTTAACTATAATTTCGTAAATTTGTATCTCGTCATTCATAATTCGTCATTTATCCCCATTAAGACAAATAGCAATCGCTTTTGTAGCTTGTCCCCCTTCGGGGGTTCGGGGGCTATCTCGTCATTCGTCCTTCGTATTTCGTAATTTATAAAGCACATCTAAACCCCATATTCAGCATCGTATAGTTCGCTTTGAGGCTACCTCTCAGGGCATACCGCATAAAAGCTCCATAGTTAGTAAGGTCGGAAGCATTGAGCGCACTCCCGCCACAAAAAAGAGCATCGTCTCCTTGCTTGTCTTTGCGCGAGTCCCCCGAGAGAAGCACACTGTTGAAGTCCGCCACCCATTCCCATACCAAGCCGTGCATATCATATACGCCCCAATAGTTCTTGGGCGTGCTCCCCACTTTCTGTAGGTAGGTCTTGGGCGTTTGCATGCTTCGCACTATATACTCTTGATAATGTTTCTTCTTCCGTGCATCTATACTTTGGGCATCGGCTTGGGCTACGTACTCCCACTCGTCGGTTGTTGGTAGTCGCTTTCCTTCACACTCACAATATTTCTTGGCAGCAAACCACGAAATGTGGGTTACAGGGGCTTGTGCTTCTAGCGGACTAAAATCTAAGTCGCTCTTCCAGTGCGAAAGATAACTCTTCTGCGCAAAGATTCCCTTCACTTGAGAGCGCCGCCACTCGGGATGTTTCTCCAAAAAAGCTTTGTATTGTGCATTGGTCACTGGGTATATATCTAGCTGAAAGCTCTTTACGTTTACGGGCTTTGTCACTTTATTCTCCCCTTTCACTCCATACAAAGGCACATAACTTCCTCCTTTAATCGTTACCATAGGAGTAGAAGTTTGTCCTAGTAGCCATCCACAAAAGCATAAAGTTATTATGTTAATTAGGTATTTTTTCATCATTATCACCCAATTAACGTTTATCTCTTACTTTCTTCACTCTTTCAGGGCTTACTACGGTTTTATTGTTCTCCCAGTTGTGATATACGTAGGTGAGCACATCGGCTATTTGCTCAGGGGTAAGTGGTTGAGGAGGCATCATACTGTTGTACTGTTTGCCATTCACAGTAATCCCTCCCGTATGCCCTTTCAGTACGGTCTCTATTGCTCTGTCTACATCAGCATTCAGGTAGTCAGCTTTTGCCAAAGGCGGAAAAGCTCCTTCCAACCCCTGCCCTTGTGCCTGATGACAAGCCACACAAGTACGCTGATACACTTTCTTCCCATCTTCCATCTGTTGTGCCAAAGTCTTATTCCCTGACTCCTGTCCCCTATCTACTGACACCTGTTCCCTGACACCTATCACCTGATAAGGCACTGCCTCTTGCTTGCCGTAGATAACTGGATTTTCTCTCCCTTGCGCGATGAGTTGCCCTAATGCACCTTTGTTGAAAGCGCGGAAAATAGCGTGGTCTACTAGCGTATATGAACCGGGCACTTCTACTTTGAATTCTACTATAGCTGCCCCTCCCGCAGGAATAACTGTCGTTTGCACATTTTCGTTTACGAGCTTGCCTCCTTCTACCTGTACTCGGTCAAAGATTTCTCCTATCACGTGGAAAGAAGAGATGAGGTTAGGACCTCCATTCCCTACAAAAAGGCGTACCGTTTCACCTGCATTCACCTTGAGGGCTTTATCGCCTGCAATAGCACCTACTTTTCCGTTGAAAAGCACATAATCAGGCTTTTCCGCAAGGGCTTTTTCTTGGCTGAAGGCTTGCAATCCTTGGGTTCCATAGTCTCCTTCGGTATAGAAATCGCCTTGCATCACATAGTATTCCATATCTACTGGGGGCAGACCGCCTTCGGGCTCTACCAATATAAGTCCATACATCCCATTGGCGATATGCAAAGGCACGGGCGCTTGAGCACAATGATATACAAAAAGCCCTGGGTTCAAACATTTAAAAGTGAAGGTGCGTTGTTGTCCTGGGGCTACCAACGATGCATCAGCACCTCCTCCTGTTCCCGTTACTGCGTGAAGGTCGATATTGTGTGCCAATTTGTTATCTGGGTGATTTTTAAGTGTAAACGAGACTTCATCGCCTACACGAGCTCGAATAAAACTCCCTGGCACAGTACCGCCAAATGTCCAAAAAAGATACTTAGTACCATCTGCCAATTCACCTTCTTTTTCTATGATTTCAAGTGTAACACTCAGTTTGGTAGCCTTCCGATTGCCTACTGGCGCTGGTACGAAAGGAGGTGAAGTAAGTTGGGCTACCATTTCCCCTTCTACGGAAATGTCAGTGGTAGAAGTATAAGTAGTTTGTTCATTACAAGCACTTAACAATAAAGAAGCACTCAACAGTAATAAATTGTATTTCATAAAATCTTTTCTTATCATTATATATTTAGTTATATAGAACCAATTAAAATACGAGGCAAATATAATACTTTTTCATCTAATAATCTCTATCCCAACTCCCATTATTCCCATTACTCCCATTAAAACTGCCCGTGCGGCTCGCACCCCTCTGTTCTCACCACTAAAGGTCAAACACAGAAGTCCGTTTCACAAAAAACACATCCTTAATTCTCAACAAAGAAGCCAATAATAGATAAACACCAAAACCAGCCCCTAAAGTAGCAAAAGTGCCATAAATGAAGAAAATACGCACATCTTTAGCGCGTACACCTAATTTCTCAGCCAATCGTGCCGATACTGCAAAGCCATATTTCTCTAAAAAAAATCTAAACTTTGAAATCATATCTAATTATTTGTTACCTGTTGCTTGTTTGTCTTAAAAAGTAAAATTATGCCAAGTCCGAAAAAAATAATCAATGAGACAGTCGCATTACGCATATTATTCGTAAATTGGTTAATGAGTCCATAGACCCCCATCCCTATCACGATTCCTATTTTTTCAGTCACATCGTAAAAACTGAAGAACGAAGTTGTATCTTTAGTATCAGGTAAATAAGCCGAATAAGTAGAGCGAGAAAGCGTTTGTATGCCCCCCATTACAAGTCCTACTAAAGTAGCAATGATGTAGAATTGCATTGGTTTGTACACGTAATATGAAAGTAAGCAAATCCCCACCCATATAGCATTGAGTGCTATCAACACCCCAATATTCCCCCATTTGCGTACAGCAATAACTGTGAGTCGTGCTCCAGCTATAGCCACTAATTGAATTATAAGTACACTCACTATCAATCCTATAGTACTTTCT
Organism: uncultured Capnocytophaga sp.; assembly: GCF_937936315.1. GTDB lineage: Bacteria > Bacteroidota > Bacteroidia > Flavobacteriales > Flavobacteriaceae > Capnocytophaga. Next base: position 147,169 of record NZ_CALGWU010000023.1, on the reverse strand, counting down.
TCAGCACTCGTCCATTGTATTTCTTGTTCTCCGAAATAGGTAGCTACCAGCATTACGGTTTGCACCCCCATACTATATACAAAAAAAGCAATGAGATACCATTTCAATCGTGGAGAAGTAGTGAGTTGCTGCCATACTTTGCGCAATTCCTTAAATCCATTAAAAAGAATATTTTTTGTAACTTTAGTTCCATTCTTCTTATGTGATGGAAGGTAGTAAAAAGGGATACTGCTAAACCCTATCCACCATATTCCCACAGTGATAAATGAAATTCGCATTGTAGTGAGTGTTGTTTTAGTATTAGTAGTAGTAAAACCTATCCATTCAGGCTTCATTACCATTATCAAATTGAAAATCAATAGCAACACACTCCCCGCATAGCCTAAACTATAACCTTTAGCACTTACTGCGTCATATTGTTCTGGCAAAGCGATATCTGGTAAATAGGAATTGTAGAATACAATACTTCCCCAAAAACCTAACACACCACAAAAGTAACAAAATAAGCTAAAATAGATATGCTCTAATGAAAACCAATACAAACCTATACTTGAAAGTGCTCCCATATAACAAAAGAAACGCATAAATGTTTTCTTGTTTCCTAAATAGTCAGCTATACCACTCAATATAGGCGAAAGTATTACCACCACAGCAAAAGCTAAAGCGGTTACAAAAGCAATTACCGAGGTACTTTTGATTATCATCCCAAAAAGTTCTATATGGGTAAGTCCTGCAGTCCGAAATAGCAAACCGTAAAAAATAGGGAAAATAGTAGATACAATTGTAAGTGAATACACTGAGTTTGCCCAGTCGTAAAATGCCCAAGCATTAAGTAATTTTTTATTACCCCTTTCTAATAGCTTCATAGTTTAGTGTTTTTTGCTTTGTTTGCTACTCCATTTCTCAAGTAGATAAATCACTAAAAAACCTGCTATTGCCAATAGTACAGCAATAAGTATTTGAGGCTCTGTATGGGTAATGTCCTTAAAAGTACAAGGCGAAATACTCTTTTCCCATACAGCTACAGCATTGCCTTTAGCATCGGTATCCCATTTCAAAACTTCTTTCCAAGGCCATACTTTGTTCAACGAACCGATAATAAAACCAGTAAGTCCTGCAAAGGTGAGATTGCGGTATTTGGCAAACAACCATTTCAACGCCTTAGAAAAACTTAAAATACCAGTAATTGCTCCTATCCCAAAAACACCTATGAGTTTAATATTCCACGAACTCAAAGCGTCTAAAACTGTGTGATAAGCACCTAATAGCACCAATATAAAAGCTCCTGAAATCCCAGGTAATATCATCGCGCAAATAGCCAATGCTCCACAGAAGAAAATAAATATCAATTCCTGATTACTACCACTTACTAAAGGGGGAATTACAGTGATAAAATAAGCTATCGCCCCTGCAATAAATAGTACAAGTATAGTTGCTAAATTCCAGCGCTTAATTTCTTTCATTAGAAACAATACACTGGCAATCATCAGTCCAAAAAAGAAAGACCATACCATTATGGGTTCATTCTCTAAAAGCCACTTCATTACTTTGGCAAGCGATATAATGCTAATGCCTATCCCTGCTAAAAGTGCTACAAAAAAGTTGCCATTAATATGTTTCCAAAAAGCTACAATTCCTTTGCTAAAAAGAAGTTTAAAAGCGTGCAAATTAACCTTACTGATGGAGCTTACAAGTTCTTCGTAAATACCCGATATAAAAGCTATAGTACCTCCAGAAACCCCTGGTACTACATCTGCAGCACCCATTGCAATTCCTCTCAAGGTTACAAATAAATAATCTAAAAAATTGCGTTTCATAACAATTTGTAGTGTCTCTTTCTAATTTAAACGGCGCAAAGATAATAATATTTTGCTAATTAATAGTCTATCAGTATTGATTTGTAAATTTTTAATTCTACACTTTGCCTAAGCTTTTGTCCTTCTAGTTTGCATCTTTTTCAAAGTTAATAACACTGATAATCAACTACTTTAATTTATATTATAGGAATATTCACAAAACATCTCACAAAAAATCACAAACTTCTTGTCTGAATTTTCCTATGCCTCTGAGTACTTCATAATTCATTTTCGTGTAAATCTGTAGAATCTGTGCTGGACTTTTGGAATAAAGCTACCTATTTGTGTAATTTATTTAGATTGTCTCCTTCAGGAAAAGTTTGTGATAAAATAGTGTGAAAGCTGCAATTTTTCTGATTATTAAATTTGCTAATTCGCTAATAACTTCGTATCTTTGCAGCATAAAAACAATTTCTTATGAAAACGGAACATCAATTACATATCAAATATAATATTTTTAATAAATTAACCGACCTTCCTGAAAAAGCTAAAAACTTAATGAAGCAAGCAATAGATATTCGCAAAAAAGCTTATGCTCCTTACTCCAATTTCAGAGTAGGAGCTGCTGTATTACTTAAAAATGGACAAATTTTTGTAGGATCTAATCAAGAAAATGCAGCCTACCCTTCTGGTTTGTGCGCCGAAAGAGTAGCTATCTATCAAGCTTCTACTCAATATCCCGATGAGGAAATCGAAATGATTGCTATTTCTGGCTCTGCCGAAGACCCAACCTCATATCCTGTATCTCCTTGTGGTGCTTGTCGCCAATCTCTCTCTGAATATGAAACCAAACAAAAAAAACTCATTCCTGTCTATTTTATGGGAGCAGAAGGTGAAATCGTTCAAACTGAATCTATTAAAGATCTCTTACCTTTCCTTTTCGATGGGAGCCTGATGTAATATACGAACAACTAAAAACTATAACGAATGAACTCAGAAGAAATTATTACCTCTGCCAAACAAACTATTACTGAAGAAGCTCAAGCTATTGCTAAACTAATTGATTATCTAGACGATGATTTTACTCAATCAGTACAATATATATTGCAATCCAAAGGTCGTGTAGTGATTACAGGTATAGGTAAAAGTGCCATTATCGCTAATAAAATAGTAGCTACAATGAACTCTACCGGCACTCCCGCTATCTTTATGCATGCCGCCGATGCAATCCATGGTGATTTAGGTATTATACAGCAAGATGATGTAGTAATATGCATCTCTAAAAGTGGTAACACCCCCGAAATAAAAGTGTTAGTACCTTTGCTCAAACGCGGTAATAACAAGTTGATAGCCATTACCTCTAATAAAAACTCTGTCTTAGCACAACAAGCTGATAGTGTGCTTTATGCTCACGTCGATAAAGAGGCTTGCCCTAACAATTTAGCTCCTACTACTAGTACTACGGCTCAATTAGTATTAGGTGATGCATTGGCAGTTTGTCTGTTGGAAATGAAACATTTTGGCAGTAGTGACTTTGCTAAATACCATCCTGGTGGTGCATTAGGAAAACGTTTATACCTAAAAGTGTCTGATATTGTATCTCATAACCAAAAACCTGAGGTCTCTCCTGATACCGATATTAAAAAGGTAATTGTAGAAATATCTGAAAAAATGCTCGGAGTTACTGCTGTGCTCAATAATCATCAGATAGTTGGAATAGTAACGGATGGCGATATCCGCCGAATGCTTAGTAAAACAGATAGTATCAAAGGGCTTACTGCTAAAGATATAATGAGTGTTAACCCAAAAACTATTGAGGTCGATTGTTTAGCAATTGATGCCCTACACCTGATGGAGAAAAATAAAATCACACAACTGTTAGCAACTAAACAAGGTGAATATATGGGAATTATACACCTGCATAACCTTATTCAAGAAGGACTTATTTAAAAACTAAGAATATTAATTATTTAAAAAATGAGAGATCTATCCAAAATGACAAATATTGAGGACTTGCGCGTTGTTTGCAAACGCAATGTTCCTAAAATGTTCTACGAGTATGTAGACACCGGCTCTTGGACTGAAGCAACTTACAAACAGAATGTTTCAGACTTCAACCCTATCAAATTCCGTCAACGTATCTTAGTGGATATGGACAACCGCACCCTCGAAAGTACACTCCTTGGCAAGAAAGTTAAATTCCCTGCAATGACGGCTCCTGTCGGATTTATGGGAATGATGTGGGCTGACGGTGAAATCCACATGGCTAAAGCTGCCCAAAAATTCGGTATCCCCTTCACCCTATCTACTATGTCTATCTGCTCTATCGAGGATTTAGTAGAAGCTGGTGTCGAACCTTTCTGGTTTCAGCTTTATGTAATGCGTGACCGCGAGTTTATGAAGGACCTTATCCGTCGTGCTAAAGAAGCTAAATGTTCTGCTTTGATGATTACTGTCGATTTACAAGTGTTAGGTAATCGCCACCGCGACATCAAAAACGGACTTTCTACTCCTCCTAAGTTCACCATTCCTAATATGTTGAACCTTTCTACTAAAATTCCTTGGGGATTGCGCTATGTCTTCGGTAACCGCCGATGGACTTTCCGCAATATTGCTGGACACGCTAAAAATGTATCCGACCTTTCTTCTCTATCTTCTTGGACAAAAGAACAATTCGACCCTAGCCTTAGCTGGAAAGATATTGCTGAAATCAAAGAACTTTGGGGAGGACCCATCATCTTAAAAGGAATTATGACCCCTGAAGATGCTATAGAAGCAGTAAAATACGGTGCTGATGCTATCATCGTCTCTAACCATGGTGGTCGCCAGATGGATGATACTATTTCCACTATAAAAGCCCTTCCCGATATCGTAAGTGCTGTAGGTAGCCAAACTGAAGTATGGATAGACTCTGGTTTCTATACAGGTCAAAACATGCTCAAGGCTTGGGCATTAGGAGCTAAAGGTATTATGCTCGGTCGTGCTCCTGTATATGGACTCGGCGCTTATGGTGAAGAAGGGGTAACCCGTGCTTTGCAAATACTCTATGACGAAATGGATACTACTATGGCTTTCGCTGGTCATCGTAACCTCCAAGATGTAGATAGCAGTATCTTAGTAGAAGGTACTTATCCTCTGCCAAGTAACCGATAATTCAAAAAAATAATGTACCTTTGCCCCCGCAATGAGTAAAAAGAAAAATATAACCATAGAAAATGTTATCGTTACCGATGCGGGGGCTAAAGGCAAAAGCGTTGCCAAAGCTCCTGATGGTCGCGTTATTTTTATCAACAATGCTATCCCTGGCGATGTAGTCGATGTACAAACTACTAAAAAAAAATCGGCTTATTACGAGGGATTTGCTACTAAATTCCACGAGTATTCTAATCGCCGTGTAACTCCCGTATGTGCCCATTTTGGCTATTGCGGTGGATGCAAATGGCAAGATATGAACTACGAAAGTCAGCTGTTCTACAAACAAAAAGAAGTCGAAAACAACTTAGTGCGTTTAGGAAAAATAACAATCCCTGAACTGATGCCTATTGTAGCTTCCGAGAATATCTATTTCTATCGCAATAAAATGGAATTCTCTTTCTCCGATATGCGCTGGCTTACTCCCGAAGAAATTCAAAATGCCGATACAATTGAACAACGCAATGGTCTAGGTTTCCATATCGCTGGTGCTTGGGATAAAATCCTCGACATTGATAAATGTTACTTACAAGAAGACCCTTCTAACGCTATACGTTTGGAAATCAAACGTTTTGCTTTAGAGAATAACATAGCTTTCTATAGCCCACGTCAGCAAACAGGCGTCTTGCGTTCTATGATGATACGTATCTCTTCTACAGGCGAAATAATGCTGGTAATACAATTCTTTAGTGATAGTAAAAAATGTAATTTGCTATTAGAACATATAGTTCAAACATTCCCTCAAATCACTTCTTTGCAGTATTGTATTAATAGCAAAGGGAACGATGCTATCTACGATCAAGATTTAAAAATCTATAAAGGTACCGATTGTATTTATGAAGAAATGGAAGGTTTGCGCTTCAAAATCAATGCAAAATCTTTCTATCAAACGAACTCTAAACAAGCTCACAAACTATATCAAGTAACCCGTGACTTCGCCGATTTAAAAGGTGATGAATTGGTATATGACCTCTATACTGGTACAGGTACTATCGCTCAGTTTGTAGCAAGAAAAGCTAAAAAAGTAGTTGGTGTCGAAGCTGTACCCGAAGCCATTGCCGATGCCAAAGCCAATGCCAAAGCTAATGGTATTGAGAATGTGAGTTTTTATGTAGGGGATATGAAAAACGTTTTCAACGATACGTTTATCAAAGCCAATGGTACTCCCGATGTAATCATCACCGATCCTCCTCGTGATGGAATGCATAAAGATGTAATAGAGCAAATTCTGCAAATTGCCCCCCCTAAAATAGTATATGTAAGCTGTAACAGTGCTACTCAAGCACGTGATTTAGCTTTGTTAGACGAAATGTATAAGGTGACAAAAGTACAACCCGTCGATATGTTCCCTCAAACTTACCACGTTGAAAATGTTGTACTTTTAGAAAAAAGAAATCTCTCCTAAAATCTGTAAAACAAAAGTTTTTAGTTACATTTTGCAGCTAATTAAAAATAATGTTGTACTTTCGCGCCATTATGAATATATACGATATAGAAGCTACCAAAATATTATTGGAAAAGCAACCTAAAATAAGTATTATACCCCACAAAAACCCCGATGGTGATGCCATAGGTAGTTGCTTGGGGCTTTACCATTATCTCAAGTTGCATCACTGTGATGTAACAGTGGTTTCTCCTAATGATTTTCCTGACTTTCTCAAATGGTTACCTGCCGCAGATCAGATTCTTATCTACGACAACAATCCCAAAAAAGCAACAGAGCAGATAGAAGCCTCTAAACTTATTTTCACACTCGATTTCAACGCTCTTAAAAGAGCGGATTCCCTTACCCCTTTGCTAGAAAACTCTAAAGCAACTTTTGTGATGATTGATCATCATCAAGAGCCTGATGACTATGCCAAAGTTACTTTTTCTAATCCTAAAGCGAGTTCTACTTGTGAAATGATTTATGCTTTTATTGATGCAATGGGCAATAAAAATCAAATTGATAAAGATATAGCTACTTGTTTGTATACGGGGATTATGACGGATACCGGTAATTTCAAATACCCTATCACTACTAGCAACACACTCAAAATCGGTGCTTTTTTAATAGAAAAAGGAGCTAATAATAGCCAAATCAATAGCAATGTATTTGATAACAATTCTTATAATAAATTGCAATTGCTTAGTACCGCTCTCAAAAATTTAGTGTATATCAAAGAGTTTGACACCGCTTATATAACACTTTCTTCCGAAGAATTACAAAAATACGATCATCAAAAAGGAGATACTGAAGGATTTGTAAACTATGGGCTCACTATTAAAAACACTAAATTAGCTGTCATCTTTATCCAAGAAGGTGATTTCGTAAAAATGTCTTTGCGTTCTAAAGGTAATAATGATGTGAATCTATTTGCTCGAAAATGTTTCAATGGAGGCGGACACGTAAATGCAGCTGGAGGAAGATTTGATGGGTCTATAGAAGAAGCGGTAGCTTATTTCAAACAAGTGTTACCTGATTTTATCCACAAAAATATGTAAAACGATACAATGAATATACTCAAAAAAATAATAGCTCTAAGTGCCATTGGCATAGTATTGACAAGTTGTGCCGATAGGCAAGCGCGTCATCCTATAACTAAAAAAACAAGTACTTTTTTGAAAGAATCAGCTATGAAAAACAAAGCACTATTAGCCTCCGAAGAAGCGCTGATAGATTCTATTATCAAAAAAGATACAATACATAATTTTATAGATTCGCAACACGGATTTAAGTTCTACTATCTAAATCAAAATCCTGAAGCTCATTATACTGCTCAGTTTGGCGATATTGTAACTTATGATTACAGCCTTTCCGATTTGCAGGGTAACCAGCTTTATCAAGAAAAACCCGATGGTGAATACAAATATTATGTAGATAAAGAAGAAGTATTCCAAGGCTTGCGTTCTGCATTAAAATTGCTAAAAGAAAAAGAAAGTGGAGTTTTCTATTTCCCCTCAAGTGTAGCTTATGGCTATCGTGGCGATAAAGATAAAATCTCTTTCAATCAACCTATTATAGCTAAAATCGAAGTCTTCAAGATTGAAAAAAATCAAGAAGATGTAAAACCTCGACCCGAATAAATAAACATTTTTAATTAATTATTATATTATGAGACGACTCAATTTAGTAGCATTGCTCTCTGCAATGTTTGTATTTTTCAGTTGTAATTCGCAAAAAAAAGCCTACAAAGATTTAGGTGATGGCTTATTTGCCGATATCGAAACTACTCAAGGAAATATCATTGTAAAACTCAACTACAAAGAAACTCCTATAACAGTAGCCAACTTTGTTACTTTAGCCGAAGGTAAAAACTCTTTCGTAAAAGCCGAATACAAAGGTAAACCTTTCTACAACGGAACGATCTTCCATCGTGTGATCAAAGATTTTATGATTCAAGGGGGTGACCCTACTGGTACAGGTATGGGAGATCCTGGATATCGTTTTGAAGATGAATTTGTTCCTACTTTACAACACGATAAAAAAGGAATTTTATCAATGGCTAATGCAGGTCCTGGCACAAATGGCAGCCAGTTTTTCATCACTCAAGTACCTACTCCTCACCTCAATGGTCGTCATACTGTTTTCGGTGAAACTGTGAAAGGTTTAGAAGTAATCGATGCAATTGCTAATACTAAAACTGTAGCTAATGATAAACCTGAAAAAGATATCAAAATCAATAAAATTACAATCATTGCTAATGGTAAAGACGCTAAAAACTTCAATGCTGTAAAAGTTTTTGAAAACTATTTCAAAGATATCGCTAAAAGAGAACAAGAAAAAGAAGCTAAAACCAAAGCTGCAGCTGCTAAATTCTTAGAAGAGGTTAAAACTCAAGAACCTCAAGCTAAAGCACTTCCTTCTGGAGTAAAAATGTTTACTTTAGTAGAAGGTAAAGGCAAACAGCCTAACCACACTCAACAAGTAATGGTAAACTATGCTGGATATTTGGCAAATGGTACTCTCTTCGATTCTAATGTAAAAGAAATAGAAGAAACTTATGGCAAATACAATGCAATGCGTGAGCAACAAGGCGGCTACCAAGCATTCCCTATGGAATATAATTCCAATGCTCCTCTTATCCCTGGTTTCAAAGAAGCTCTTCTTAAAATGAAAGTAGGTGATAAAGTGCGTGTATTTATCCCTGCTGCCTTAGGTTATGGCGAAAGAGGTGCTGGTGAGGTAATCCCACCTAATAGCGACCTTATTTTCGATATTGAAATCACCGACATAGCAAAATAGAAAAAATACACTTTGCAGTACAAACTTTGTCAAAGTCATATAGCTCCTATTGCGATACAACCTTTGACAAAGTTTTTTTTAACCCCTAAAAACTAAAAAATGGTATACAAATTCAGAGTAATACTCGACGTTAAAGAAGACGTTTTTAGAGATATCGCAATCCAAGGGGAAGCTACCTTGGAAGATTTACACAATGTGATTAACCAATCATTTGGCTTTGCAGGTAATGAAATGGCTTCTTTCTACCTTACTGACGATGATTGGAATCAAGGCGAGGAAATCACCCTTTTTGACGTATCCGAAAGTGGTGAAATACGCTTAATGGAAGAAACTATTATCGAATCTGTCGTAAGTGAAGATGAACCTAAATTATTATATGTATACGACTTTATGTCAATGTGGACATTCTTCGTGGAATTAGTAGAAATTGATGAGGAAGAGACAAGAGCTTCCTACCCTGCTTTGATACACGCTCACGGCTCTATCCCTGCCGAAGCTCCAGAAAAATCATTCGTAGCCGATGATTTTGATGAGTTTGAAGATGAGTTCAACGACTTCGACTTAGATGAAGATGATTATGGTAGTTTCAGTGAAGAAGAATACTATTAATTTCGCTAATAACTATGCTAAATTTATATACAACAAATATCGAAGCGCTCTCTATTCACAAAGTAGGTAATTTGAGTAAAGGTGAACCTCTATTCTTTTCTGAAAAACCTTATGCACTAAATGATGAAATTATAGGCTTATTAAAAGAATATTTTTTCAAACCTTTCCGTGAAAAAGAAGAGAACTATTTTCATTTTGTACACGATGCTGACGTAGAATTTAATACACTCTATCAATTAGTTACCCCTATTTTTGAAGACGAAAGTACAATTCACGAACAGTCAGGAAAAATTGCACAACACTTGTACAATCAATCTAACCATCCACATATTAAAAGTGGAGAAGTATACATTGCTCTTTTGCACGATACTTATTTGGATAACGAAAAGGTAAAAGCTATTGGTATTTTCAAATCTGAGGTAAAAAATAGTTTCCTACAATTTGAAGAACAAGGTAATCAGTTGGAAATGATTATCCAAGAAGGTGTAAACATCCATCGTTTGGATAAAGGTTGTATCATTTTCAATGTAAATAAAGAAGATGGCTACAAAATACTTTCCATTGATAGCAATCGCTACGACACTAAGTATTGGTTAGAAAATTTCCTAAATGTGGATGCTTTGGTCGATGACAATTTCTACACCAAAAAGTACTTAAAATTCAGCCAAGATTTCGCAAAAGATGTTATCTTACCTGCTGAAGATAAAAAAGAAGAAGTGCTATTTATGAACCGTGCAATCAACTACTTTGCTAAGAATGATGACTTTGAGGAAACCTCATTTATGAATGAAGTGTTTGAGAACCCTGACCTGATTCCTGAGTTTAAACACTACAAAGTAGAAAAAGGGCCTAAGTACCAAATAGAAGATGTATCAACCTTCCCAATTGCTAACAAAGCTGTTTCTGATGTACGCAAAAAAATTAAAAATGTAATCGATTTAGATACTAATATTCAAATACGTATGGACTTCATCAATCCCGAATCCGCCGATAAGTTCATCGAAAAAGGTTGGGATGAAGAAAAACAAATGTACTACTATTTAGTGTATTTCAACAAAGAACAAAAGGGTTCATAAAAATAACCTCATCAAAAATAAAACGGCATATAGTTTTTTATATGCCTTTTTTTTTATACTTTTGCGTCTTAAAATCATAAATCTATGATAGACGCAAATAAACTATCAATAGGAATCCTTTTGCCTATTGAATCGTACGAAGGGGCTATCCCTAAAATGGAGAACCAAGTGCAACTTATTCAGCGTGCCGAAGCCTTAGGATATGATACTATATGGGTTCGTGATATCCCCCTCAACAACCCCGATTTTAAAGAAGTAGGTCAAATGTTTGACCCTTGGATTTATTTAGCTCATATAGCTTCTCTCACTCTTTCTATCAAAATAGGTATAGCAAGTGTGATTTTACCTTTGCGTCACCCTTTGCACGTTGCCAAAGCCTCTGCAAGTCTTGATGTATTGTTCCCTAACCGTTTTGTTATGGGAATAGCTTCAGGAGACCGTCCTATAGAGTATCCTGCATTCAACAAACCTTTTGAACTCCGTAGTGCACACCTAGCTGAACATATTGAAATGCTTAAAAATTTATGGAGTACAGAATTCCCTACTTATAACAACGATTATGGCACTCTAATGGAAAAAGTAGGTGATGTACTTCCTAAACCTATTCACAAAAACATACCAATGTACGCCACAGGGCACATAGGTGGTGTAAATTTAGATTGGATAGCAAAACACACCGATGGTTGGATTTACTATCCTCGCGACTTTGCTTTTACTAAAAAAATAGTAGAAGATTGGCACGAAGCTCTTAAAAAAGAAGGCGAACCTGCTAAACCTTATATACAACCTATATATATAGACCTTATGGAAGACCCTGACTTCGAACCTCAAAAAATGGATTTAGGTTTTCGTCTTGGTCGTAATTATCTCGTAGATATGTTTCACGAACTCGGAAAAATAGGGGTCAACCATATTATGTTAGTACTCAAGTATTGTAGTCGCCCTGCTGGTGAAGTACTTGAAGAAATCGGAAAAGAAGTATTGCCACAACTCAGATAGTACTATGAGAAATTTTATATTACTCTACTTTTTAGTTTTTTGCATTGGTGTATATGCCAATGATGGTGCTTTCTATATGGCAGGTAACCAACTTGTTCCCATTAATGAAACAGATATTTCAGTAAAGAAAGAAATTTTGTATATCAAAAAAACACAAGAATTTGCGGAAGTATCAGTGTATTACGAGTTTTTCAATCCTAAAGAAACAAAAGAAATCATAGTTGGTTTTGAGGCTGGACGCCCCAGTGGAGATGTGGATGGAGCTCCTATCAATGGACATCATCCTTATATGTTTGATTTTACGGTATCGCTTAACGGTAACTTTTTGCCTTATCAAATAGCTTATGTAGCGGATTCTCTTTATGCTAAAAATGGAAAAGTGGAGAGTATAGACTTGAAAACTTTCAAAGGAGAAACCGATGGTAATTATATTGATTTTATGTATGTTTATCATTTCAAGGCAAAATTTAAAAAAGGAAAAAACATTGTAAAGCACACCTATAGATACAAACTATCAGGAGGAGTATGTAATTACTATGATTTCGATTATGTGCTTACCGCTGCCAAACGCTGGGCTAACAAGCAAATCGATGATTTTACCCTGATCTTGGATATGGGAAGTATACAAACAGCTTCTATCCGTAAGACTTTCTTTAAAAATGGTAATGATTGGATTTTCAATGGGGTTGGAAAAGTAACTGAAAAGCAAGATTACACTAATTTTTATATTCAACAAGGTATTTTGACCTTTGAGAGAAAGAACTTTGCTCCTAAAGATGAATTGTATGTTACGGAGATGCGCCCGTGGGGTTGTCAAGAGAAAGAAAGTGGACAAAAATTTCTTTTTTCATTAGGAAAAAACCAAGAATTAGGAGACCCCAATGAAAAAACTCCCGAAGAAAAACGCCTCATCCGCAACCTGCCATTTGCACGACGTGGGTATATATTTAAGGATAAAACTTTGCAAGATGCTTTTAAAACAGAAGATTGGTATCAACCTAATCCTTCTTATACCCCCGAAGTTGAAGCCCTTACTGAAGAGGAAAAACAACTCATTTATACATTTAAATAATACCCTTTTTTATTATGACCATTACTCAATACCAATATGTGCTAGCAGTAGCCAAATATAAAAACTTTACTACTGCCGCCGAACACAGCTTTGTTACCCAGCCTACCTTGAGTATGCAAGTGCAGAAATTGGAAGAAGAGTTGGGCGTAACTATTTTCGACAGAAGTAAAAAACCTCTACAAGTTACTGAAATAGGTGAACAAATTATCAAACAAGCCCAAATAATAGTAAACGAAGCTGGGCGAATGAACGATATTGTCGCTCAACAAAAAGGCTATATAGGTGGTGAGTTCCGCGTAGGGATTATCCCTACCGTCTCCCCTACCCTGCTGCCTATGTTCCTTACCAATTTCATTAACAAATATCCTAAAGTTTGCCTAAAAATCGAGGAACAAACCACTGAAAATATCTTGAAGAAAATTGAAGATGGTAGTTATGATGCAGGTATTTTAGCAACTCCCTTACACAATTCATCAATTGTAGAACGCCCGTTGTACTATGAACCTTTTGTTGCTTATATTCCTGTAAATCACCGCCTACAAAATTCTAAAACTATCTACTCTGAAGATTTAGATATCAACGATATTTTAATGCTTGAGGATGGTCATTGCTTTAAAGATAGCGTACTCAATATCTGCAACCAAGATGTAATCGACTCTAAAGAACATTTCCAACTAAAAAGTGGAAGTTTTGAAACTTTAGTGCGATTAGCTAACGAAGGCTTAGGAATGACCCTCTTACCCTATCTACACTCTTTGGAACTGAAAGAGGAAGAAAAGAAACGCATTCACTATTTTGCCGAACCCTATCCCGCTCGCGAAATTAGCTTAGTTTATCACAAAAATGAACTAAAATTGCAAATTATCAAAGCTTTACACGATACTATTGCAGGGGTAATTCGTGGAGCTATTGTATTTCAAAATGTAAAAATTGTCAGTCCTATAAGAGATAGGCACAAAATTTGATAGAAACAAAAAATTAAAAAAACAGGATATATGAAAAATGTTAGCTAATTAGCTAACTACTATTTTCCATCCTAATAAAAACAAATAACATTTTATGATGAAGAATATTTCAGCAGCATTATTTTTATTATTTATCTCATTTGCTTCTTGTAGCTTTACAAGTAAAAAGTTCGACAATCCTAATAAGGATAAGGACACTGTACTATTAGAAATTATTGAGCACGTGCTCGAAAATGCTCATTTTAGTCCCGTGAAAATGGATGATGCTTTCTCTAAGAAAGTATTTGAAAGTTATCTAAAAAATATCGATGGACAAAAACGCTATTTACTCCAATCTGATATCAATGAGTTAAAAAAATACGAAACTCGTTTAGATGATGATTTGAAAAAAGGCGATATCTCTTTTTTCAATCTTTCTTACAATCGCCTTAAACAACGTATGAAAGAAGCTGAAGCCATTACTAAAGCTATTTTTGCTAAACCTATCAATCTCAACACCAATGAGACCATCAATACTGATTATGATAAATTGCCTTTTGTAAAAAATAAAGCTGAATTACAAAATCGATGGAAACAAGTTATCATTTTCACTACACTTTCTACTTACATCACTAAACAAAAAGAAGAAGCAACTAAGAAGGAAAAAGATGCTAAATATCAGCCTAAAAGTGACGAGGTTCTGAAAAAAGAATCTGTAGAGTCTACCCAAAAAACATTGGCTGATATGTTCAGTATGTACAACGACATTACTCGTGAAGAGTGGTTCGCTATGTTCGTGAATGCTATAACTGAAACTTTTGACCCTCACTCTAACTATATGGCGCCCGACATCAAAGAAGGTTTCGACCGCGATATGTCTGGTAAATTTGAAGGGATAGGCGCTCAATTACAAAAGAAAACTGATGGTATAGCTATTACTAATGTAATTTTAGGAGGACCTGTTTGGAAAGGTAAACTCTTAGAAGTAGGTGACCAAATCCTAAAAGTAGGTCAAGGTGCTGCCGAACCTGTTGATGTAGTTGGTATGCGTTTAGATGATGCTGTAAAGCTCATTAAAGGTCCTAAAGGTACCGAAGTACGCCTAACTGTAAAACGTGTAGATGGTACCATCGAAGTGGTTCCTATCATCCGCGATGTAGTAGAAATCGAAGAAACTTATGCTAAATCAGCTGTGATTACCGCTAATGGTAAACGTTATGGACTCATCAATCTTCCTAAATTCTATATCGATTTTGAAGATGTAAACCGTCGCAATGCTGCCACCGATGTTGCTCTTGAAATAGAGAAACTTAAAAAAGAAAATATTGATGGCTTGATTGTAGACTTACGCACTAATGGTGGTGGATCTCTAAAAACAGTTGTTGATATAGGAGGTCTTTTCATTCCTAAAGGGCCTATAGTTCAAGTAAAATCATCACGTGGTAGTCGCGATGTCCTTTCTGATAACGACCCTAAAACTCAATGGGATGGTTCTTTAGTAATTCTTACCAATGAACTTTCTGCTTCAGCCTCCGAAATTTTAGCAGCAGCTATGCAAGACTACAAACGTGCTATTATCATAGGTGGTAAACAAACCTTTGGTAAAGGTACCGTACAAAGTTTTGTAGACCTGAATGAATTCCTACGACAAAACAATTACGGCGACCTTGGTGCTTTGAAAATCACTATTCAAAAATTCTACCGTATCAACGGAGGATCTACTCAACTTAAAGGCGTTGAAAGCGACATTGTTGTACCCGATAAATATAAATATATTGATATAGGTGAACGTGATATGCCTAACGCTATGCCTTGGGACAAAATAGAACCTGCTAAGTATACCCCTTGGACAAACAATGCTAATTTTGATATGGCTATCGAAAACAGCAAAAAGCGTATTAGTGAAAATGAATACTTAAAACTAATTGATGAAAATGCTCAATGGGTAAAACAACAACAAAAAGATAATGTTTTCCCTCTCAACTATGAAGCTTATAAAAAAGTAATAGAGAAAAACGAAGAACAAGCTAAAAAATTTAAAGCAATTAGCGACTACAAATCTAACTTGAAATTCACTTCTGTTGCTTCTGATGAGGCTAAAATTAAAAATAGTGAAGAGTTAAAACTTCGCCGTGATCGTTGGCACGAAAGTCTTGAAAAAGATGTGTATATAGACGAAGCGGTAAAAGTTTTAGACGATTTAAACAAATAAAACAATAACTAACAGATTATAAAAACATTGGCTTAAACACTTTGCCAATGTTTTTTATTTTGGGTATATGAGATTTTTGTTATACCTTTGCACTATAGTTTTTCCTCTTTGCTAAATAAAATGCATTTTAAAATCTTTGCTTTTATATATTTATTTTGCGTTGCGTACACACAAGCACTGCAACCAGATAGTCTTTCTCAACAAGAAATTTGCAAAGAGTTAGAGATTTTTAAACAATTTCATCAAAAAGATTCTGTACGTATTGCTTTGTTGATGAATGAAATTCAAGAAATACTTCACAATGAAAATAATCAAAACAAAACATCTATTAAAAACCTACACACGAAAATGCGTGGGAAACCTATTGTTTTTGAAAATGACGCGCTTTACTATCTCTATTCTTCTTATGGAGCTTATAATATTGATACACGTGTAAAGTATATTGAAGATAAACTCAAAGAACTCTATAACAACCCTTTATTTGTTACAGATTCTATTAAGATAAAACCTTTAGGCGACTATCTAGCTATAACCTACAAAGGAAAAACTATTGCAGGAATTACAGCTGTAGATGCTCTTTGGGAAAATAGCACTCAAGCTGAATTAGCTCAAAAATATGCTGATGTAATAAAAAATACAATTGCAAAATACAAAGATGAAAACAGCTTAAAAAGTATTTTAATTCGTTTAGGGGAGTTATTATTGGTGCTCTTCATTGCTTTTGTTGTAGTATGGGCTATCAACCGATTATTTGATTTCTTAAAAAAAATTGCCCTCAACTCCGAGCATCATTTTCTCAGAGGCATTCGTATCCGAAACTATGAACTTATCAAAAAACAACGGGTCGTAAAAGCTTTGTTAAGATTACTTGCTATATTTCGCATAGTATTCTTGCTCTTTTTACTAATAACTATTATTCCTCTAATTTTTGACATTTTCCCCTCCACTCAATATCTATCAAAAATCATAGTACAATGGATTTCTGATCCTATAAAAAATGTAGGAAAAGCAATCACTGGGTATTTACCACATTTATTCTATATTGTAATCATTGCAGTTATCACTCGCTATTTATTAAAAATATTGCGCTTTTTCGCCTTAGAAATAGAACGTGGCATTCTGAAAATTAGAGGTTTTCACCCTGAATGGGCTCATACTACTTATGTACTTATACGTATGATGTTATGGGTACTAGCTTTAGTAATAATGTTTCCTCACTTACCTGGATCAGGTAGTGATGCCTTCAAAGGTATTTCAGTGTTCTTAGGGGTGCTAATTTCATTAGGATCTTCTTCTGCAATTTCTAATGCTATTGCAGGAATAGTAATTAGTTATATGTGCCCGTTCCAAGTAGGTGATTGGATAAAATCTAGAGATTTCATTGGAGCTGTGATAGAGAAAAACGCCTTAGTAACAAGATTAAAAACTATCAACAACGAGGATATAACAATTCCTAATTCGGCTATTTTGAGTGGAGCAACAATGAACTTTACCTCTATAGGTAAAAAATTAGGTTTAGCGTTAAACGTACAAGTAAAAGTACGCTATGATTATTCTGACAATTTAGTAGAAGAACTCCTTATAGAAGCGGCTTTGAAAACCAATGGCATTTCGCCTAAACCACATCCTTACATTTTTCAAATTTCGCTTGACGAATTGAATGCTGTATATGAACTCAATGCTTATACTTTTCATCCTGAAAATATGTATTTTATAAAATCTGATCTAACTAAAAATATCCAAAGTACTTTTAGACAAGCTAATATAGAGATATTCTCAACACAATACGTAGAAATAAGAACTCCCTTTTCAAATACTAAAAAACAAAATTCATAATGAAGCAACGACTCATTTTTATAGACGTTATACGCGCTTATGCCATCTGTATGATGTTACAAGGGCACTTTATTACTGCCCTACTCGCTGAACAATATTGTGACGAAAGTAATCCTTACTATCATATTTGGCATTATTTCACAGGTATTACTGCTCCTGTGTTCCTTACCATCTCTGGATTTATTTTTACCTATTTACTCATTCGTGAAGGAGAACGCAGTGGTGTAGGCTTCAAGAATCCTCGTGTTTTAAAAGGAGCTAAACGTGGTTTAATGCTTATTGTGGTAGCTTGTATTTTGCGTAAAAGTATTTATTTTGTAGATATATTGCATTGTATAGGGTTAGCACTCATTATAATGGTGGGACTTTATTTGTTAGCTCGAAATCACGTGAGGCACTTCCTTCCTGCAATGCTCATTGCTATTACCCTAATACTCTTTACTTTCAACGAAACTTATAACAAATATGAGTACTCTTGGTTACCTCAAGTTGTAGCAAATTATTTCACTCCTAAATATGGTACTTTCTTTACTATTTTTCCGTGGTTAGGTTTCGTAACCTTAGGAGGCTTTATGGGGTCTCTTTTCTATTATTTTAGAAATGCCAAACATCTATATATAGTATATACCTTACTACTTATTATTTTTGGTGCTATTTTTCACTTCCAATACCACACCTTTCACTTCTTATATAGTATTACAGGATGGACTCATTTTGAAAGTTTAGCACGTAATGGTTTTCTTTTCTTAAGGATGGGTGATACTCTCTGGACATTTGCAGTATTTGTAATCTTGCGAAATGTGCTTACTGCTCAATTCTTACAGCGTATCGGGCAAAATACTCTTTCTATTTACATTATCCATAGTATTGCGCTCTATCACTTTATTCCATATTTCAACTTAGACCATTATTTTCATAAGAGCCTAAATCCTAAGCAAGCTGTAATAGGTGCTATTCTCTTTGTGATTACTATACTCATCGTATCGTTCTACTATCATAAATTCAGTAAATACATAAAAGAAAAATATCCTAAAAACAATTGATAGAAAAATTAAAAATTTTCTTACATAAATTACTTAAAACTAAATACAAATGAAAAAGCTTTACATTTTATTATTTACAATATTCTTGTTAGCTTGCAATAACAAAGAACAAGCTCAAGAACGCCCTGTTACCCCTCCTAATAATATTATAGTGCCTAAAGCACTACAAAACTATTACAAAGGAATTCATTTTGCTAAAAATGGAAAAGCTTTGTACGATGATTTAGCGGTACTTACTATCAGCAAACATACTAATTTTTTAAGTTATTATGATCGTCACAAATACCTATACAAAGCCGATGCTAGTCTTAAAAATCCTGAAAATGTAGTATTAGTCTACACTGGGGAAGAGCGTTATTGGAAGGAATATAAGAGTGGTAGCAATAATTATGAACCTCAAACTTTCAACACCGAACATATTTTCCCTCAATCAAAATACAGTAAAGGAGATGCTAAAGGTGATTTGCACCACCTAAAAGCTTGTGATAGCAAGCTCAATAGCAGTAGAGGAAATATACCTTTTACCAATGGCTCTGGAAAAGCTGGACGTATCAATAGCGCTTGGTATCCTGGCGACGAATGGAAAGGTGATGTCGCTCGAATGATTATGTATATCAATTTGCGTTATAACGATAAAATCGACAATAAAATTGTTATAGGGGGAATTGAAACACTCTTAAAATGGAATGATGAAGACCCCGTTTCCGACCTTGAGCGCCAACGTAATAATGTAATTGAACAAGCCCAAGGCAACCGCAATCCGTTTATAGATTTTCCTCAATTAGCACGCTCTGTTTATAAAAATTACTAAGAGTAATACTATGGAAAATGAACCTCTATACACACTAAAAAAATATTGGGGATACGATAATTTTCGCAACTCTCAAGAAGCTGTAATCAAATCAGTTTTAGAAAGTAATGATACCTTAGCCTTATTGCCTACAGGTGGAGGAAAATCTATTACTTTCCAAGTACCCGCTATGATGCGCAAAGGTATATGTATAGTGGTCTCTCCACTGATAGCCCTGATGACCGACCAAGTTGAAGCGCTTAAAAACAGAGAAATACGTGCATTATCATTAGCCGGAGGTCTACCCTACCCCGAGTTAGAACGCCTGCTAAACAACGCTCTCTATGGGCAATACAAATTCTTATACCTTTCTCCTGAACGTCTACAACAAGAAGTCGTGCGTAATTACCTCAAAGTAATGCCTATCAATCTAATAGTGATAGATGAAGCTCATTGCGTATCGCTCTGGGGCAAGGATTTCCGCCCTGCTTATTTACAGTGTAAATGGCTCAAAGAACAATTCCCTAATATACCTTTATTAGCTCTCACCGCTTCTGCTACCCCTCAAGTACAACAAGATATTTTACATCAATTAGGCATCGAAAAAGCAAATGTAATTAGTACTTCTTTAGCTCGCCCTAATATAGCCTACAAAGTATATAAAGTAAAAAGCAAATTTCACCACCTTTTGCAACTGCTAAGAACAACCGAAGGTACAGTCATTATATATTTGCGAAGTAGAAATGGTTGTGTACAGTTAGCTCATTTGTTAGAAAGTCACGATATTTCAGCTACTTATTTCCACGGTGGACTCCCAGCTGAAGAAAAAAATAACAAACTGAGTATGTGGTTACTAAACGATGTACGTGTAATGGTAGCTACAAATGCCTTTGGTATGGGAATTGATAAACCCGATGTCCGTTGGGTGATTCATTGGGATATCCCTCAAACCTTAGAAGATTATTTCCAAGAGGCAGGACGTGCTGGTAGAGATGGCAACCCTGCCGAGGCTATCGTTTTCTACAACGAGGTAGATATAAAAAATGCCGAAAAACTTCTAAATGAATATCTTATAGACATTCCTTATCTAAAAATTGTTTATAGTAAGCTCAATAGTTACTTTCAAATAGCCATAGGAGAAGGTACTGAAAACACCTATAGTTTTCTATTTCCTGAATTTTGCAAACGCTATAATCTATTACCTTTAAAAACTTATAACGCTTTGCAAGTATTAGATAGGTTTTCCATTATTTCCTTCAACCACCATTTCTACAACAAGGTTACTTTCCAAATGAAAGCTACTCCTGAACAATTAGTGAAGTATATAACTACTCATCGATATATCAAAAATATTACGATTTATCTTATGAGGTGTTACGAACTAATTTTTCACTTCCCTGTAGAGTTAGAAATGGCCAAACTGATGGAACGTACCGAAAAATCCCATAAAGAAATTATGGGATATTTAGAAACTCTGCATAATGATGGAATAGGTGTTTTAAAATGTGACACTGCCGACATACAACTTATTTTTAATGTGCCTCGTGATGATGATCGCACTATCAATAGCATTGGCAAACATATCAAAGAGTATAACTATACCAAACAATTATTGCAAAACAAAGTATATCAATACTTAAAAGATGAAAATACTTGTCGAAGTATATTTCTATTAGAATATTTTGGCGAAAAAAAAGAAAACCGTTGTGGAATATGTTCCAATTGTACCACTCAATCTATTTCATCCAAAATAGACAAACAAAAATTAGAGTCTGATATTCTTCAATTGCTATCTTCTAAACCTTTCAATTGCAACGATTTGATGAATACACTTCCCTACCCTAACGATCAAATTGATGCTGCATTAGACAAACTTTTTGCGATGAAAAAAATAACGTTCAATATTTTTAATGAATTGTGCTTAAAATAAAATATTTTCAATGAGATTTTGTTTTATCATATTTATTTACTACCTTTGCCGTGTTTTAGCCCTATTATGGGATTTTAATACAAAAGGAGAATTTTACTATGAACGATAACTTTTCACCAAGAGTTAAAAGAATATTTACATATAGCAAAGAAGAAGCAGTACGTTTAGGGCAATCTACTGTAGGCACTGAGCATTTCATATTAGCAATACTACAAGAAAATGAAGGTAGCGCCATAAACTTATTGAATAATCTCAATATTGATATGGAAAGGCTCAGACAAAATATCCATACCCTTACTTCTGCTCGCGGTCTCAATCCGCCTAATTTCAATGCTGTTCACTTCACTGTTCAAGCTGAAAGAGCTATGCAAGCTACTTATTTAGAAGCGAAAAGAATGCAATCGGATGTGATAAATACGGCACATTTATTATTGAGTATTTTGCGCAATGAAAATGACCCTACTACAAAGGTTTTTAACAAATTAGGTGTAAACTACGAAACAGCACGCGACAGATTTTATCCTGTACAAGACGATAATAACTCAGAAATTTCTACTCCTACAATGCCTACTAATGAAGTAGACGAATACGACAGAGACTATCGCTTACCCCACGAAAACAGAAACAATAGAACTCAACAAGGACAAGGACAATACAACCAAAGAAAAAATACTATATTAGATAATTTCGGAAGAGACCTAACCTCTCTTGCCGAACAAGGCCAGTTAGACCCCGTAGTAGGACGTGATAAAGAAATAGAACGTGTATCTCAAATATTAAGCCGACGTAAGAAGAACAACCCTATTCTTATAGGTGAACCTGGTGTAGGGAAAAGTGCTATCGCTGAAGGATTAGCTTTACGTATTGTTCAGAGAAAAGTGGCACGTGTATTGTATAACAAACGTGTTGTTACTCTCGATTTAGCTTCTTTAGTTGCTGGCACAAAGTATCGCGGACAATTCGAAGAACGCCTTAAAGCTATAATGAATGAACTCGAAAAAAACAGAGATATTATTCTTTTTATAGATGAAATTCATACTTTAGTAGGCGCAGGAGGAGCTTCAGGAAGTTTAGATGCTTCAAATATGTTCAAACCTGCCTTAGCAAGAGGCGAAATACAATGTATTGGGGCTACCACTTTAGACGAGTACCGACAATCTATCGAAAAAGATGGCGCTTTAGAACGTCGATTCCAAAAAGTACTAGTAGAACCTACTAGTGTAGACGAAACCATTCAGATTCTTCAAAATATCAAAGCTAAATACGAAGAACACCACAATGTAATTTATACCGAAGATGCTATCGAGGCGTGTGTAAAACTCACCAATCGCTACCTCACCGATCGCTATTTACCTGATAAAGCTCTTGATGCCTTAGACGAAGCTGGAGCGCGAATCCATATTATGCAGGTAAAAGTACCTCAGTATATTTTAGACGTAGAAGAACGATTAGAACAAGCTACACAAGCTAAAAATAGAGCCGTTTCTCGTCAACAGTTTGAAGAAGCTGCACGCTTGCGCGATAATGAAAAATACATCGAAAAATCATTAATAGATCTCAACAAACGATGGGATGAGGATTCTAAACTACATCGCGACACAGTAACAGCTGAACATATCGCCGATGTCGTCTCTATGATGAGTGGCATCCCCGTGAATAGAATCGCTCAAACTGAAATCAACAAACTCTCTGGCTTATCTACTGCTATGAAATCTAAAATCATAGGACAAGATGAAGCTGTGGAAAAAGTTGTAAAATCTATCAAACGCAATCGTACAGGACTTAAAGACCCTAATAAACCTATAGGTTCCTTTATTTTCTTAGGACAAACAGGTGTTGGAAAAACTCAACTTGCTAAAGTACTCTCTAAAGAACTTTTTGATTCTGAAGATGCTATGGTGCGTATTGATATGAGTGAGTATATGGAAAAATTCTCTATCTCTCGACTCATAGGAGCACCTCCAGGATATATTGGATATGAAGAAGGTGGACAACTTACTGAAAAAATACGCCGCAAACCTTACTCTGTACTGCTTTTAGACGAAATTGAGAAAGCTCACCCTGATGTTTTCAATATGCTCTTGCAAGTATTAGACGATGGCTTCCTAACTGATAGCTTAGGACGAAAAATCGACTTTAGAAATACCATCATCATTATGACGTCTAACATAGGCGCTCGCCAAGTAAAAGAATTCGGACAAGGTGTTGGCTTTGGTACTTCTGCACGATTGGCTCAATCTGAGGCTAATGAAAAATCAATCGTTGAAAATGCTTTGAAAAAAGTTTTTGCACCCGAGTTTCTCAATCGTATCGATGATGTCATCACTTTCAACCCACTTAGTAAAGAAGACATCTTCAAAATCATTGATATTGAACTCTCTAAACTTTATTCTCGTATCAACGATTTAGGTTACCACGTAGAACTGAGCGAAAAAGCTAAAAACTTTATAGCTGATAAAGGTTACGACAAACAGTATGGAGCACGCCCTCTAAAACGTGCTATACAAAAGTATGTGGAAGATCTTTTAGCTGAAGAAATCGTATCCGACCAAATACATGAGGGAGATAGTATTCTATTTGATTTAGATGAAAAAGGAGAGAGTCTCCTTATAGCAGAAAAGACACTAATTTAATAACTTTATAACCTTTCTATTTATGTACATTTTAAGACTTTTAGGCCTATTTACACTACTTTTTTGTTTGTCTTCTTTTACAGAAGGTATACAAAAAAACGAGAAAAGCACTACTGTAAAAGTAAGTGCTGAAAATACTATGATAGTAAGTAAGAAACCTAAAAAGAAAACTTATAGCCCTCCTAAAAAGGGAAAAACTAAAGTTGCTACAACTACCACCAAAGGAAAAAAGACACCTCCTAAACATAGGGTAGCTCAACAAAGTGCAAAAAAGAAATCCATTGGCAAAAGTAAAAAAACAGTTGCTGCTAAAGGAAAAGCTCCTATAAAAGGGCGTGCAGTAGCTTCAAGAAATAAAAACCAAAAGAAATACACTCCTAAAAAAGCAAACCAGCTGTATGCTGAAAACACAGCTATTGCACAAGAAAATTTAGACGATGATTTGGAAGATGAAGAAATTCTTGAAGAAGCAGAAATTATTGATAATACTGATATAGCACTCCCTTCTTTATCAAAAAGTAAAGTTGATACTAAACAGCAAAAAATATTGCTAGACACTGCTTTTTCTTACTTAGGAACACCTTATCGTCACGGAGGAGTTACTCGTAAAGGAATGGATTGTTCTGGTTTTGTAAGTACTACTTTCAAATCTATAGCAGTACCTCTTTCTCGTTCTTCACAAGAGATGGCTACCCAAGGGCGAAAAATAAGTTTGGAAAATGTACAAGTAGGAGATCTGCTATTTTTTAAAACTACTAAGAGAAATAGAATTTCTCACGTAGGTATGGTAGTAGACATAGATGGTGATGTGAAGTTCATTCATTCTTCCTCTAAAAGAGGGGTTGTAATATCTTCATTAAGTGATGCTTATTACAAAAAAGCCTTTCGTATGGCAAAACGTGTAATGTGAGATTCGTAAATATTCCCATATTAACCATATTATTAGGACTCATAGGAGGGATTGCTATTACTGATGTAATAGTTCCCTCTTTTTTGTTTGCTTTAAGTAGTACTCTATGTTTGCTTTTTACTTTAACAATACATCATTTATTAACTACTAAACGATATGTTTTCCGTCACGGAATTCTATTACACGTAGGCATCACTTCTATAGCTGTAGGTATGCTAATAACAAACCTTCATACTCCTACTCATACCCCTAAACATTATACACAAATACTAAATACCAATGAATATTACACCTTAGAAGCCGAGATAATAGAATTAACTTCTCAAACCAATTATGGTACTACCTTTAAAGCTGAACTTTTAACAGCAAATTATAACAGTACTGAAGGTAAAATCTTGTGTTTTTTTCCTTCTAAAGCAATTAGCGATGATGTAAAACAATTAGCTCCAACCGATAGATTAATTTTTGTAGGAAAATATACACTTATACCACCTCCTAAAAATCCATATCAGTTTAATTATAAACGATATATGGAACGAAAAGGAGTATTGGGTCGGGCGGAAGTAATAACATTTTCTATTGTTAAAAATAATACAGTAGGTTTTATGGGAAATATTGAAAAAATGCGTTCTCATCTAACTGCTGTAATCAATCAAAATTTCAATCGCGAGTCTGCTGCCCTCTTAAATACATTACTCTTAGGAAAGCGTAGTGATTTAGATGAAAATATTTATCAACAATATGTAGATGCTGGTGCAGTACATATTTTAGCTATTTCGGGCTTACACGTCGGAATTATCACGGCTATACTTCTATTACTGCTGCAAAAAATGCCTAATTTGGGATTTTATCGCCCATTGCGATACTTCATCTTGTTAGCAGGATTGTGGACTTTTGCTTTAATAGCTGGGGCTTCTCCTTCTGTATTGAGAGCAACTATAATGTTTAGTTTCGTAGGGTTGGGTACCCTTATACGCCGAAAACAAGGGCGATTCGATGCTTTAATGCTCTCAATGTTGTTTTTGTTGCTTATCAATCCTTATTATTTATATGATGTAGGCTTCCAGTTGAGTTATGCAGCTGTATTTTCTATAATGAAATTTTACCCTGTAATGCGGAAATGGTGGCTACCTAAAAATAAATACATCCGATGGATTTGGTCTTTATTTTTGGTAGGATTATCTGCTCAAATAGTTGTTTTGCCCATCAGTTTATACTATTTTCATCAATTTCCTATTTTGTTCTTTGTTTCTAACTTGGTAGTAGTACCTTTGTTACAACCTATACTTATAGGAGGTATCATTGCTCTATGTTTGGGAGGTTTAGATATTTTGCCTTACCCTATAATTTTTGTCTTAGAAAAATTAATAACTCTGATGAACATTTTAGTAGCTTTTATAGCACATCAAGAAATGTTTATCATACGCAATATACCTTTCACAACTCCCCTACTTCTTTCTTCTTTAGTAATAGTACTAGTACTCATCATCTTTGTACATTATAGGAAATATAAAGTATTGGTAGCTCTTCTCGTTTCTGTACTTTTGTTTCAAGGGGTACTTTTCTATCACAAATACCAATTAGAAACTACCGAAGAAATGTTAGTATTTAGTAAGTACAAAGATAAGATAATCACTATTAGGCAAGGTAATAAACTGAGTGTCTATCAGGTCGATACAACTTCTATCAATCCAATGGTAAACAACTACATTAAAAACAAAGGCATTAGTGATATTACACTTTACAAAATGCCCTATATATTGCGCTTCAAACAAAAAAACTACTTGCTAATGGATAGTTTAGGGGTATACCCAAAATCCAAGCAAGTAGTTATTGATAGTGTTATCTTCTTACAAAAACCTAAAATCAATTTAGATAGAATGAAGCGTGATTTATCGCTTAGGTAGTAAGGAAAGAATAATATACAATAAAATGATTATAGGAACAGCAATCATTTTTAAACTTACAAGTAGAATAACACAAAGTGCTAAAAATATATACTTCAATGCATTATTCTTAAATGAATAATCACTGAACTTCAATGCAAAGAGGGCTATTTCAGCATTCAGTAAATATGCACTCAACAATGTAATTCCTAATAAAACCCAACTATTATGCAATAAACTATCAAATAGTTCTGTTGATTGGTATTGCATTATAAGCGGTAGAGAAAGGATAAACATTGTATTAGCTGGAGTAGGAAGCCCTATAAAACCAGAAGTTTGCCGCGTATCTATGTTAAAATTCGCCAATCGATAGGCTGATGCTAAAGTGATAAGAAAACCTATATAAGGTAAGTAGGCTGCCCAAGTTGTTGGATTTTCTACTACGTAACTACTTTGGTTAAACAACTGAAACATCGCAACACCTGGTACTACTCCTGAGGTAACCATATCAGCTAAAGAATCTAACTGTAACCCCATTTCTGATTTCACGTGTAGCAAACGGGCAAAAAAACCGTCAAAAAAATCAAGGAAAATACCTATCGCTACAAAGAGAGCTGTCCAATCAAGAGCTCCTCTTACAGCAAAAACAACCGCTACAGTTCCGCAAAAGAGGTTTCCTAAAGTAATTAAATTAGGGATATGCTTTTTCATTTTACTTACAATCGGCATCTAAATAATCAGGAAGATTTGATTGGTCTTTCTTCTCATCGCAATCAGGATAAGTAACCACTCCATAGTTATCACGTACAATTTCATCTTTAGATGGTTTGCCGTCGTGATCGTGATCGGCGTGACGAGCAGCGATAAGTCTTACTGTAAAAATTAAAGGTGAATAAGCTGGTATTTTTGCCTGAGTATTATTAAAGTAACCTAAACCTGCAGGAATAAAGAATACCCCTACTCCTCCATCGGTAGGAGCGGTAAGTGTACCATCGGAATTTTGAATAAGCTTTGTTAATGAAGGTTTTAGTTTAGCCACACCTTCTCTAAAACCTCTGATTGTGCCTGAAGGACGATTTGTAACAATATTTCCCAGTAAATCCATCCAATTAGATGATGATTGAGTTGTAGTTTCATCAAATACAGTTAAGTTGAGTAACTGACCTTTATAGTTTACATATACTGAGTCGGCAATAGAAGTGGTATGGGTGCTTGTACCTTCTTGTAATACCATATAATACAAGGTATGACGAATGCGATTATTGTTGGCATCAAATACATCTAATTCCATTTTCTTTAGATTACTATTATTAAAAATCGATTGTGAAACATTAGTTGTACTTGTGAAGGTAACAGCATCCGATATAGCTGCCGTAGCTGAATATGTGTAAGTATGTGTTTTTAAAAATGTTTCAATAGCTTGATTGTTTTCATTCCTCACTTCTGTAACATCTCTTGGTGGTGTTACATTAGAACTGTCGTTTTTCTTACAACCTATAGTTAATAGCAGAACTATTACACTGATGCTAAATAGAATTTTGTTTATCATATAAAATATTGTCTTATTTTTGGGGCGCAAGATGCAAATTATTTCTTACTTTTGCACCTCATTGTTATTTTTAAAATTATAAAAGAATGCGAATTGATAAATATTTATGGTGTGTACGTTACTTCAAAACACGCAATATTGCTACTGAAGCTTGTAAAAAAGGTCACATCAAAGTAAATGGCGAAACAGTAAAACCTTCACGTGAGATTTATAAAAACGACCAAATAGTAGTACGTAAAAACCAAATCAACTACCAATTAGAGGTTTTAGACATCCCTGAAAGTCGTGTGGGAGCTAAGTTAGTAGACCTTTATCGTCAAGATAACACACCTCCTGAAGCTTTTGAGCAAGCCGAAATACAAAAACTTGCTCAGGACTATTACCGCGAAAAAGGAGAAGGTCGCCCTACTAAAAAAGATCGCCGTGCTATTGATAATCTCTTAAATGATTTTCAAGAAGATAACGATGACGATTAAAATTCACTTTGTCAAAGTCCTAAAACTTTGACAAAGTGAAAAATACAATACTACAACAATGTAGGATATTTTGTAGGATTAACTTCGTGCATTATACTGTATATCTTCTCAATGATGCTATCGGCATTAGGTTTAGAGAAATAATCACCATCAGTTGCATAAGCAGGACGGTGATTACCTGCCGCCAAGGTTTGTGGTGCACTATCTAAATACTGATAAGCATTTTGTTCTTCCAAAATTTTCTGCAAAATATATGCCGAAGTAGCTCCAGGCATATCTTCATCAACTACTAATAGTCTGTTGGTTTTCTGTATGCTCTTCACTATATCGTGACGCACATCAAATGGTGCTAATGATTGTACATCAATAATTTCAATATCAATACCCAAGGCAGCCAATTCATCAGCAACCTCACACACAATACGCAAAGTAGACCCGTAAGATACTACAGTAATATCTTTTCCTTCACGAAGTGTTTCTACTACTCCTATAGGAGTCTTAAACTCAGTGAGATTACTAGGCAACGCTTCTTTCAAGCGATAACCATTGAGGCATTCCACCACTACAGCTGGTTGATTACCCTCCAAGAGTGTATTGTAGAAGCCCGCTGCTTTCACCATATTACGTGGGGTGAGAATATACATTCCTCTTAAAGAAGCCAACAATACCCCCATAGGTGAACCCGCATGCCAAATACCTTGCAAACGATGTCCTCTCGTTCTGATAATAAGAGGTGCCATTTGCTTACCAAAAGTGCGATAGTGCAAACTGGCTAAATCATCACTTAGCGTTTGTAATCCATAAAGAATATAGTCTAAATACTGAATTTCAGCAATTGGGCGTAAACCTCGCATTGCCATACCTATACCTTGTCCCACTATAGCTGTTTCACGAATACTTGTATCAGCTACTCTTACAGCTCCGTATTTCTTTTGCAAACCTTCTAATCCTTGGTTTACATCACCTATATTACCTACATCCTCCCCAAATATCAAAAGATTAGGATATTTAGTAAGTAAAGCATCAAAATTCTCTCTCAATACAATACGCCCATCTACAAGTTCTTCTGATGCGTCATAAGTAGGAAGTACCTCTGCTATATGAATAGGATTTTGCTCATTCTCTGTGTGGAGAAATCGACTATATTTAGGCTCATTTTCCTTTATGTAGTTCTTTATCCATTCTTGTAAAGGAAGTATTTTATTTTCACCCTCTGGTAATAACAATCTCAAGGCTTTTCTCGCACTACTCAACACATCTTTGCGATTAGGTAAAGCTACTTCCAAAAGAGATTTTGATAAACTCTTTACTCTTTCTTTTATAGTATTATCGTTCGTATTGGTTAACAATGAGGAGAGAAGAGCTACAAGTTCTTTTCTTTCTTTTTCAATAGGTTTAATATAAGCTTCCCAAGCTCTTTTTTTACCTTCATTCACACGTTTCTTAGCTTGTTGTTCTATAGCTACCAATTCTTCTTGAGTAGCATATTTTTCAGCTAAAATCCATTCGCGCATTTTGGTAATACAGTCAAATTCTTTTTCCCACTGAAGTCGTTCAGCACTTTTGTAACGCTCGTGTGAGCCTGAAGTTGAGTGTCCTTGAGGTTGAGTAAGTTCTTTCACGTGTACTAATACGGGTATATGTTCCTCACGGGCTATTTTGGCTGCCTTTTGGTAAATGTCATACAAAGTAGGATAATCCCAACCATTAGCAACAAATAGTTCAAACCCTTTGTGTTTTTTATCACGCACAAAACCTTTTAAAGCTTCTGAAATACTTTGTTTAATAGTGTGAAATTCTTTAGGAACTGAAATGCCATACTCATCATCCCAAACCGACATTACTAAGGGTACTTGCATTACCCCCGCCGCATTAAGGATTTCAAAAAAGTGTCCTTCGCTAGTACTCGCATTACCAATAGTTCCCCAAGCTACTTCATTACCGTGATTTGAGAAACCTTTACTTTCTGCATTAGGTAAGTCGCGATACACTTTAGAAGCTTGTGCTAAACCTAACAATCGAGGCATTTGACCAGCAGTACACGATATATCACTACTGCTATTCTTTTGTTTTAATAAATCTTTCCAATGTCCTTCATCATCTAAACTATGGGTAGCAAAGTGCCCCCCCATTTGGCGTCCAGCACTGGTAGGGTCTGCCTCTATGTCAGCGTGTGCATATATCCCTGCAAAGAAATTCTCTACAGTATGTACGCCAAGAGCCATCATTAGTGTTTGATCGCGATAATAACCGCTCCTGAAATCACCATCTTGAAAAGCTCTTGCTAAAGCTACCTGAGGCACCTCTTTTCCTTCCCCAAAAATACCAAATTTAGCTTTACCTGTAAGCACTTCTTTTCTTCCCATCAAGCTGCATTCTCTACTGAGAACAGCGATGCCATAGTCTTCTAGAATATCTTCTTTTTTCATCGGTTTATCCTCTTTTAATAGTTTTAAAAAAAATTAATATAGAGTGGTTTATTTTGTTTGAATAAAAAATATTGGGCAAATGTAATACTTTTTTAAAAGTAAACAAAAGAAAAGTATTTTAATTTTCGATTTTAGTGATAGTTATATATACTAGTGTCTTGCTTCACAAAAAGAAAAATCTCAAAGAAACCATCATCTATCTATACAAAAGACACTGATATAAAAGCTCTTATATAAAAATAATATAATGAACTCAATTGTTAATTTTCAATTATTTCTTATCTTTGCCAAATGAAACATACAATTCTTTTTTTCGTTTTTGTAATATTATTGACAAATTGTCAATAGGAAAAAACTATTAGCATACAGAAGGGGACTACTACTCAAAGTAACACTGCTATAGTTATGTCTATTGATAGCACTGTTGTCGCAAAAGCTAATACCACTGAACCTAAAATTAAAGTCTCAAAAAATGATAGCTTATTAAAAATCTTGCAAGAAAAATATGGTGAGGACTACGAGAGTTATCAAAGAGCTGTACGAAAATTAGTTTTGCAACAAATGAAATACAGTATTCTAAAAAATACCTATTTAGAAGAGTTTTACTTACAAGGATTCGCTAAGACTACTAAGGACAGTATCAAAGTACATTTGCCTTTCAATCTTCACACTTTCGATTGTGGAGCCCCCGATTGTTATACTACCGAAGTGAGTTTTCGTCTAACAAACGAAAAACCTATTGTATTCCCCGATTCACTTCCTTTCTACGAAGAGCAATGGGGATGTATGGAAAAGTATCAATTCAGTGATGTTTATGAACTTATAGAAGCTACAGATAAACACGTAATTTACCATTGTCCTACAAAACGACGTACTTTAGTGCTTTATTTTCCTAAAATTAAGGGTAGTTGGAGCGGTGATGCTTATTATTTTGCAGGAGTAGGTCGAAAGAGATTTAATGGTAAAAATATCTATACAGTACACGAGAATTACAACGATAACAAACCTGAAAATGAATGGAATAAAGCTCCTTATATGATTACTAATTTCAACCGATTAGAATACGAATTTATGCTAAAAGAATAAATATTTTTTTATTTTTTTCACGAAAAAATTTGGAGGTTTCAAAAAAAGTAGTACCTTTGCACCCGATTTAAAACATAAGGGTTCTTAGCTCAGCTGGTTCAGAGCATCTGCCTTACAAGCAGAGGGTCACTGGTTCGAATCCAGTAGGACCCACTTTTGTTTAGTTTTTTCAAAGTTAATTACAATTTAATGTTAGGGTTCTTAGCTCAGCTGGTTCAGAGCATCTGCCTTACAAGCAGAGGGTCACTGGTTCGAATCCAGTAGGACCCACTTTTGTTTAGTTTTTTCAAAGTTAATTACAATTTAATGTTAGGGTTCTTAGCTCAGCTGGTTCAGAGCATCTGCCTTACAAGCAGAGGGTCACTGGTTCGAATCCAGTAGAGTCCACTAAAAGCTACTCGGATACTGAGTAGCTTTTTTACTTTTACAAAAATTATAAACAGAAAACTAAGAAAATATGTTAGGATTACAAACTTCTGTAGATGTTGCTACAACTGCGACCGACACTGTTCCTGTACAAGAAAAAACACTTTCTATAATGGATATTATTGTAGATGGTGGTACAGGTAGCATTATTATTATTGCTGTTCTTTTTATTATGCTTGCTGTGGCTCTTTTCCTCTATTTTGAGCGGTTGTTTGCCATTAAAGCAGCTTCTAAGGTGGATAAAACTTTTATGTATAAGATACGTGATTGTATCTCAGCGGGACGTTTGGATGCTGCTAAAATGCTTTGTGTGCAATCCAATACCCCTGTAGCACGTCTTATTGAAAAAGGAGTGTCACGCATAGGAAAACCACTTGAAGATATCAACAAGGCTATTGAAAACGCAGGTACTTTAGAAGTATATAAACTTGAAAAGAACACTGCTATTTTAGCTACTATTGCAGGTGCAGGACCTATGATTGGATTCTTAGGTACGGTTGTTGGCATGATTTTATCGTTCCACGAGATGGCATCTGCAGGTGGACAAGCAGAGATGGGATCATTAGCTAGTGGTATTTATACAGCTATGGCTACTACTGTAGCGGGGCTTATTGTTGGGATTATCGCTTATGTAGGCTACAACCACCTAGTAGTAAAAACTGACAAAGTGGTACACCTAATGGAAGCCAATGCAGTTGAATTCTTAGACTTGTTGAACGAACCTCTATAGGTTTCAAAAAAACTACTTATACAATTATGAAATTAAAAGGTAGAAACAAAGTAAGTCCAGAGTTCAGTATGTCGTCTATGACGGACATCGTATTCTTGTTGTTAGTATTTTTTATGATTACTTCCAACAGCCCTAATGCGCTTGATTTACTATTACCTAAAGCAAAAGGGAAAAGTACAAATATACAAAATGTTTCTGTGAACATAGACAAAGATTTAAATTTTTTTATTGACAAGAAACCTATTTCAGTAGAAAATCTTGATACAGAACTTAAATCAGCACTCAAAGGAGTAGAAAACCCTACTATTATTTTGCGTGTAGAAGAAAGTGTGCCTATTGAAAATGCGGTAACTGTGATGGATGTAGCAAATCAAAACCAATTTAAGGTTATTTTGGCTGTACGTCCGAAATAGAAAAGTATATGAATTTATTGGATACAGAACATAAACGTAAAGCCTTAGCACTCACTACTGTCGTGATGTGTTTGGTAATCTTTATCCTATTTTTTGCAGGAATGAAGTACTTAGATCCTCCCCCAGAGAAAGGTGTAGAAGTTATCTATGGGGTAGATGAAATAGGAATGGGAGAGCGTACGCCCCCACCAAGTGCTGCCAAACAAGAGCAAAATCAAACTCAACCACAAACTCAGCCGGAAGAGAGTACTTCACAAGAGGTGAAAGAAAACCTTTTGGCTCAAGACAACAATGAGGAAGTTTCTGTACCTGAAGTACCTAAAAAGAAAGAAAAGAAGAAAGAAACTCCTAAAAAAGACCCTCCTAAAGAATCGCCTAAACCTGCTCCTAAGCCTTCACGAGAAACCTCAGATGCACTTTCTAATATTTTAGGAGCTGCTAATGCTGGAGGTAGCGGTACCGCTGGACAAGGCGATGGCAACCAACCTGGCTATCAAGGACAGATAGATGGAAGTCAGTATGCTAATTCTTACTATGGATCAGGTGGAGGTAGTGGTTCAGGTAAAGGCTGGGGACTCAATGGTCGCTCTATCGCTTCACAAGGTAAAGTACCTCAAAACTGTAATGAGGAAGGACGTGTAGTTGTACAGATAGAAGTAGACCGCAGTGGTAAAGTAGTGAAAGCTACAGCAGGTGTAAAAGGAACTACTAATTCAGCTCCTTGTTTATTAGAAGCTGCTCGAAAAACAGCTGCTATGCATCGATGGAATGCTGATGACAATGCACCTGCACGACAAATAGGTTTTATTGTTATTAACTTTAAACTTGGAGAATAAAAAATCAATTAATATTTAACAAGAATGAGATAATGGTTATACTATAACTAATTATCTCATTTTTGATTGTACAACAACTAAAAACTATCTTTTACATTGAATTATCAAGAAACTCTTTCGTGGATGTTCAACCGTTTACCAATGTTTCAAACACAAGGTAGAATTGCTTTGAACAACAAATTAGATAATATCCTCGCCTTCACTTTGGCATTAGGAAACCCTCAAACAAAATTTAAAAGTTTGCATATTGCTGGTACTAACGGCAAAGGCTCTTCTAGTAGTATGCTCGCCTCTATTTTGCAAGAGGCAGGATATAAGGTAGGATTATATACTTCTCCTCATCTCAAAGACTTCCGTGAGCGCATTAAAATTGATGGAAAAGAAATCCCTGAAGAGTATGTGGTGAATTTTATAACTGAAAACAGACCTTTCTTGGAAGAACATTCTCTATCATTTTTTGAAATGACTGTAGGAATGGCTTTCAGCTATTTTGCTAAAGAAAATGTAGATATTGCTGTAATAGAGGTAGGCTTAGGAGGTCGTTTTGATTCCACTAATATCATCTCTCCTGAAGTTTCTCTTATTACTAATATTTCCAAAGATCATACAGATATTTTAGGAGATACATTGCCTAAAATAGCTTTTGAAAAAGCTGGTATTATCAAACAAAATGTACCTGTAGTAATCAGTGAATATCAAGAGGAAACAGCTCCCGTCTTCACAGCAAGAGCTAAAGAAATGAAGGCTCCTATTATTTTTGCCAATCACATAGAAACTTCTCTTACAACCGACTTGCAAGGTGCTTACCAAGAGAAAAACATTAAAGGAGTAATAGCTGTTATTGAATTGCTTATTCACCAAGGGTGGGATATTACTTCAGAGAATATTGCACAAGGACTTCTACATGTAGTGCGCAATACAAACCTAAAAGGTCGTTGGCAAACCCTTAGTTCTTACCCTACTATAGTATGTGATACAGGACATAATGTGGGCGGACTTACTTATGTGATGAAACAACTCAAAAAGCAAACCTATACACACCTTCATATAGTTGTAGGTTTTGTAAAGGAAAAAAATGTAAATAGTGTTTTAGAACTTTTTCCAAAAGAAGCTACCTATTATTTTTGTAGTCCTGCTATTGCAAGAGGGCTTAATGTCAACACATTAAAGGAAATTGCTACTGCAAAAGGACTACAAGGAGAGGCGTATTCTTCAGTTGCAGAAGCCTTAAATGTCGCTAAAGCACAAGCGCTTCCTACCGACTTTATCTTTGTAGGAGGAAGCACTTTTGTAGTTGCAGAAGTAGTGTAAAATAACAAAAAGTGAATATTGAAAAACAAATAAAGGTTGTTTTAAAACCCTAATATCATTTTTGCAATAAAAAAGTAAATCAAAATACCCAAAACATCGTTGCTGGTAGTGATAAATGGACCCGTAGCAACCGCTGGGTCAATACCGCGTTTGTGGAGAAGTATCGGAATAAAAGTACCTATCACAGCAGCATTTACAATCACTGTTATGAGTGCTATGGCTACTGTAATACTTACCAAATATTCAGCTTTAAAAGCAAAATGGCTTACTAATATCACTATTCCTGCAATAGTTCCCCCGTTGATGAGTCCTAATAGAAATTCTTTAAGCAATCGCTTGATAAGTTCGCCATCGATAGAATTATTCGCCAACCCTTGTACTATTATCGCTGATGATTGTACCCCCACATTTCCCGCAGTAGCTTGAATAAGCGGAATGAATATCAATAATATAGGGTAAACCATCATCGTATCCTGAAAACCATTGATAATACTCGCTGCTCCTAATCCTCCAAACATTCCAATAAGTAACCAAGGCAAGCGCGCTTTAGTGAGTTTCCATATATTATCATCTGCCTCTACATCATTGGTGATACCCGCTGCTAATTGATAGTCTTTTTCAGCTTCTTCTCTAATTACATCCACCACGTCATCAATAGTGATACGTCCTACAAGGCGTTTCATCTCATCCACTACAGGAATGGCTTCTAAGTCATACTTACTCATTATGTGAGCTACTTCTTCAGCAGTATCAGTAACATATACGTAGTCTACTTTTGGAATATAAATATCTTTCACTTCTGATCGTGTGGAAGTAGTAAGCAAATCTTTAAGTGAAAGTCTGCCTTTTAGCACATCATTATCATCTACCACATAAATAGAATGTACACGAGTAACATGAGCCGCTTGTTCTCGCATTTCTTTCACACATTTGAGTACATTCCAATTCTCATTTACCTTTACGAGCTCCTTCGCCATTAGTCCCCCAGCAGTATCTTCATCATAACGAAGCAAATCTACGATATCTTTTGCATGTTCTACATCCTTGATATGCGAAATAACTTCTGTTTTTCTATCTTCTGGCAGTTCAGAAATGATATCTACAGCATCGTCGGTGTCTAACTCGATAATTTCATCAGCAATTTCTTTTGCTGAAAGATTTTTTAAGATATTTTCGCGGTAATCATCGTCTAATTCAGTGAGTACATCCGATGTTTTTTGTGCATCTATAAGACGAATAATATATACTCCCTCTTCAGTATCTAATTCGTGAATGATTTCTGCTATATCAGCATAGTGCAAATCACTTAGGAGGGTTGTTAGTTCTTTATTTTGTTTTTGTTCAATGAGTTGCTGAATCTTTTCAATGAGCTCATCTGTTATCTTAAAAGTTGTCATATTATCTCCTAAATTCTATTTTTGCAAAATTATAAAATAATTGTGAATACGGAATAAAGAATCCGAAATATTTTATATTTTAAAAAAGTTAATTTGTATTTTGAATATTGAGAGAAATAGATAAAACAACTCTATAAATTTGCTAATATAATTATAATACATAAATCATAGATTCAGATTATCAGACAAATAAATTGCATAGATAAATTTTTTGTTTTTATTTATTTGGTAGTTTCGACAAAAAGTAATACTTTTGCACACTGAAAAATAAAAATCGGGATGTGGCGCAGTTGGTAGCGTACACGTATGGGGTGCGTGTGGTCGCTGGTTCGAGTCCAGTCATCCCGACTTTTTTCTTTTTACACAATAGCTTTTTTATAAAGAAATGAACAAAGTTTATTTTCTTTTTTTATTTTCCCTATTCACCTTTATTTCTCAGGCACAAACTCTTAAAAACAATTTTGTTATAGGAGCGCAACTTCCTTTTTTATATAATAACCGAGAAAAACCAGATAACGACTCTTCTTCATCAACTTCTTTATCTTTTCGCCCACATATAAATGTATATGTTCAAGCCGATAGATATGATGCTGAAAAGTATGGACGATTGTCTAAATTTAGTACTCGTGTAGATTATACTTTCCTGCAAACTCAACAAAATGATGATTACGATCGTTATAATCATATTCATCAAGTATCTTTTCTCTATATTTTAGGTGGAATGCACAAAACTAATGGTTTGCAAGTAGGTATAGGTCCTAACATCAACTTTGGAGATGCAAAAGGGATAAATGCACGCTTGTTTTTAGGAGGTTATGGTGAGTGGAAAAGATTTATAGGTAGTGTAGATATCAACTTCTATATTCCTAATGCTAAAAGAAAAGAAGGTATCCCAAGTGATAATTATAAATATGGGCACATAGCCATAGGTGTGGGATACCGTTTATAAACTAACAATAATTTTGTAGAAAATATATGAAACTTTCAAACTTTAATTTTGATCTTCCTAAAGAGTTATTAGCTGAATATCCCAGCGAAAACCGCGATGAAGCTCGCCTAATGGTGGTACATCGCAAAACAGGAGAAATTGAACACAAGTCGTTCAAAGATGTAATTGATTATTTTGATGATGGCGATGTGTTTGTACTCAACAACACCAAAGTATTCCCAGCTCGCTTATATGGTAATAAAGAAAAAACTAAAGCAAAAATAGAAGTTTTTTTATTACGTGAATTGAGCGCTGAACAACGTTTATGGGATGTACTTGTTGATCCTGCTCGCAAAATACGTATAGGCAATAAACTCTACTTTGGTAAAAATGCCGAATTAGTAGCCGAGGTAATCGACAATACGACCTCTCGTGGTCGTACCCTTCGTTTCTTATATGATGGCACCTATGAAGAGTTTCGTCAACATCTCACTGAGCTCGGACAAACTCCACTACCTAAATACATTTCTCGTCCTGTAGAACCTGAAGACGAAGAGCGTTACCAAACTATTTACGCTAAACATGAAGGTGCTGTAGCAGCTCCTACAGCTGGCCTGCACTTTTCTAAACACTTGATGAAACGCTTAGAAATTAAAGGTATTAACTTTGCTGAAGTAACATTACACGTTGGTTTAGGAACTTTCAATCCTGTGGAGGTAGAAGACCTTTCTAAACACAAAATGGATAGTGAAGAGATACATATTCCTGAAAGCCAGACAAAAGTTATCAATACTGCTAAAGAAAATAAAAAACGTGTATGTGCAGTAGGGACAACTGTAATGCGTGTATTAGAAAGTTCAGTATCTTCAGATGGCTTCGTAAATCCATTTGATGGATGGACAAATAAATTTATTTTCCCTCCTTACAATTTTAGTGTTGCCAATGCGATGATCACTAATTTCCACACTCCTAAATCTACTTTACTGATGATGGTATCTGCTTTTGCTGGTCACGATCTCATTATGCGTGCCTATAAAGAAGCTGTAGAACAAAAATACAAGTTTTATTCTTATGGCGATGCAATGCTAATCTTGTAAAAATCAATAACTAAAAATAATCATTAATGAAAAAAATTTTATCACTATAGCATTAGGAATGAGCACCCTAACATTTTTTTCACAAGAAACGCCTAAAGAACTTTACACTGCTCATAACAAAGGTGAATTCTTCTTCTTCTGGGGTGGTAATCGCGGCTGGTACTCTAATTCTAATATTACTTTCACTGGTAATGGCTACGATTTTACCATCAAAGATGTTGAAGCGGTAGACCGTCCTAAAGGTTGGCATATCGACTATATCAATCCTTTGCGAATGACTATCCCTCAAACCAATTTTCACATAGGATATTACATTTCAGATCATTACACTGTTTCTATAGGAGTAGACCATATGAAATATGTAATGAAAAACGGGCAAACTGTGAAAATGGATGGATATATCAATGGTTCTGGCACTTCACACAATGGTGTATATAACAATGTCGATAAATTGCTCAGCGAGGATTTCCTCACCTTTGAACATACTGACGGACTCAACTATGTAGTAGTGGAAGGGGATCGTATCGATGATATTTCTCGTTTGTTTGGCATCCGTAACACTGATATATTACAAGTGAGCTTAACAGAAGGACTTGGTTTTGGCGCTTTATATCCAAAATCTAATACAAAGCTCCTCAATAAAGAACGTTACGACGAATTTCACATTGCAGGGGTAGGAGTAAATGCTAAAGCTGGATTACACCTCACTTTCTTAAAGTATTTTCGTGTAGTTGGTGAACTTAAAGGTGGTTATATCAATATGTACGACGTACGCACTACTTACGATATAGCCGATAAAGCTAAACACGATTTCTTCTTCTTTGAAACTGTATTAGGTATTGGCGGCGTCTTTAGATTCTAAAATTTCACATAACATAGATAATAAAAACTGGTGTAGTTTTGAACTATACCAGTTTTTTTATTATTTTTGCACCAAATTTACTAATCACTATATTAGCTAATTACATTATGGCAGACGATAAAAAGATTATTTTTTCGATGAATAAGGTAAGCAAAACCTATTCATCTACTAATAAACAAGTTCTAAAAGACATCTACTTGAGTTTCTTTTATGGAGCTAAAATAGGTATTTTAGGTCTTAATGGCTCTGGTAAGTCATCTTTACTAAAAATTATAGCAGGAATTGATAAAAACTATCAGGGCGAAGTGGTTTTCGCTCCTAACTACACTGTAGGGTATTTGGAACAAGAACCACACCTTGATGATGAGAAAACCGTGATAGAGGTAGTACGCGAAGGCGTAGCCGAAACCGTTAAACTACTCGATGAGTTTAACCATATCAACGACCTTTTCGGCTTGGAAGAAAACTATTCTGACCCCGATAAGATGCAAAAGTTGATGGATAAACAAGCCGAGCTACAA
Organism: uncultured Capnocytophaga sp.; assembly: GCF_937936315.1. Classification (GTDB taxonomy): domain Bacteria; phylum Bacteroidota; class Bacteroidia; order Flavobacteriales; family Flavobacteriaceae; genus Capnocytophaga. Next base: position 105,955 of record NZ_CALGWU010000023.1, on the reverse strand, counting down.
GATAAGATTGATGCCTTAAACGCTTGGGAACTCGATAACCAGCTGGAAGTAGCTATGGAAGCCCTCCGCACCCCTGAGCCTGATACACCTATCAAAGTGCTTTCGGGAGGAGAACGCCGTAGGGTAGCACTCTGTCGTCTACTCTTGCAACAACCCGATGTCTTGTTACTTGATGAGCCTACAAACCACCTCGATGCCGAATCGGTATTGTGGTTAGAACAACACTTGCAACAGTACGCCGGTACCGTGATAGCCGTAACCCACGACCGTTATTTCTTGGATAATGTAGCAGGCTGGATATTGGAGCTCGACCGCGGAGAAGGAATTCCGTGGAAAGGTAACTACTCGTCTTGGCTCGACCAGAAAGCCAAACGACTCGCTCAAGAACAGAAAACTGAAAGCAAACGCCAAAAGGTGTTAGAGCGCGAGCTTGAATGGGTACGACAAGGTGCTAAAGGGCGACAAGCCAAACAAAAGGCACGTTTGCAGAACTACGACCGATTGCTCAATGAAGACCAAAAACAATTAGAAGAAAAACTTGAAATATACATCCCTAACGGACCTCGTTTAGGAACCAACGTGATAGAAGCACGTCACGTAGCTAAAGCCTTTGGTGATAAATTATTATATGACGACCTTAATTTTGTATTGCCACAAGCAGGTATTGTAGGGGTAATAGGACCTAATGGAGCAGGTAAATCTACCATTTTCCGTATGATTATGGGGGAAGAAAAACCTGATAGCGGTGAGTTTTTGGTAGGCGAAACCGTAAAAATAGCTTATGTAGACCAAACTCATAAGCAGATAGACCCCGAAAAGTCTATTTGGGAGAACTTCTCAGGCGGACAAGACCTGATAATGATGGGTGGCAGACAGGTGAACTCGCGTGCTTACCTAAGTAGATTTAACTTTGGCGGTAGTGAGCAGAACAAGAAAGTAGCGACCCTCTCGGGAGGCGAACGTAACCGCTTGCACCTTGCTATGACCCTAAAAGAAGAAGGTAACGTATTACTGTTGGACGAGCCTACCAACGATTTGGATGTGAATACCCTACGCGCCCTAGAGGAAGGGTTGGAAAACTTTGCAGGCTGTGCTGTAGTAATCTCGCACGACCGTTGGTTCTTAGACCGTATCTGCACCCATATTTTAGCTTTTGAGGGCGACTCGCAAGTATATTTCTTTGAAGGTAGCTTCTCAGAATATGAAGAGAACAAGAAAAAACGCCTTGGCAAAGAGGTAACACCTACAAGGATTAAGTATAAGAAATTGGTACGATGAAAGAAAATGACAACAATATTATCATCGGAGTAATTGCCATTGTAATGGTTCTTTTAGTATTAATATTCTTCCTTTAAAATGCCAAAAAAGAAGTACTATGTAGTGTGGGAAGGGCACAAAACGGGTATCTTTAGCTCGTGGGATAAGTGCAAAAAAGCCGTTGAAGGCTATCCGTATGCTAAATTTAAGAGTTTTGAGAGTCAGGCAATGGCTGAAAAAGCCTTCAATGAGAGCTTTGAGCAATACAAAGGTAAGAAAGTAGACTCCTCTCCTACCCTATCCCCCTTAGAATTAGAGCGTATAGGTTCCCCCATATTGCCTTCTATAGCTGTTGATGCTGCTTGCAGTGGTAACCCTGGAATTATGGAATACCGAGGGGTAGATACCGAAACTCAAGCCGAAATATTTAGAATTGCACCAATAAAAGACGGCACGAACAACATAGGGGAGTTTTTGGCTATCGTACACGCTTTAGCCTTTATGAAGCAACGCAACCTCAGCTTACCGGTCTACTCTGATAGCAAAATAGCGATGAACTGGGTGCGCCAAAAGGTGTGCAAAACTAAAGTGCCACGCACCTCTCATAACGAAAAAATATTTGAACTGATAGCCCGTGCTGAACAATGGCTACACAACAATACTTATCCTAACCCTATTTTAAAATGGGAAACCCAAGCGTGGGGCGAAAATCCTGCCGATTTCGGACGTAAAGACAAATAAAATGACAGACCTTACCCTGAAAATACAACCTACTGCTAACCCCGACATCATCAAACTCGAAGCTAACAGACCTTTGGTAAAAGGGAGTTATGAGTTTAAAAACATAGATGAAGCTAAAAACGCTCCTTTAGCTAAGGAGCTCTTTTATTTGCCCTTTGTAAAAACTGTTTATATTTCGAGTAATTTCATTGCTTTGAAACGCTTTCCCATTGTTGAATGGAAAGAAGTTCAGGAAGAGGTTGCTCAGCAAGTATTAGTGTATTTGCAATCCGGTAAAGATATATTATTAGGCGAAGCTGGAAAACCTATGGGGGAAGCTATTACTGTATATACTGAAACAACCCCCAACCCCACCGTGATGAAGTTCGTAGCCAACAAGCGTTTGGTACCTACTGTAATAGAGTATAAATCAATAGAAGAAGCCTCAGAGGCACCTATGGCTGCAACTCTCTTAACGCGTTTTCCATTTATTGAAGAAGTTTTTTTTGATGATAATTATATATCGCTCACCAAAAAAGGTATGGAAGAATGGGAAATGATAGCTGCCGACTTGCGCGATTATATCCGTAAATACCTAAGTGAAGGTCGCCCTATCATTAACCCTGCCGAGATAAAAAGGCGACAAGAAGAAGCCCAAGCGCGCTTGCTCTCTATGGTTACTACCGACGAAATATCGCAACAAATCGTAGCTATCATAGAACAATATGTAAAACCCGCTGTAGCATCCGATGGAGGTAACATACAATTTATTTCTTACAACCGCGACACCCATCACATAGAAGTACTCTTACAAGGGGCTTGCAGTGGCTGTCCGTCATCTACTCAAACCTTAAAAAAAGGCATTGAAGTCATTTTGAAAGACAAGTTAAACAATCCACTTATCAACGTTGAAGCACTACTTTAATATTTTATAATTTACTGTGAAATCATTCCTACAACAATTTACTGAAAACAGCACTTATCAATCTCTATTAAAACACCTACAAACAAAAGAAAATGCAGAGGTTACGGGATTGGCAGGGGCTTCTTTGTCAATAGTAATAGCTAACTTGTTCAATACAGTCCATAGACCTCTATTAGTACTGCTACCCGATAAAGAAGAAAGTGCCTACATGCTCAATGATTTAGAAACCTTAGTAGGAGAACAACAGGTACTTTTCTTTCCTGATAGCTATCGTCGACCTTATCAAATTGAAGATACCGATAATGCCAATGTGTTATTGCGTGCTGAAGTCCTCAACCAATTGAGTCATAGTACAAAACCATTACTCATAGTCTCCTACCCCGAAGCACTTTTTGAGAAGGTCATCACGCGAAAGCAATTAGAAAAAAATACGCTAAAAATCCAAAAAGGAGACTCACTCACTATTGATTTTCTCAATGAAGTGCTTTTCAGCTACCATTTCAACCGCACTGATTTTGTTACCGAACCTGGTGAGTTCTCGGTACGTGGTGGGATTGTAGATGTATTTTCTTTTTCAAATAATGAACCTTATCGCATTGAATTCTTTGGAAACGAAGTTGATAGCATCCGTACATTTGATGTAGAAAGTCAGTTATCTACTGCTCAACTATCAAAAATTACAATTATCCCTAATGTAGAAAACAAAGAAAGTGATGAGATACGACAGTCATTCTTGGAGTATATCAGTGAGCAAACGCTATTCATTGGTAAGGATATGGGATTTTTTGATGCTAAAATTGAAAAACTCTTTGCTAAAGCTACCGATATTTATCAAAAGCTCCCCAATGAAGTAAAACGTACCCCTCCAGAGGAACTCTATTGTCAAGCAACAGACTTATTAAAACAAATCCAGAGATTCCAACAAGTAAACATCAATGCTACAACTCCCGCTTCTAAAAACAAAAAGGAGTTCTCTTTTCATACCACCCCGCAACCTTCTTTTAACAAACAGTTTGAACTCCTTATTAGTTACTTCAACAACAAACACGAAGAAGGATTTCAAAACTATATCCTCTGCGGAAGTGAACAACAAGCCAAGCGATTTCAAGATATTTTTGAGGAAATGGAACAAAAAGTACCTTACCAAACGGTACAATTATCGCTACACGCTGGCTTTGTAGATACTGAATTAAAATACAATGTATTCACTGATCATCAAATCTTTGAACGCTATTATAAATTTCAGCTAAAGAATGGTTATGCAAAAAAACAAGCCATTACACTTAAAGAACTGATGCAATTAGAGGTAGGTGATTATGTTACACATATAGACCACGGTATTGGTAAGTTCGCTGGTTTACAAAAGATTGAAGTAGAAGGCAAACAACAAGAAGCTATCAAACTGATTTATGGAGACCGCGATGTGTTATTCGTTAGCATTCACGCGCTACATAAGATTAGTAAATATAACGGAAAAGATGGCAAACCTCCTAAGATTTATAAATTAGGTTCAGGAGCATGGAAAGCCCTCAAACAGAAAACCAAGGCTCGTGTAAAAGAAATTGCGTTCAACCTCATTCAGTTATATGCCAAACGAAAAGAAGCCCAAGGATTTGCTTTTGCTCACGACAGTTATATGCAAAACGAGTTGGAAGCCTCATTCTTGTATGAGGATACTCCCGACCAAAGTAAGGCTACTGCCGAAGTAAAAGCTGATATGGAAAGCTCTAAACCTATGGATAGGTTGGTGTGTGGTGATGTAGGCTTCGGGAAAACTGAAGTAGCCATTCGTGCTGCCTTCAAAGCTGTCGATAATGGCAAGCAAGTAGCCGTACTTGTACCTACTACAGTACTGGCTTTCCAACACTTTCAAACATTTAGCCAGCGTATGAAAGACTTTCCTGTGCGCATCGATTATCTCAACCGATTCCGCACAGCCAAGGAAAAGAAAATCATCTTAGAAGAACTAGCTAAAGGTCAGTTAGATATTATTATTGGTACACATCAAATAGTAGGCGAAAAGGTTACTTATAAAGATTTAGGATTACTGATTGTTGATGAAGAGCAAAAGTTTGGCGTAGGTGTGAAGGATAAGCTCAAAACCCTCAAAGAAAACCTCGATGTACTTACGCTCACCGCTACGCCTATCCCACGCACACTACAATTCAGTTTGATGGCTGCCCGCGATCTTTCGGTTATCAATACCCCTCCTCCTAACCGCTACCCTATTGATTCGCAAGTAGTACCTTTCAATGAAGAGGTAATACGCGATGGTATTCGTTATGAAATTCAGCGTGGCGGACAAGTATTCTTTATGCACAATAGGGTTGAAAATATTCAAGAGGTGGCTGGAATGATTCAGCGATTGCTCCCTGATGCTCGTATCGCCATTGGTCACGGACAAATGGACGGAAAGAAATTAGAAGAGACAATGCTCGCCTTTATGGAAGGAAGGTATGATGTATTGGTTGCTACCACTATTATTGAAAGTGGTTTAGATGTTCCTAATGCCAACACTATCTTTATCAACAATGCACATAATTTCGGCTTATCCGATTTACACCAAATGCGCGGGCGCGTAGGTAGAAGTAATAAAAAGGCTTTTTGCTACTTCATTACGCCTCCTCTGATAGCGATGAGCGACGATGCCCGCAAGCGTATTGAAGCGATAGCTCAGTTCTCCGATTTAGGAAGCGGACTCAATATCGCTATGAAAGATTTAGAGATTAGAGGGGCTGGCGACCTCTTGGGTGGAGAGCAAAGTGGTTTTATCAATGAAATAGGCTTTGATACCTACCAAAAGATATTACAAGAAGCCATAACAGAACTCAAAGAAAATGAGTTCTCTGAACTATACCACACCACCGAAGAAGACAAAACTTACCTCAGCGATACTCAAATAGATAGTGACTTTGAACTGCTCTTCCCTGACACTTATGTCAATAGAGTAGCCGAACGACTCAATCTTTATAACGAACTGAGTAATCTGCCCAATGAGGAAGCCTTACAAGTCTATGAACGCAACCTTATCGACCGTTTTGGCAAGTTACCCCCTCAAGCTATTGACTTGCTCAATAGTGTACGTGTAAAATGGTTGGCTACCCGTATGGGAATTGAGAAACTTGTAATGAAAAACGGAAAGATGACGGGCTATTTCATTGCCGACCAAAATAGTCCGTTCTATCAAAGTGCGCGCTTCCAAAAGCTACTGCTCTTTGTACAACGCTACCCCGATAAGTGTCGTATGCAAGAGAAAGAAACCCGCAACGGCTTGCGTCTATTGCTCATTTTTGAAAACATCAACAGTGTATACCAAGCTCTAAAAGCTATGCAAATGATAGAAGCATAAGTATCGTTACACTTTGCCAAAGTTTCAGACTTTGGCAAAGTTTACTCACTGATAATCATTCGCTTTTTTGGCATATTATAGGAGCGATTTGCCAATCGCCCTCTAAAAATAAGTTTATTATTTTTGTTTGTCTATAATATTAAACACTATGGAAACATTTAAAAATTGGGTAGGTAAAAACCCTATTACATTTGGTGGTATTGTAGCTCTTTTGCTCGCTGCTTTTGGTATTTGCCTCATCATAGGCGCTCTAAAAAACTGGGATTGGCTATACGAACCCGATAAACATTACCAAAATAATTGGACTATGGGGCAAATAAGCCGTTATTTAGGCCGTGATATGGCGCGTATTATTGGTTTTATTACAGGTGTTTTCTTTATAATCGTAGGAATTTACTTCTCCTATATAGCTTTTACCTATAAAGTATAAACAATATGAAAGATTTTTGTAAATGGGTGCAGTCATTAGGTCTTTATTATTCTTTCCATAATATTGCTGGTGCGTTGATTTTAAAGGTTAAATAAATTAGGTTGTTCTATTTCAATTTTATCTTTATCTTTGACAATCAAATTTTTAATAAGTTTTTTATCAAATAGAGAAATTCTGAATATTTCAATTATTTGATATATAGTTAATTCACTTTTTGATATATTTTTGATATATGCTACTATTAGATAGGTTATTATTGCTACCCATATATGAATCTTAACAGCATTTTTTGAATGCCCCCAAAGTTTCTTTATAGATAAATTCTGCTTTATCCATTTGAAAAAGATCTCTATTTGCCAGCACCTTTTATATAAATTCGCTATCTCTAAAGCAGATGCTTCAAAGTTATTGGTTAAAAATTCAAATGTTTCATCTTTTTCAGCATCATAATAACCTACTAAACGTAGATTTTTAGGATATGATTTATACGAATTGGCTGTAGTCAAAGAAATTACTCTATCATATACAAGACCTGTACTATTTATCTATGTTAAAATTGTTTTCAATGATAGTATATTTAAGGTTTTCCTTTGCTCTTGTAACAAAAAAGGACTCCAATTCATTAAATCTATAAAGAGCTTTGAAATCAACATAAGCCTTATCTATTACATAAATAGCATTTTCAATAGGTTCTATTTCATCTAAGACGTTACTATCATGATATTTGCCGTCTGTTACAAGTATAAAACTTGGTATATTTCCGCGCATATCAATAGCGGTATGGATTTTTACAGCACCTCGTGAATATTTTCCTAAAGCCTATGATAATAGGTTAATACTTACTGAGATAGTTGTTGAATCAAGCGCAAACACTTGGTTTGAAAGGTCAATTTTCTCTAAACGTATTTTTGAATAGAAAGACTTTTTCTATAAGGTACTGACCAAAATCAGCAAAAATATGCCAATCTCTTTTCTCATTGGCTCGAGATAGTTAAGTGTGTTCAACAGCTTTGCCTATTCCCATATGATATAGTTTATCCGAATGAGACTCTAACGCTATACAAATGTTTCTAAGAGACTCTGAACCAGATGATTGACCAAACAATAATTATAAGAAAAGATGCCAACAATTCATATCTCGAACCCATTTATTAGCATTATAGTGTTTTACACATTTGTTAAATTCATCTCGATTAATAAAGTCTGTAATCTGAGAAAAAACGTATTTACCTGAGTTCATTACATTTTATATAAAATGCAAATTTAACTCATTTCAAAAATCACTATAATATAAATAGCTATATATCAATAAATTATATCAATTTCAGTATAAAATATAAATTCAAATCGCCGAAAGAAAAAACCTTTATAAACAACTAAATATCAATCACTTACAAGAGTTTTAAAAAAATCAACGCACCACTAGTAATGACAAAGAACGAAATAGTTCAAGTGAACCTCTATTATTTAATTTTGATTAGTGTCATTTTTTTAGTGGACACTAGTAATAGCATTTGAAAAAACAATAAGTCCTAAATAAACTTTATAATAATTTCTAATGTAAACTAAAATATCGAAGAAATGTTAGTTTATTTTAGATTTTCTTAAGTTGTTGTTGCATCATTTTTATCTGTTCGGTCATAAGATTTTGCTTATCTAATTTTTTAGCTTCTGTAAGAAGGTCTTGAGCTTCACGTTTTTTCCGTTTCTGCATCATTATACCTGCTAAACTCAATTTTGCCATTGCTACATCGTAACTCATAGTAAGTCCCAATTGCAAAGCTTTACGAAAATATTTTTCAGCTTGTGTAAGATTTTTTTGTGAATAGATAATTCCGTACATATAATTGTAATAACCTTGTTGTTTACGTAATAAGGCTGTTTCGGGGTCTACGATTTTGCCAAGCCATTTTTCCATTCCTGCGAAATCTTGTTTTCGCAAACGCAAAAAGGTAAGTAATATAAACTCATTGCGAAAATACAATAAAATAGGAATAAGTGATAGAAAAATGAGAGCAATGCCATTTCCTATATTTCCTCGAGTGAATTGGTATACTGCCCAAGCTACAATAAGGACAGCTACAACTATTTTTAAGTATTTGTTTTGTAGATATTTCATTTCTAGTTTTATTTAAAAAAGTTTGCAAAAGTAATGAATTTCACTGAATAATACTAATAATTTAATTGATTTTTTGAATAAAGATATCTTCTGGATATTCTATATGAGTGAGAAACAAACCACAAGCTGGTACTGAAGCTCCTGCTTTACTTCTATTCTTGCTGAGAATAATATCTTCAAAGTCTGTGAGTGATAGCTTTTGTAATCCAACATCTATAAGAGTTCCTACGATAGCACGCACCATATTACGCAAGAAACGATCGGCTGTGATGGTAAAGACTAATTGTTTGTCTATTTTCTCCCAATGTGCTTTATAAATTTTGCATATAAAAGTCTTTACATCGGTATGAGTTTTAGAAAAACATTGAAAATCGCTATAATCAAGAAGAATTTGAGCAGCTTCATTCATTATTGCTATATTTAATGTATGAGTGAAAAACATTGCATAATCATACGCAAACACATCTTTTTGAGTACTAATATGATACTGATAGGTACGTTTGAGAGCATCAAATCGGGTATGAGCATCTGGTTTCATCTCATATATATTGTGAACAGCAATATCTTTTGGCAAGAAAGCGTTTAGTCTATGCACAAAGTTGGTAGGTAAAGGTTCAGTTACATCAAAATGAGCAAACATTTGTGAAGCGTGTACACCACTATCAGTACGTCCTGCTCCTACTATACTTATAGGAGTTCGAAGTATTGTTGAAAGTCCTTGCTCTAAAACTTCTTGCACAGAAATAGCCTTCGGTTGAGATTGCCAACCGTGATAATTTTTACCAAAGAAAGAGAGTTCTATAAAATAACGCATTTCGACAAAATAGAATATTTTATTGAATAGGAATAAAAAAATAGGAATTAGACTTTTCTCTCTAATTCCTATTTTTCATTTTCATAGGATTCAATTATTGTCCTAAAAGTTTTTTTACACGTTGGAAATTAGCACTATCTCCTAAAGCTCCATAGATGTTCTTCAATTGTTCTAAGATGTTTTCAACATTACCATTTGTTTTAGTATAGTTTTCTAATACTTCAGCACCTTTTTTGAATAAACCATCTTTTTGGTCTCTTAATGCTTCAAACTTAGCGATATCTGCTTTAGAGTTTCCTAAACCATTCATTTGTTCAATCAAACTATTCCCTTCATTGATATAGCTTGTAGAGATATTTAAGGCAGCATCTGCATAGTTAGGTTTAATTTTAAGAGCTTGTTCAAAACCTTTGCGAGCTTCCAAAATATTACCTTGTTGCATATTGATTACCCCAATATTGTAGTGAAGGTCAGCATTATTTGGATCTAATTGAGCAGCTTCTTGCATTAGTTGTTTGAATTTTTCTTTATTATCTAACTGCAAGTATACATAAGCTTCAGCAAGGATGATGTTTGCATCTTTAGGATATGCTTTTTTAGCATCTTCAAATGCTTTGATAGCCTCATCAACTTTCTTTTGTTCTACATAGATAAAGGCTATGTTTTTTATGATATCGGCGCGTTTAGAAGGTGTTTTTTCAACTCTTGCTTTTTCGTGAGTCCCTGCTTTTACCATTAGTTCAGCTTGGTTTTTATCAGAGAAAGTCTCATCTTGTTTAGTTTGTTTATTGGTTGCGATATAAAGTGTTTCAGCTCCATCATAACCAAGGTCTTTAAGTTCTGAGTACAATTTTACGGCTTTATCATAGTCTTTACCTTCTACTGCTACTACAGCAGCATTGTACAAGAACACAGTATCGCGAGCGCTAAGGCGATATACTTGTTCAAAAGCTACTGAAGCATTTTTGTAATCCTTAGCTTTGTACTTTTCTTGAGCTTGACCAACTGCAAAGTTCATAGCTTCTTCAGATAAAGATTGTAATTGATTAGTATACTTTCCTTTACCTCCCTCTAGTTGTTTTACTTTAGCAAAAGCAGCAGTTGCATCTTGCAAAGAAGCTAAACTTTTGTTTTTCTTGGTTAGTTCAATATTAGCTTGAGCTTCTAAGAAATAGAATTGAGGAGCGAACTCAGTACCTTCTACACTTCCTTTAATGGCATTTAAACCACTTTGAGCTGTTGTCAAATCTCCTTTACGGATTTGTTTTTCAATCTCTTTGAGTTCTTTTTTTTGTCCGAATGCGACTGCCGAAATAAGTAGTGCAGCAGCCATTAATAATGGTTTTCTCATATTGTTTTGCAATTTTAAAACAGTTTTTTGTTTTATGTATTTATTTATAATTCGCAAATGTAGTGCTTTATTTTAAAAATACCAAATATTTTTAACTTTTTATTTAGAAACAAATATTATACCAATTGTATTATTTTGATTATTAGATTATTGTTTTCTCAAAAGAAATAGATTACATTCCTAAGAACCTCATCACTTTGTTGTTATGGCGAGTAGTTACATTGAGTTGTTGCGTAAAACTTATCCTAAAAGTAGAGTTTTTAATACTTACAAGATCGGAATTATTGAAATAAACACGTTTATTATTATGAAGTATTGAAAAATCTATTGTTGAGTTTTTAATTTTATAAGTAAGAGCTAGGTTATATCTAAAATTTACATATTGATTGAGCTTCATTTTACTTATAGGAGCTGTTTCTCCACCAAAATAGAAGCCCAAACCTACTAAACCACTAAAAGTGAGATTAGGGGTGAGCTCCCAAAGGTTAGCAACCCCTCCACTAAATCCAGCTTGTATATGTTTGAAATCATCAATTTTATCTGGAGAATTAAGAGGCAAGCTAAGTTTGTGGTAAAAAACACCTCCTCCAAAATAAAAACTAAACAAAGGCTTTAATTGATTACCCTCTGGATTAAAAATATTTCTTAAAGAGGTTTCTCTCCATTTAGTAAAATACAAAAATTCACTTCCTATCTGTTGTACACGAGCATCTTTGAGAAGATGTATATCTTGACCATCTTCATAATAGAAACCTTTATAACTTTGATAATAAAGATCTAATAAAAATTTATTATTAATAAAAGAATGTATTTGAAAATCAAAATAACTTGTTTTTCCATATTTATCCTCATTGCGCAAAGGCATTAGCCCTCTAGCATAGTCAAGATTTATATAGGTATTATGAACTCCTAAACCTAATCCCATTGTAAGAGGGTAGTTAGGCAATATAGTTTTATTTTTTAGAGCTTCATTGATAGGAGCATCTTCTATATCCACAGCAAGATAATTGATGCTCAAGGAGGGTTTTATCCACATTTTATAGTGGTATTTTTTAGTAGAAGTCGTATCTTGTGCGCATAAAGTTGTTGTTAATAGGAAAAATAAAACTATGTATTTCATTCTTTTAGAAGTTAGAGAAAAAGGTGTTAGGCTTTGGGGAAAAGTATAAAAACTTTGTCAAAGTCCCGAGACCTTGACAAAGTTTATAACATAAAATTTAGTAACCCAAAATCTTTAACATTTCATCAGCTTTTTGTTGTTCCATAAAGAGACGAGAGGTAAGGTTACCATCCTTATCTTTATCGATAAGAACTATTTTAGGTTGTGGAATAAGACAGTGTTGCAAACCTCCTACTCCTCCAATACTATCTTGATATGCTCCTGTATTAAAAAAGCCTATATAGAGAGGTTTATTTTTGTTATATTTAGGTAAATAGATTGCATTCATATTCTGCTCGCTATTATAGTAATCATCCCCATCACAGGTAAGTCCTCCAAGGAGCACACGTTCATATTCATCATTCCAACGATTGATTGGCAATAACACAAAACGTTTATTAATTGCCCAAGAATCAGGCAAAGTAGTGATAAAAGAGGAGTTGATCATATCCCACTTTTCACGGTCGTTTTGTTGCTTTTGATACATTATCTCGTAGATAGCTCCTCCTGCTTCACCTACTGTAAAACTACCAAATTCCGTAAAAATATTAGGTACTGGAACTTTTTCTTGATCACAAGTGATTTTTATCTGTCGGATAATCTCATCAACCATATAAGCATAGTCATATTCAAAAGCTAATGAACTCTTGATAGGGAAACCTCCACCAATATTGAGACTATCAAGTTCAGGAGCTACTTTTTTTAGTTGAATGTATACACGCAAACATTTGAGAAGTTCATTCCAATAATAAGCATTATCTTTAATACCTGTATTGATAAAGAAGTGCAACATTTTGAGATGCACTTTAGGATTATCCTTTATTTCACGATTGTAGAAAGGTACAATATTTTTATAACCAATTCCTAAGCGGCTAGTATAAAACTCTGAACGAGGATCTTCTTCAGAAGCAATGCGAATACCAATATTGTATGATCCTTTTATTTTTTCTTCAAACAAATTGATTTCTTCATAATTATCAATGATAGGTATGCAATTTTGATAGCCTCGATTAATGAGGCCTGCGATACCATCAATATAGGCATCTCGTTTAAAACCATTACACAAAATATAATTCTCTTTGGTAATCAATCCTTCGCTGATAAGGTTGTTGATAATGTTAATATCAAAAGCTGAAGAGGTTTCCATGTGGATATCATTCTTCAAAGCTTCTACCATTACGTGTTTGAAATGAGAACTCTTGGTGCAATAGCAGTAGTTGTATGCTCCTTTGTACTTATGTTTTTTAATAGCTTTTTCAAACCATTTTTTGGCACGTTGAATATTCTCGGATATTCTAGGCAAATACATAAATTTGAGAGGAGCTCCATACTTGCGTACGAGTTCCATCAAATCAATATTGTGAAAGCGAAGTTCATCACCATCTAAAGTAAATTCATCTTGTGGAAAATAGTAGGTTTGGTCAATTAGGTCTATATATTTATTTTTCATTTGTACAGTGTAATTTAAATAATTAATAATTTTTAGTAAAAGATATAGGTAACATCATTTATTACCTATTTTTTTATTACCTAACTACACCTGATTCAAATACGAAGTGGTGAAAGACTTTTAGCCTTGAACTTAATTTGCAAGGAATGAGTGCGTGCAGAGTGAAAATAACTTAAAAATAAGATGTTCATTTTCAGCGACCAAAGTTTTTAGTAATTAAATATATTTTTTTAATTCAAAGATAGTATATTACTATTCGAGTGCAAAAATAATTATTATTTTTGAATTACAAATACATTGGATAGAAAAAAATTATGAGATGTTTTTATTGTTTGAAGTGTTGAATTGAATATTTTTAAGGTTCAGTTATTATTTTATAGATAAAAAAATACCTCCTAAGAATAAAATTTCTTGGAGGTATTTTTGATAAAATAAGTACTATTTTGATTTACCTTGATTTGCTACACTATTGATAGCAGCTGCAATTGCTTCTTGGTCACCTAAGTAATAGTGCTTGATAGGTTTTAAGTTAGCATCGAGTTCATACACCAAAGGCACCCCTGTAGGGATGTTGAGTTTAAGGATTTCATCCTCAGAAAGTCCGTCGAGGTATTGAACTAATGAGCGCAAACTATTACCGTGAGCTGCAATGATTACACTTTTACCAGCTTTGATATCAGGAGCTATCTCATTGAACCATATAGGCAACATACGATCATAACAATCTTTCAAACTTTCGCCAGCTGTTTTTTCTTCTTTAGTAAGGGTAGCATAGCGACGGTCGTGTGATGGGTGACGTTCATCGGATTCTTCAATAAATGGAGGACGTACATCATAAGAGCGACGCCATAAAAGTACTTGGTCTTCACCATATTTAGCAGCTGTTTCAGCTTTGTTTAAACCTTGTAGTGCTCCATAACTTTTTTCATTGAGTCTCCAGCTTTTGTGAGTAGGTACCCAAAGGTCACCCATTGCTTCTAAAGCATTGTTCAAAGTTTTGATAGCTCTTTTAAGTACAGATGTGTAGGCAACATCAAATTTGAAACCTTCTTCTTTCATTACACGTCCTGCTTCACGAGCTTCTTGTACTCCTTGCTCAGTTAAATCTACATCTTGCCACCCTGTGAATAGGTTGAGCTTATTCCATTCACTTTGTCCGTGGCGTAAAAGTACTACTTTATACATATATAATTCTATTTATTTTTGTTTTATTCACCTTCATTTTTTCCGCCTAAGCCTTTAAGGAAGTTACCTAATTGTTTTTTAGCTTCTTTTTTAGCCTCCTCTTTGGCTTTTTCTTTCACTTTAGTCATTGTACTATCTTTGTTTTTCATTAACCCTCCAATGGTTTGAGTTACTTCGGCAGCAGTACCTGAATTAGTTTTAGAACCTAAAGCTTGTTGTAGGGCATCAGTACCTTTAGCTGTAAGATTATTAATTTGATTTTTTGCTATTTGGGTAGCCAAATCCTTTACTACAGTTTTAGCATCGGTACTCACTTGAGGTTTTTTAAAAGTACCACCTACTGTTGCTACTACAGGCAAATTACTTATCTTTTTCTGATTTTCAGGAGTAAGTTTTGCCAATAAGCCTTCAGCTTCTTTTCCTAGCATTTGAGGAGGAACGTTAAAGGTTAACTTATAATTCATCTGTTGGTCAAAACCGTGAGAACCAGCTACCTCTATGCCTACATCTTTATATTTGATAGTAAAAGGTTTGATTTTGACTTTTCCATCTTCAAAATCAACAGCAGCTTTTATGTCTTTTAAGTTAAGATTGGCTAAATTTAATCCTGTAAATTGACTATCTAAGGCTGAGAGTAAGGCTGAACCTTGGCTATCAATTTTAGAGTCTATTAGCGCTGCAAATAAATCGCCTGAAATGCTATTAATTTCAGGAGTTAAATCATTTTTCAAAGAACCTTTCACATTGATAACTGTATTCACCTTACCTTGTACAGCATTAGCAATAGGAGCAATTTTCTCTAACATTGTGATTTGAGAGAAAGCTTCGGGAATATTAACACGATTGAGGTTTAAATCCACATCAAAAGTAGGTGTTTTTTCTTTAGTAGACACATCACCAGAGAGCGCTATGTTACCTCCAAAGATATCTGATTTTAAGTTTTCTAAAGCTACTTTTTCATCTTTTATAATTAGTTTACCAGATACATTGCTCAATTTCAAATTGTCGTATGACACTGTATTAGCTTTGGCTGTAAGAGTACAATCTAAGAAAGCTGGAACCTTTATAGCTGCTTGAGTTGGTGTTTTAGCCTCTATTTTAGGAGTTTCTTTAGTTTCTTGTTTTGTGGGAGTAGTAGCCTCTTTAGCAGCTGGTTGCATGAAATCATTCACTACTAATTTGTTGGATGAGAGATTGAAGTTCCCTTTGAGAATTTCTTTTCTAAAAGCAAAACCATATAGGTTATCGATTGTTCCTGTGAGATGTAAATCAGTTTCACCTGTACGAGCATCGAATTGAGATAAGCCAATGTGTGAAGGATTAAATGTTACATTCAAGTTATCAATATGGAAAGGTTTGACAAACTCTTCGCCTGCATATACAAATTGAGAAAGAGACAAAGTGCCTTGAGCTTTGATATTTTGATATTTTTTAGCTTCTACTGATTTCATATCCAACTGTGTAGCAATATCTGCACGGAGGATTCCTGAAAACTTTTTATCTAAAGAAATAGGGTAAGCTTGTGATAAGTTAGCTAAGTTGACAGTACCTTTCAAAGCCATATCTACAAACGGATTTACTACCATATTACTCACATTAGCACGAGCGGAGAAATGGTCTTGATCAATACTCATTGTAAACTTATTAAGGTTTATTTTGGTATCATTAGTAATTCCAGTATCATTATTTACTTTGAGGTCAATAGTGATATCACGCACTGTTTTAGGAAGGTTTGGATATTTGAAAGAAGCATTATCAGCATACATTTCAATACCAAAAGTAGGGATTTTATCACCTACCATATCTCCTTTTGCAAAGCCTTTGAGAGTGAGATTACCTGTAGTTTTTACATTTTCAATATTTTTGGAGTACTCTTCAGGAATAAGAGCTAAGAAGTTTTGGAATGAATTAGTAGGGGTGCTAAAAGTAAGATCGTAACGTTGTCCTTCTTCTAATAGCTGAATAAATCCATCAAACACTAAATCTAAGCGGTTTACAGTAGCTTTATTTTGTTTGAAAGTGTACTTTTGATTTTTTAGGTCAATACCTAAAATAGCTTGAAGTGTAATAGGCACTTGTTTCATAAAAGTACTTTTATCCATTGCAAAAGTTACATTGGCTTTAGTTTGTGTATCTAAATCCAACACTTCTTCAGCAAAGTTACCTTTTCCGCTATGATAGATGTCGGCTACTTCCATAAAGAGATTACCATCATCCATTTTAAAAGTAAATTTTAAATTTTCAACGTTATATTGTTGAATATCAAGTTTGATAGGAGCAGATTCCTCTTCAGGTTTATCGGAAGGGATGGCGATATCAAAGTTACCAGCTCCTTCTTTATTAAGGTGGATGTATACAGAAGCATCCCTCACATTAGCACCTAACAAATTGTAGTTACCCGCTAATAAATCTTTTATACTCAAAGTTACATCAATATGTTTAGCAGCAAAAAGAGTATCACCTACAAAGGGTTCTTTATTTACTAATACAAAATTATTGAGGGTTACTTGAGCTTTAGGAAAGTTTTTAAATAGACTGATATCTACATCTTGCAAAGCAATATTTGCTTTTAAATTCTCATTTGCCATCTCAATCACCTTTTCTTTAATAGTATCTTTAAAGAAAAAAGGAATAGCAATCATTGCAATGATGAGGAGCAAAAGTGTAATACCTCCCCACTTAAATATTTTTTTAGCTATTTTCATTGTGTTTACAATTATATTTTATAGAGGGCAAAGGTACGAAATAATTTTGAATTGTTACAATCGTTCTACAAATAAAACGGCATCGTCTATAGAAATTATTTTCACGATGGTATTAGAGGGAAGACGTTCTCCAATAGTCATTGCTTCCAACTCGTGTATAGTACCGTGTATGCTAATTGTTACTTTACCCCTCCCCTGTTTATATTCAGGTATAGGAATATAAACTTCAGCCGTTTTTCCTATAGTTTCTGAGAGTTTGAAAGTATTGTCTTCTGAAAGTCTCATTAGAGCTCTGATAATAAGGAAAAATAAGTATACAAACAAAACTCCTACTACAATAGCTAAAGTTATGAGTAGGAGTTGATTGTTAATAATTTTATAAAATGAAATCCCTGTCCAGCTAAATCCTAACAAAAAATTCATCAAGTTACGGAAAGAAAAAAGCTGAAAAGGTGTGTCACCTCCATCTAGATCTCCATCAAAATCGGCAGAAGTCCCATCGGAGGCATCACTTCCTATAAATGTAAGTGTCATTTGGATAATAAAAATCACAGAGGTAGGGATTGCTACCATCCAAAATCCTTTCAGTAAAGTGTCGAGGTTATTAAAAACTTCTAACATAGTATAGTGTTTTTATGGTTATTATCGTATTGATTTAGGTTCTACACCTGTATTGATAATTGCCTGACGAATATCAGTAAAAGTTTTGAGATTTGTTTTTCCTTTTACAATTTTAAAATTATCCCCTCTTTTAAGAAAATAGATTATATTTGATTGTCCTCCAAAATAGGGCGGTTTAAGATTTTCTATGGAACCTCCTGTTTTTACGGCAGTAAAGAATGCTACATATTGTCTCACACGTTCCTCAATTTCATTTTTGTTTTGATTAAAATCGTAAGATACAACTTCCCAATCACTATTACTTAGACGTTTTGCATTAATTTTTACTTTATCCACCACTTCTTCAGAGCAAGAAGGAGAGTTGAAACGTTTTAAATCAGCAATAAACTCCTCTGTGAGGCTTACATTAGTAGCGTGAGGTCTTGCCCCTGTTCTAGTACGTCTCACTACTGTTTTAGAATCTCCTCCCTCTACTATAACTGTAGTAGTCTCAATAGGATGAGAAGTAGGAATATTCTTCTTAGGTTTAGGGTTGCTTTTAGGTGTTGTTGCAACAGGTTTAGATTCTCTTATAGGTGCAGGAGTATCAACAGGCATAGGGGTTGCTACTTCTACTATATTATCTTCCTGATTCTCGCGACTTTTAGTTTGAGAAATAATTTGTTCCAAATCTTTTTGATAGGATTTTAATTCGGAAGCCCCACCTCTTAAATAAGGACGCAAGAGACTATCTACTTGTTCACTATTATAAGCTGAATAATCAAAATCTTTCAAGAAATTCTCCCATACTGCTTTTTCAAACTCAGGACGTAATTTCTCAGTAAGATAGTTTCGTTTTTTTGCTTCAGCTAAGAAAAGAGCTCCTTTAGGATCGGCGTGAGTGTTTTTCCAATTTTTCACTTCTGCAAGGAAGAAGCGAGCAGGAGATACTACATCAATTTTTAGAGTATCTTTATTACCTTGTTGTACCATTGTCGCCAATTTAGATAGTTGTTCTCTATTAAAAACAACAGTATCTTTTCCTTCTTCAGCAAAAGTAATTACCAGTTTAGTTTCAGTTTCAGGTAATCCTTTTTTTAAGCGGATATAAGCACTGTCAATCTCATAAGTACGTTCATCTATATTTGTTAAGAAATGAATATCTTCAATTTTGCTTTCAGAATTAAAAGCAATGTAAGCCTTGGTAGGATCTTTGAGCATAGGAAATATAAACCAATAACCTATACCTACTAATGCCAAAACAAATACTACAATAGATGCTATTTTTAGCCAGAAGAAGCGAGATTTGTGTACAGGCTTATTCTTGTCATCTCCAATAATAGCCAAGCTATTATTATTCACTACAGCAAGTTGATTTTTTGCTTGAGGGCTTTCAGAAGCAAGCATTTGAGGATTGTGTACATTACCCTCAATTTCATAGTTTATCTCACCACTTTTAGAAATACTTATCACCCTCTTTGTATCTTGATTCTCAAACTCAAAGTGATACAAGTGTTCAGGAAGAACTATCTCTATAGGAGAGTCACTACGCAAGGAGTTGCTAAATAAAATCCCATTGATTTTCAGAGCTACAGATACTATTTTATTGGAAACAACTGTAAAATGATATTGTTCAAAAGGAATAGATAGAGGGACTTTTTCATCTACTACATAATTACTTCTAAAAACAATTCCATTATAACTGATATTGAATATCTTTTGAGCCTCTTCACCTTTAAAAAGGAAATAAAAGCCCTTGCTATCACTATGAGGTTTAATTTTGAAGCTACCACTTTCTAAAGATAAGAAAGTGATGTACTTTTGAAAGTCATATTGAGGAGTTTCTACATAAACTTTTATTTCCTTTTCTACAAAAGGAACAAAGTCTAAACTATAACTATTATTCTCACGCTTGATATAGCCTTTTTTAATTGCTTTTTTAATAGTATCGTTATAAGAGAACATTTGGTGATACTTAGATTTCTCAAGGAGCAATTCTATAGTATCATCATCTGAAAAAATCTCACTTCTATAAGTAGAACTCACATCTCTACCATTTCTCATAAAAGCCAAAACTTTTATTCTATGATCTGCAATGGTAAAATGAGATGTTCCGCTATTACTTGCTGTGTTTGAAGCTGTATTTGAAGGAGTTCTATATTCGGGAAAAAGAAGTTCTATACTATAAGCAAAAGGACTCTCAACAAATTCATTTCGCAAGAATAAGATATCCTGAAGATTGCTAAACTCAGGACGATATGGCATATTGAAGTATTTATCTACTTCATAAATATCTCTATAAGGAAAAACCTTAGGAGCATAAGGCATTTCTAAAGTACAAGGCTTTGCCTCAAGCTCTTCAGTAAGTTGTTTTTCATAACCTCTTAAGAGATTAAAATATGGAAAAATATCTTCTTTTTCATTAAGCAATGGCGCCCCATTTTCGTAGTTTATATGTTCTGCGAAGTACATATCCATCAACAAGTTAAGTACTTGTCGGACTCCACGCCATTGCAAAGAGTGAGGAACATACAAAGAGACAGCAATATACACTCCTGTTTGACCATTCACCTCACGTGAAGATCGATATTGAGTGTATATTTTATAGTTTTGCGTAAATTGGAGTGTGTAAAAATCTATACGAGGAATATGGATACGAATAAAAGCACTAAGATCTTTTAATCTATCTTTTATTTCTTTAAGTTGAAAATTAACTCCTTGAGAAGCTAAAACTTTACAACCTTGTTTGTAGCCCCATATTGTTAGGCCAATTGTATTAATTTTTGATTCCATTGTAATAAGAAACTTGCTAAAAACGGGACAAAGGTATATATTATTTCTGAGAAAAAAAAATATATTTGTAAAAAAAATACCTACTAAAGATTTTGGATCTTTAATAGGTATCAAAAATTATAATTGATATGAACTATTTACTACTTATAATTTATTAGTTTTCAGCAGATTGCTCAGCAGACACTTCTACTTTAGGTTCTTCTACTTTTTCAGTAGGTTTAGCTTCAACTTTGGCTACTTCTGCTACAATTTCGAATGGGAAATCAACGATTACTTCACGGTGTAAACGGATAGCGGCGTTGTATTTACCTGTACGTTTGATAGTGTTACCAGCAATAGAGATAAATTTTTTATCAATATTGTGACCAGCTTTAGCTAATTCTTGAGCAACATCGGCGTGATTAACAGAACCGAAGAGTTTATCACCAGCACCTACTTTGGCTACAATTTTCACTGCTAAGTTAGCTAGAGCTTTAGCAGTTTTCTTAGCTTCTTCGATGATGTGTTGCTCTTTATAAGCTTTTTGTTTTAAGTTTTCAGCTAATACCTTTTTTGCTGAGGGAGTAGCTAAAATTGCGAATCCTTGCGGAATAAGGTAATTACGACCATAGCCATTCTTTACAGTAACGACATCGTCTTTAAAACCTAAATTATGTACGTCTTGTTTAAGTATAATTTCCATAGTTTCTACTCCTTGTTATTATTTTAATAAATCGGCTACATAAGGCATTAAAGCCAAGTGGCGAGCTCTTTTTACGGCGGTAGCCACTTTGCGTTGGAACTTCAATGAAGTACCAGTAAGGCGACGAGGTAGCAATTTACCTTGTTCGTTCACAAACTTCAAGAGGAAGTCAGCATCTTTGTAATCAATGTATTTAATACCTGATTTTTTAAAGCGACAATATTTCTTTTGTTTAGAAGTGTCGATGTTTAGTGGAGTGAGGTATTTGATATCTCCTTTTTTTTGTTCTACTGCCATTTTCTTACGCTTTTTTAGTGTTTAACTTAGCTCTTCTTTTTTCAGCCCACTCGATGGCGTGCTTGTCTAATTTCACAGTGAGGTAACGCATAACACGTTCGTCACGACGGAATTCCAATTCGAAAGCGTCGATTACTTCACCAGCTACTTTAAATTCAAAGAGGTGATAAAATCCGCTTTTCTTGTTTTGGATTGGGTAAGCTAATTTTTTCAAGCCCCAATTCTCTTTTGCTACAAATTCTGCACCCCTTGAAGTAAGAAAATTTTCAAACTTTTCTACTGCTTCCTTTATCTGAGTTTCAGATAAAACGGGATTCAAAATGAAAACAGTTTCGTATTGATTCATAAAAATAAAATGATTAAATGATTTTTAATTCAGGGCGCAAAAGTAGTATATTTATTTGAAGTAACAAAATAAAATACATTTTTTTTTGCAATAAATCAAATTAATTAACTGATAATAAATATATTAATATTCTATTTCTTTCTCTATTAACACCTCTCCCCTATATATTTTTTGGTAACAAATGAGTTTTTCGTCTTTATAATAACCTATATAATAGGCACGTTCTTCTTGGTGTGCCTCAGCATCCTGCTGACTTATTTCATCATAGAGATAAGTAGGGTGGTTTGTATTCTGTTTGTGTAGGTCAGAACAGCTAAGGAAATAACGCAGTACGATATCTCCCTTATACAAATAGAGTTTTTGTCCATTCGTAGGGATTTCGGCAAAGACTCTTTCTTGTTCAACGGGGGTAATAGGTATTTTAGGCTCAAAAGAGGGATCAGCGTAAAAAGCATATTGAGGATCAATGTGTATTTCTGAGCTTTTTATTTTGAACACTTTACGCTCCCATTGGTTGCCTAATAAGAAATACTGAAAACCATCCTTTTCTCCACAATACCCATAAGTAAATAAGGATTGCAAGGGAAAGGCTTCGGTGGCTTTTCGCTCTTCTGGGGAACTTTTGCAAGAGAATAAGGCTAACAAAGGGGCTAATAAGGTCATTTTCTTCATTCTTTTTTACTAAATATATAGGTATCTACTTCTTGAAAATTAGGGTATCGTCCTCCAAATACTTCTCTTACTACACTTCTACCAAGGTAACGTTCTAAAGATAAGTAGATATCGTCAGCATCTGTACAAACAAACTCTAAATAAGGCATTTTTAGCAAAGGAGAAGCGTCTTTTATAGGATTAAAACATATCTTTAGATTTCTAAGTGTTTCTATACCTACCAAATCGCTAAGGTCTTCTATCTTGTTTTGCTCTAAGTCCAATTCCTCTAAAGGTAAATGCTCCAAAGGAGAAAGATCTTTCACCTCGTTGTGATATAAACGCAAGGTGGTGAGTTTTTTGAGGGCTCTCAGAGGAGATAAATCGCTGATTTGATTCCTCTCTAATTGTAAATATTCAAGATTGGGCAACCACGCCAAAGGGGATATATCGGTGATTTGGTTTCTATCCAACCAAAGTTCGGTAAGGTTTTGTAATCGTTGTATGCCCTCCAAAGAAATGAGTTTATTGCACGATAGTTTTAACTCTTTCAGTTTCGTAAGTTCACAAAAAGGGGCTATATCACTCACCCCACTGTCATAAACCTCTACTTTTTTAAGTTTTTTGCATTTAACGAGAGGCGTATAATCCGTTGCCTTGACATTCAAATAGAGTTTTTGTAGCTTTTCCAAGGGTGGCAAGGCTTCCAAGTGGGTTATATTGTCCGACAACAACTGTAATTCCTTTATATTGGGGAACATTTGCAAGTCGGCTAAGTCTTCCGAGTGCAAATCATCGTTATGAATGAGCATTTTGGTAACCAAAGGTGCTCCTTCTTCTTTAACCAACACCCTACTTCCCTCTTTTACAAGAAGGTCTTCGTGTTTCTTTTTCAGATATTGCTTTACTTTTTGCTCTATGAGCTTGCTCTTAAAGGTAATGTAACTCATTTAGTTTAATTTCAATATTTCTTCAAAACTAAGTGTCTCGTATTCTTCGTTCAAGTGATATTTTTCTTTGGTTTGCTTATACCAAACGTCGTGTTCTTCTTGAAAATCATTAGTATCAGAGGGTGTTCCATCCTGCCAATACATATTTCCTTTGGCTATCTCCATTGCGTTGTGATAAGTAAGCTCGTGCGTAATGCAAAATAAATTCTCAAGATCTTTAGGTGGGGTTGCAAACAGGTTATTTTGAGCTAATTTCTCAGTAGCTTCTTCCCAGCTAAGTCCTGCATAGTGCATCATATAGTGCTTGAGCCATTCACAATAGGAATAGTGGTTATAAATCCAATAACATTGGTCTTCTGCGTCTTCATATACTATTCCATCACACAAGCTATTTTCGTGAGGTTTCGTTCCTATTTGCGCTAATCGTTTTTGTAAGGCATTCATTTAGTTGCTTTTTCTAAAAGTGATTCCATAAAACTTGTTATTCCAGAATAATTCTGTTTTCTTTTCAACCACTGACGTTGGGATACATTGTTCTATGGCGTTCAAATCAACCGTTTTGCCTTCAAAATAGGATTTAGAAAAGACGCTTTTCTTGTATTGGGTCTCCACAAAGTCGGCTGTCTCATCGGCGATAAGCAACTTGCTTCCTGGTTTGGCAACTCGGAGCATTTCGCTCATAGCAAGGGCTTTATCGTTGAAAAAATTAATTCCTCCATTGTGAAAAACAATATTAAACATATTATCAGCAAAAGGTAACTCTTCAGCGGGACACTGCACAAGGGTAAGGTTTGTTTTCTTTTGCCACTGTTTCTTACATCTTTTGAGCATTCCCATAGAAATATCAGCTCCTACAAGGTCTATTGTTTTCAGATCAATCCCTTGCGGTAGATAACGCAAGTCTGCCCCTGTACCTATGGAAACATAAAGTACCGAAATAGCATTCTTCCATTCCAAGCGGCTCATCAATTCCGTACGCAGGCGGTCAATGCCATTTCCATACTTGAGTTTTCCTATCCATTTTTCTCCAAAATCATAAAAGAAAGACATCCAATCATACATTTTCATATATTTTTGATTATCTCCACTGACAAAATGGTCATTCATACAGCAAAAAATACCATCTTCTATTTTTATATCAGCTTTTAATATTTGGGATATATCCTTCATTGTATTTATATTTTTAAATTATCTTTTCTTAATCAAAATATCTCCTTCACAAAGCCAAAGAGGTTCATTTTCTATCTTTAACTCCTCCCACCATTGTTTTTCTTCTGTTTCAGCATCATCTACAATACGAAAATTAGCAAAATCTGTACGAGGCGGAGACAATACAACAATATGCTCTATCTCTTTAGGTTCCAAATGATAAGTATCCGAAAGTTTTTTGAGAAACAATAATTGCTCTAACTCCTTTTTATAGCTTACAAGTGCTTGTTTCTCCTCTTGCAAAAGAGAAACTTCTTTAAGTTGATGAATTGTTTTCTGAAGTTCATCTTCTATAAGTTGTTTTGCTGTTTTCATTCTTTAGTAAGTTCATCAACCATTGTAATAAGTTTGCTCAAAGTATTAAAATTACGCGTTGTAGCTACTATTTTAAGTCTCTTTTCCACATAATTGTTATTCAATTTAGACCTTGAAGCATCCTTAGGAAGATATAGATATATTTTATCACCCACTATAGCCAATTCTTCTCCATCAAAAGTTTCTTTCTTCAACTTTTCTACTAAATCAGGTGCTAAAACACTATTTGTGAGCGTAAAAAATACCCGAGCTATATCATAATTTTCTCCTATAAAAGGATTCATATCAAGCATTTCCTGTACCTCTTCTCTAGTTACTACAACAGTTGGTAGGTCAGGACCTATATGCTCTTTTATTAATTGGGAGACTTTGGGGGCTATTTCATTACGTATTTTGTCAGATAAGAACACTATATTTCCGCTTTGGATATAAGTGCGTACCCCTTCAAATTCTGAGGAGAGTAATTCTTGTAGCTCTGCCATTTTGGGGATTCTGTTTTTCCCCGTAGGCATTACTCCTCGCAATAAAGCTATATAAGGTTTTTTGTTTTTTGTCTTTTGTTTTCATTATTATAATCCGTATTTAGTCCACCCCCCATCGTGCCTTTGACAGTCATCTATCTTCCACTCACCATCTTTTCTAATGATAAGAAAGCGAAACTGATCATCACGATCATTTTGGGTATAGAGGTATATCTTATTTTTAGTTACGGTCTCGCTATCAATGATTTGATGCGCTCTATAAGTACCTCCCTCGTTTAGTGAAAAATGAATTCCCTCAGGACGATAGCCCGCCCTGCGCTTGTCGGTACAATACTTTTGGAAGAGGGCTTTACATTTTTCTTGTACCAAAAGCTCACCCTCTTCTGTATCATCATTCTTGGCAGCAAAAGCCTCCCACTCAGTCATTGCCGCAAAGAAGTCCAAAAGCAGTTGCTTTACGATGGGCAAATCATCGGTAGGGGGTGCCGCTGGTTTCTTCTTGCCTGCCGTACGTTGGGCTTGTTCAAAGGCTTTTTTCTGCTCCTCAGTGAAAGGTTTATCAAGGTAGAAACTCACCTTATTATAATGTGCTACTGCCATAAGTCCTTCAAAAGTAACTCGGGTTCTCTTTAGCGAAAGAGACTTCAGGCGCGGTACTTGCAATACAATTTTTAGCATTTCATCAGTTACAGGGCAACCGTCCAGCGAGATATGGTCAATAGGTTTATCGGCAAAGTACTTAAAGCCTTCGCCTGTAACTTGCTTGTTGTCCTCTAAGAAAAGAAGTTTTAGCTTAGGCAAAGTAGCCAAGTACTGGAGTGCTTCATCAGTAATATCAGTATTGATAAATCCCATATTAACCAACGATTTTACTTGTATAATTTGTGCGACCATCTCGTCGGTTAGGGCAACATCTTTGTAATGATGTCCTTTACAAAAGCGCTCCTCGGTTACTTCTTTGAGCGCGGTTTCTAAGGTTATGGGGCGTTTGTATGTTGCCATAATATTTTATTTTTCTTTTATAGCATTGTAGTAAAGAGCTTCATACATCGGTATAATTTTCTCTTCATCAAAACGAGCTGCTACTTTTCGAGCATTCTGTTTAAATTGTGCCAAGCGGTCTTTGTCACTCAAAATATAAATAGCTTTTTCAGCCATTGTTTGCACATCTCCTATGGGGCATAAGTAGCCTGATACTCCTTCTTCATTTACCTCCGATAAGCCTCCTGCGTTACTAGACACTACAGGAACTCCCGCAGCCATTGCCTCTAAGGCTGAAAGTCCAAAACTTTCGGATTCTGAGGGGAGTAAAAACAAATCTGTAAAACATAATATACGGTCTATATCAGATGTATTTCCTAAGAAGAGTACCTTTTTCTTGATACCTAAATCCTTACATAGCTGGTCGGCTATTTCACGCTCTGGTCCATCGCCTACCATTATCAATTTAGCAGGAAGCTGTTGCTGAATGCCATAGAACACCCTTACTACATCATCTACACGCTTCACTTTCCTAAAGTTGCTGATATGAGTAACGATAAGTTCATCAGCACTTGCCATTACACTTCGTTTACAAGGAGAAACACGCTCCATTTTTTGCAATCCAATAAAGTTAGGAATAACTTTTATATCTTTATCTACATTAAAAAGGCGCAATGTATCTCGTTTCAAACTCTCTGAAACTGAAGTTACTACATCCGATTCGTTGATGCTAAACGTTACCGCTTCTTTATAAGTAGGGTGATTACCTACAAGAGTAATATCAGTGCCGTGCAAAGTGGTAATCATAGGGACTTCTATTCCTTCACGTTTGAGCATTTGCTTTGCCATATAGCCTGCATAAGCGTGCGGAATAGCATAATGTACGTGCAAAATATCGATGTTGTAAGTCTTTACCACATAAGCCATTTTGCTCGATAAAGCTAATTCGTAAGGCTGATAATGAAACAAGGGGTATTCCTCTACGTGTACCTCGTGAAAGTGAATATTCATTTCCAAGAAGTCTAAACGCACAGGATAACTATAAGTAATAAAGTGTACTTGATGACCTTTGCGGGCTAAAGCAAGCCCTAATTCGGTAGCGACAACACCACTACCTCCAAAGGTAGGATAACACACTATGGCTATATTCATTTTTTTATATATTAGATAGGCAAAAGTACTATTTTTCTGTTGGCTATAAAAAATATTAACAAAAAATTATATCTTTGCGGTTGGATAACAAGAGATCAAATGAAAAAAACAGCTTCTTTTTTAGACACTCATAATGGAGATTTCCTTCTCATAGAAAGTGAAATCATCACAACTAATACAACTTTTTCTAATCTTAGAGAACATTTTCCAAATAATGAAATATGGGAGGTAGGTACAGGATACTATTGGCTATATTTTTACAATTGTTCTTTTGAAGGAAAACTCTTTGATGTTTCTCTTTGTTTTAAAGGAGAGCAACTAGAATGTTTATGTTTTGCGATGAACGAACGACAGACTTCGTGGGAAGATTGGAGTGAGGAATACGAATTGAAAACTGAAAAATATTACAAACAATGGATCACAGCCCATATTGGCGATAATCACTCTTTTGAATGGGGAGAAATTGAGGCTCTTTATGATCGAAAAGGAGGGCGTACAGCTATTTGGTTAAGTTATAAAAGATGAAATATTCAAACAAATTAAGTCCTTATATAGAAGAAGCCTATCAGCTTTTTTCTACTTATTCGATAGATAAACATCTATCGGTATGTGATTGTGGTAATTGCATTACTCCTACTGAAATAGATGATTTATGCCGTATTCCCCTTAGGGAACTCTCACTTCAACAAATTAGTACCTACATAGAAGCTATGTTAGTAAGTACAGATAAGGCTATCGTAGAAGTTCATTATTTTCTACCACGTATGCTCGAATTTCTTTGCGAAGGCAAAACATTTTATATAGACGAGGGGTTCTCGCTCTCTAAATGCCATTTTGAACGTCTTGATTTGTGGAAAGCTCCTGAAATAGATTTTTTAAAGCGATTTTCTCTCACTTTTTTTGAAGAAGTTCTCAGTGAAAGATACTCCGAAATCACCACTGCTGAAGATTGGTTAGTTTGTTTTGGATTAGCAGGATTGCCCATTCAGCCTTTATTAGACTGCTGGATAGCTAATGCTTATAAAATAAATGCAATTCGTTATTTTGAAGAAATTTTTATGTATAGCTTACAAGCTAGAGGAATAGAGTATCATCATACCTATTTTAAAGACGAACATAGAGAACTGAATATACAAATTACAGAATGGCTTAACAACAGTAAAACATTAAAAATTTTTTATGAAGCTGTAGAAAAATTATTATTATCAGATATAGTTTTAAATGAAAAAGTAGTATATCAACTTGAGAATATGTATAATATATTAGAATTTGAATTAAAAAATCGCTAATCATCAATTGATAATAATAAAAAAATCCATTATAACACTTTATTTTGTTATAATGGATTTTTTTGCGGAGAGAGAGGGATTCGAACCCCCGGAGGTGTTACCCTCAACGGTTTTCAAGACCGCCGCATTCGACCGCTCTGCCATCTCTCCAATTACACAACTGCTATTGTCATTTCAATTATGCGGGTGCAAAGGTACAACTATTTTTATTACTTGCAAATTTTTAAGACAAAAAATTGCGATGTTTTTTTAACTTATTTTATAACTTATTGTTTTACAAGAAATACAAAAAACAACTTTTAAATGATTAGTTATTCATTGTCGCTAAAAATTCTTCGTTATTTCGAGTTTGTTTGATTTGTTTTTCCATAAACTCCATTGCTTCTATAGGGTTCATATCAGCTAAATATTTGCGCAATACCCAGATGCGATTGAGTGTATTTTCCTCTAAAAGCAAATCGTCACGACGAGTAGATGATGCCATTAGATCTATAGCAGGGAAGACACGGCGGTTCGCAATACGGCGGTCTAACTGTAACTCCATATTACCAGTTCCTTTAAATTCTTCAAAAATCACCTCATCCATTTTAGATCCTGTTTCAGTAAGTGCGGTAGCTATGATAGAAAGAGAACCACCATTTTCTATATTGCGAGCAGCCCCAAAGAAACGTTTAGGTTTGTGAAGTGCATTGGCATCTACCCCACCTGTAAGCACTTTACCAGAAGCAGGTTGCACCGTGTTGTATGCACGAGCCAAACGTGTGATAGAATCTAACAAAATTACCACATCGTGACCACATTCTACTAATCGTTTAGCTTTTTCAAGGACTATATTGGCTATTTTTACGTGTTCAGAAGCCTCTTTATCAAAAGTAGATGAAATAATTTCACCACGTACACTTCGTTGCATATCGGTTACTTCCTCTGGGCGTTCATCAATGAGAAGCACCATCAAATATACTTCAGGGTGATTTTTACTGATAGCATTAGCAATATCTTTCAACAACATTGTTTTCCCTGTTTTAGGTTGTGCTACAATCATTCCACGTTGTCCTTTTCCTATAGGTGCAAAAAGATCGATAAGACGTGTAGAAATCGTTGCTCCTTTACCTGCTAATTCAAATTTTTCGGTAGGAAAAAGTGGAGTGAGGTGTTCAAAAAGTACGCGATCACGCACTACTTGAGGGTCTAAACCATTAATTTTAATCACTTTAAGAAGTGGATAATATTTTTCACCATCTTTAGGTGGACGGACTTCTCCGTGAACTGTATCTCCTGTTTGCAAACCAAACAAACGGATTTGAGAAGCTGATACATAGATATCATCAGGAGAAGCCAAGTAGTTATAATCAGAAGAGCGCAAGAAACCGTAGCCTTCTGGGGTAATATCCAAAACACC
Source organism: uncultured Capnocytophaga sp. (assembly GCF_937936315.1). Taxonomy (GTDB): domain Bacteria; phylum Bacteroidota; class Bacteroidia; order Flavobacteriales; family Flavobacteriaceae; genus Capnocytophaga. The sequence continues at coordinate 75,345 of NZ_CALGWU010000023.1, read as the reverse complement.
TTCACAATCTACAATACTATCAAACTCAAAATCAGGAGCTCTATAACGATTTTTTTTCTCCTTATCAAAGTTTTCATTATTGATATTCACATAGTTATTACTGCTATTGTTTGCAATATTACCATTATTGTTATTATTTGAAGGGGGAGGTGTTTTAGATTGATTATTGTTAGTAGAAGGAGGTGTAGGAGTATTATTTTTTCGTTGAAAATTAGGTTTAGTATCTGTTTTTATCTCTACTTTATTGTCTTCCGTAGTTTCTTTATTTATTGTATTTTTAAGTAGATTTTCTTGTTTAGAGCTTCCTACTTTTTGAGGGGCATCTATTTTTTTCTTTCGTTCTTTTTTAGATGGTGAGTTAGTGTTTTTAGCTGTTATAGCAGCAGTTTTTTTAGGAAGTTCTTGAGGAGTTTGATTGGTTTGTTTTTCTTGAAAATCAATAATTTGATTGATAAGTTCGGGCTTGTTTAAGTAACGATACTTAGGCACATTTAGCCCCTTTGCTATTTCCTGTAATTCAGGTAGCTTTTTAGATTTTAAATCTGTAATGTTAGACATTTTATAAAATAGTTGTTAATAAAGTAAATGATTTTTTTCAGTAGAATAAGATAGTGTTTTTTTCCTCTTTTTAAATTAAGATATTATTGAATAGAATTTTGTAGAGGTACTGAAAACGGGGCAAAGGTACGAAATATTTTTGATATACAAAATATTAATTTGCTAAATTGATAGATTATTTATATCTTTGCCGAATAATTTAGATTTTTAAACTAATCAAAAATGAGTAAAGGACCTATTTCTCAATTCATTGAGAAAAACTTTTTACACTTCAATGCAGCAGCTTTAGTAGATGCTGCTAAAGGGTATGAAACCCATATTACTGAAGGCGGAAAAATGCTCGTGGCACTTGCTGGAGCAATGAGTACGGCAGAATTAGGAATTTCACTTGCTGAGATGATTCGTGCAGGCAAAGTAGATATCATCTCGTGTACAGGGGCTAACCTTGAAGAGGATGTAATGAACCTTGTTGCACACTCTCACTACAAACGTGTACCACACTATCGCGACCTCACTCCTGAACAAGAAAGAGAGCTCCTTGATGGACATTACAACCGTGTAACGGACACTTGTATTCCTGAGGAAGAAGCTTTTCGTCGTTTACAAAAACACTTGGAAGATGTATGGCACGCAGCCGAAAGTAAAGGTGAACGCTATTTCCCTCACGAATTTTTATACCAAGTAGTAAAATCAGGTGTATTAGAGCAATATTATGAAATTGACCCTAAAAATTCTTGGATATTAGCAGCTGCCGAAAAGAATTTACCTATCGTTTGCCCAGGTTGGGAAGACTCAACTACTGGTAACATTTTTGCCGCCAATGTAATCAAAGGAAATCTAAAGGCTTCTACTGTAAAAACTGGTATTGAGTATATGATTTACCTTACTGAGTGGTATCGAGCCAATTCAGGTGGTAAAGGAGTAGGTTTCTTCCAGATAGGTGGTGGTATAGCTGGTGATTTCCCTATTTGTGTAGTACCTATGATGTATCAGGATTTAGAATGGGAAGATGTACCTTTCTGGTCGTATTTCTGCCAGATTTCTGACTCAACCACTAGCTATGGTTCATACTCAGGAGCAGTACCTAACGAAAAAATTACTTGGGGAAAATTAGATATCGACACCCCTAAATTCATAGTAGAATCAGATGCTACTATTGTAGCACCACTCATTTTTGCATACCTTCTTGGCAAATAGGAAATAAAAATAAGAGGTAAGATTTTCTTTTTCTTACCTCTTATCTTATATAAAAAACTTCTTTAAGTTGTTCTCTTCTTATAAAAATATACCCTTGATAATATACATCTATACAAGCGGTAACTTTTTCATTATCTATAAGTTTCCTCCATAAAAGTTTATTTTTCTCTTGATGAATATTATTAACAACAAGGATACTATCATTATGCATAAAATCTAGGTAAAAATCACAATCTGCTTTGAGATCATTGATAAAAAGAAGATCGTAAGTGGTTGCAGGTTGTAATTCGGTTACAAGACTGCAATTTTCTTTTATAGAGAGTTTTTTTTCATCTGTAAATATAGTATTCACTCCTAAATAGCGAATAATTTTCAGTAATGAAATGAGTTGTTTTTTAGATATAACTGATAAACAATTAGAGAGTTCTTTTGTACTCACTAACTGTTTATTGTACAAGCAACGAGTTACAAAATTATAAACAAAAGGAGAATGAACTCCGTGTTGATTAGTTGATCTTATGAGGAATTTTAAATAACTTATGATTGACATATTTTTCTTTGGTTTACAAACACGGCAAAAATAGAGAAAATTCACGAGTTTACGAATTGACAATTGATTATTTTTTTTGTGAATGTAAAATATTTTTTGTACATTTGCGGGCTATGAGAGAAATTCTGTTTAAATATTTACCCGAAAACGCTGTAATTCCTTGTTTTGAACTCATAAAAGTAAACAATATTTATTTGCGTATTGTAAATGAGCGAAAAACAAGGCACGGAGACTATCGGCAACTTCCTAACGGACAACATCTCATCACAATGAATGCTACTGCTAATAAATACCGTTTTTTGATAACTTTTATTCACGAAGTAGCACATTTGATAGCTTTTGAACGTTTTGGAAGACTTATCAAACCTCACGGCAATGAGTGGAAATACACATTCCAACAACTGATGAGACCTTTTATCATTCCAGAGATATTTCCTCAACAATTGTTAGGCATATTACAGCGACATTTCTTAAACCCTATGTCCAGTAGTGATGTAGACCCTGTATTAGCTATTGCTCTTAAGCAATTTGATATAAGTGAAAATGTGAGTTTTATTTATGAAATTCCAATAGGAAGCACTTTCCGGATCAAGGATGGGCGTGTATTCCGCAAAGGGCAACGCCGTGTAAAATGTTATGACTGTGTGGAAGTGAACTCTGGAAAAAAATATATATTTCAACCACACGCGGAGGTTGAACTTATTAAAACTTAAAATCTTAAATTAAAATATTACATTTATGGTAAACAATTACTATGCAGTGATTATGGCTGGGGGGGTAGGTTCACGCTTTTGGCCTGTGAGTACTACGGAATACCCTAAACAATTTCACGATATGCTAGGCACAGGGCAAACGCTCTTGCAACGTACTTATTCTCGCTTACAGAAGTTTATTCCACAGGAAAATATTCTTATTCTTACAAACGAACGATACAAAGATATCGTAGAAGAACAGATTCCTAATATATTGCCTAAAAACTTAGTATTAGAGCCTTGTATGCGCAATACGGCTCCCTGCATACTCTATGCTGCAATGAAGGTGAACAAACGTAACCCAAATGGAGTGATGATAGTAGCCCCTAGTGATGCATGGATTGAAGATGAAAAAGCCTTTATGCATAATGTCATTACATGTTTCAATGCAGCACAAAAAAACGATAATATCTTCACTTTAGGTATAGTACCTACTTTCCCTAACACTGGCTATGGCTATATACAATACGATAAAGATGATAGTACTAGTATCAAAAAAGTAAATCAATTTCGTGAAAAACCTGATTATGCTACTGCTAAAGACTTTTTAAAACAAGGTAACTTTTTGTGGAATGCCGGCATTTTTATATGGAGTACCCAAACAGTACTTAATGCTTATAAAACTTATCAATCTACTATGTATGAACTCTTCAAAAAAGGAGAAGATACTTATAACACTGAAAACGAAGTAGATTTTATAGCTAAAGCTTACCCTGAAGCTGAAAATATATCAGTAGACTATGCTATTTTAGAACCTTCTACTAATATTTACGTACTTCCTGCTAATTTTGATTGGAATGACTTAGGTTCTTGGGGGTCTTTACATGAAAAATCACCAAAAGATAGTGCTCAAAATGCCGTTATCAACGCAAGAGTATTACTCAAAGATGCTGAAAACAATATTATCCGTACTGAAGGCGCTAAATTTGTAGTAATAGATGGACTTAAAGACTACATTATAGTAGATAGAGATGATGTTTTGCTCATCTACCCAAAAGCAAAAGAACAAAACATTAAGGAAATAGTAAATGAAGTTAAAAGCAAATGGGATTTACTTTAAAGAAACTACTCATAGAGAAAGGATATATTGCTATTCCGCTTGAGTTTACCCTTACTAAACATTTTGTGCTACAAGCTAAAATCAATGGAGTGGAAGGACGTTTTATCTTAGACTCAGGAGCTTCTAATACTTGTGTAGGAATAGAGTGGACAACCTATTTTAATCTGCAAGCAAAAGCGTCAGAAATAAAAGCTGCTGGTGCAGGCACAAGTGGTATGGAAACACAAGTTGCCATAAAAAATCACTTAGAAATAGGAGCATTAAGCATCCGAAGACTTCCTCTAGTTCTATTTGATTTAACACACGTAAACGAAGCGCTACAGCAGTTTCAAACACTTCCTGTACATGGTATCATAGGTGCTGACTTACTCCAAAAGAAAAAAGCTATAATAGACTATGCGAAGAAAAAATTATATTTACTTCACTAAACTATACAAAAAGAGGTTGTTTATTATATTTAAGTAACCTCTTTTTATGATTTGATATAGAATTTACTTCATAGTCTCTAACCTCCCTTGTGATTTCAGCAACTCAATTTCTGCTAATTTATAGTCTAATAAGGCAGTAGTATAGTTATTTTTAGCATCAGATAGAGAGCGTTCAGCTTCTAATAAATCAGTGAGAGAAGCTAACCCTTGTCGATAATTGTTTTGAGTATTGAGTAACACCTCTTCAGCGAGTTTTACGTTTTCTTTTTGTGAATCAATAGTAAGGAGGTTATTAGTGAGCTGGCTACGAGCATTTTCATGAGCCAAATCCATTGCCAAACGAGTATCTTTGAGCGTAGCTTCAAGTGCTTGACTTTCTATCTGAGCTTGGCGTATTTTGGCACGTGTACCAAAACCTGAGAAAATAGGTATGTTCAATCCTAAAGTGATAGCTGAATAATCAGAACCATATACTTTATCTTTTTCACCATAAAAAATAGGTGTTTTAGGTCCCATACTCAAATATCCATAGGTAGCTTGCAAAGCTAATGATGGATAGAGTGCTGCACGTTGTACCTTTACATTAATATCTAAAAGTTGTTTTTGTTTTTCAAGTACTTGCAACTCTATACGATTATTGGTATTTCCTTTATCGAAAGCCAAATCATAATTAGCTTCAAATCCTTCTTTAGGCAATGTAATAGACTCATTCATAGGCATTCCTATCATATATTTAAGTGCATTTTCGGAGAGTTGTAATCCGTTAAGTGCTTGCTGGCGTGCCGATTTGAGATTATTTACAGCCACTGTAGTGCGATCGAGATCTATTTTTTTAGATAAACCTGATTGGTTTAATCCTTTTACTACATTAGCTGTTTTCTCGGTAAGTGCCAAATTACTTTCTATATTTTCCAATGTTTGTCGGGTTTGATATACTTGATAGTAAGCTTTGGCTACCTTTTCTATAATATCATTTTCAGTAAGTTGTTGATTGAGCATATAGAATTCACGGGTAGTACGCGCTGCTTTTAGTCCCATAAATACCGATTGATTGAAGAGTACTTGGGTAAGTTTAGCTTCAGCATTAGCCGACCATTTTTGTCCCATTTCCATTTTTAAAGGGTCTCCACCAGGTATACCAAAGGTACTACCATCAATATAAGTAGCTTGTAATTTAGGATTGTATACCATACCACCTGAAGCTGAAATATTAGGCAATGCATTAGCACGTACTTCTTGTATCTTATAATTGGCTTTGGTCACTTCTAATCGCGCTTTCTCAGCATCAGCTTTATTTTCTAAAGCATAACGAATAGCTTCTTTTAAAGTCAATTCTTTTTGTTGTGCAAAGCTCATAAAACTGAGGCAGAACAAAGCACTTGTAATGATTTTTTTCATTGATATTTGTTTTTAGTCATTAGTTGTTAGCAACTGAAATTCGTTTATTTTTTGTTTTCTTTCTTGTTCTAATACTCGTTCTAATTCTTTAAGTCCTTTTTCATTGACAAGTATCCTAAAAAAGTACTCTAAAATAGTATAGATAGTTTCCCAGAAGGGAAATTCTCTTTCAGGGAAAGTATGAGTTATAGAGCGGAGACGTTGTACACTAGTATAGAAAACCTTATAGAAGTTCACATTGATATCTTTTCTAAAAAGACCTTCTTGCCAACCTTTTTCTAAGAGTTTATCTATAAAAAGTGCATCAGTTTTAGCAAACTCACCTTCCATACGTTCGTATGTTTTAGGATAGTATTTTTGTAACTCCCAAATAGGGCGGTCGCTGTTGATATTGAAAACTTCTTGAACTTTTTTCTGGTTGCGGTATACATTTTCTATCACAGATCCTTCTCCTTGTACAAAAGTAGTTACATTTGTACAACTCATCTCTAAAGCATAATCTAAACAAGCATCTACTAAATCTTGTTTAGAGGGAAAATGTTCATAAAGCGTCTTTTTAGACATCCCCTTTTTGTTAGCTAAATCATCCATAGTAAAGGTTTTAAACCCATACTGCATAAAGTCATTTAAAGCGCGCTTTACAATATCCTCTTTCATACTATATTAATTTGTTGATTTGTCAATTTATTAAACCTCTTGATTTCGGGGGCAAAGGTACAACGAAAAAACTTAATAAACAAAAAAAGTTTCCTTTATTTTAAATAAGAAGTAAGAGATAAAGGGTAAGATTGGTTTACTTAAAGGCTTAAGAAGGTAAATCCTATACCTACGATTGTTTGTTTATAATTATAATCGATAAGGGAATCGCCATAGCCGTGAGATGCTTGCAAGAGAATACGCAGGTCGCGACTAAGAGGGTATATCCAATTTAACTCTACGTGTCCACGATTATGATTAAAATTTAAATTATTTCTCACTTTCAAATTAAAAACATTTTTACCGAATGGGTAAGCAATGCTCAATTCACAACGTCCTATATAATTCTCAATATCGGGATTGTCATCTTCTCTTGCCTTTTCTGAGAAACGCCACCAGAAACGGCTATTAACCATTAAATCATTCCATAGGAAAATACCTGAAAAATAATCCTGTTCCAACTGCGGGAATGTGCCGCTTCTTTACCATTAGATTGGTGATTTACGGATAAGCCTATCATTTTCATTTTTAGGTTCCCTGCTGAGAAGTTGAGTGGATAGGTAAAGATGAGTTCGGGTTCATAATTCAATTCTCTAAATGGACGTGAGAGTTCGCCATTATACATCTGCCAATAGGATTGCTGAGTGAAAGCAACCCAGACATCGCCTTTACCAAAAGCGTCTTGCATAATTTTAGCTTTTAGGCTTACTTGAAATTTTGTTTCTATATGTTGATAATCTCTCCATTCGGGGATAGGGCGGTCGGGGTTAAGGCTTATGGGTTGCTCTGTAGGTTTATCAGTAAAGCGGAATGGCATTACATACATAGGGAGGTATTCTACGAGTTTAAAAGTACCGCGTTGGTCTTCACGGTCGAGTTCCCATATTTTTGACAAAGCGCGTTCTAATTGTGCTTTTCTATAAGCTTTCTGATCTACTTTAGGGAGTTCTTGTAGAGAATCTTTTATTGTTTTTTGGGAAAAAATAAAAGGTGATGCTGCTAAAAATAGTATAAATAAGGAGTGTTTCATTATTCTGTTCTTTGTTTTGCGGGTGCAAAGGTACTGACAAAAACTTTATAAACAAAAAAAGTTTTCTAAAATAAAAAAGGACACTTGCTCTTTAAAACAAAATAACGCAGAGCGGAAACTCTGCGTTATTTCGAACATAAATTTTAATACAAAATGAAACAAATTCTCGTGATCACGACAGGATTCGAACCTGTGACCGTCTGCTTAGAAGGCAGATGCTCTATCCAGCTGAGCTACGTGACCCTATATTTCAAAAAAAATATTTCAAAAATGTCACTAAAAGGAACATTAATGAAATATTTTATTGTCGGGGCGGCAGGATTCGAACCTGCGACCTCCTGGTCCCAAACCAGGCGCGATGACCGGACTACGCTACGCCCCGAGAAACTTATCTAATGAGTACATTTAGATGCGGAGAGACTGGGACTCGAACCCAGGCGACGGTTACCCGCCGACAGATTAGCAATCTGCTCCGTTACCACTCCGGCACCTCTCCGTTTATGTATATGAACTTATTATTTCTGTTTTGCGGTTGCAAAGGTATAACGATTTTTCATTTCTTGCAAGTTTTTCGCAAACTTTTTTTAATATTTTTTATAAAATATTTAGTAAACAGTTATTTATCAAATACATAGTATTTATATATTTTTGTTTTAGAAAGAATATATCACTTATTTTTCTATGCCTTTTCTCTTCCAAAATTGTACTTCGTCATTTATTTTATATTGAATGTAGAAGATACCAAACAGCAAGGTGAAATACCAATTTCTAAATTGTATAATTTTACTCTTCTTTTCAATCTGTTCTTGTAAAAAAAATAATATTACTATTGTCCAAATAATCAGTGAGGAAATACTAATAATATACAATATATTTAGATTTCCAATTTGGGAATTACTCCAATCGGTAATACCCATAAAGTTAAGACGCAGGTGGTATAGATACAAATATACCAATACTATCCAGAAGTATTTGGTATTGATATTGTATTGTTTGTATTTTTTCATTATCCAAATAGGTACATAAGCACCTAATGAGAATACGCTTACCAGCAACAATACCCATATATTCATATCGTAACGTGGTGCTTTATCTGTTTCTAAAAAATAAGCTACCAACCCATAGAAAAAATAAATACCTGAAGCATATCCAAAAAAGTAAAAAAACTCTAAACCTTTTAGGTTTAATGGATATATATTTACTACTAAGCTTATTATGGGCAAGAAAATATTAACAGCAAATAGTTGATAACTCATTCGTTTCCAATCGCTTCTATTTTTAATTAGATAGTAGATTAAAAATGCATATAGAAAAGTTCGATAGCTAAAAAATAGCTTTAGAAAGACTTCTTTATAATCAATGTATTCTAACATAATAAAGTTTTTTTTAAAAAAAACTCCAAGCAATTTTGTTACTTGGAGTTTTTAGATATTTGTTTAAATTTGTAAGTACTGATTAAATATCAATAGCTTCACCATAAGCAGCGGCTACAGCTTCTTTTACGCCTTCACTCATAGTAGGGTGAGGGTGCACAGCTTTGATAATTTCGTGACCTGTAGTTTCTAACTTGCGGGCTACTACGGCTTCAGCAATCATATCGGTAACACCAGCTCCAATCATATGGCAGCCTAACCATTCACCATATTTAGCATCGAAGATTACTTTGATGAAACCTTCAGTAGTTCCTGCGGCATTAGCTTTACCAGAGGCTGTGAATGGGAATTTACCTACTTTTATTTCATAGCCTTTTTCTTTAGCTTGTTTTTCTGTAAGACCTACTGAAGCTATTTCAGGAGTGCAGTAAGTACAACCAGGTATGTTGCCATAGTTAAGAGGTTCTACGTGCATACCTTTGATTTTTTCCACACAGATGATACCTTCAGCAGAAGCTACGTGTGCTAAGGCTTGTCCTGGCACTACGTCACCAATAGCATAATAACCAGGAATGTTAGTTTGATAGAATTCATTTACTTGAATTTTATCGCGTTCAGTTTTAATACCAACTGCCTCTAAACCAATATTTTCTATATTTGTTTTGATACCAACAGCAGAGAGCAAAATATCAGCTTCGAGCACTTCTTCTCCTTTAGCGGTTTTCACGAATGCTTTTACACCTTTACCTGAAGTATCAACTTTGGTTACTTCTGCAGAAGTCATAATATTGATACCTGATTTTTTGAGGCTCTTTTCAAGTTGTTTTGAAATATCCTCATCTTCTACAGGAACTATATTAGGCATAAACTCTACAATAGTTACTTCGGTACCCATAGCATTGTAGAAGTAAGCGAACTCAATACCAATAGCACCACTACCTACTACAATCATTTTTTTAGGTTGCTCTGGAAGAGTAAGTGCTTGACGATAACCAATGATTTTTTTACCGTCTTGAGGAAGAGCAGGTAACTCACGTGAACGAGCTCCAGTAGCGATAATGATATGGTCAGCACTATATTCAGTTACTTTACCGTCTTTATCTTTTACATCTACTTTTTTACCTGGTTTAAGAGTACCATAGCCCATAATCACGTCTATTTTGTTCTTTTTCATTAAGAACTGTACCCCTTTGCTCATTGTAGAGGCTACGTCGCGACTACGTTTGATAACAGCAGGAAAATCTTTGTCGAAAGAGCCATCCTTTACTTTGATACCATAGCTTTCAGCGTGTTTAAGATATTCAAACACTTGTGCTGATTTTAGCAAAGCTTTAGTAGGGATACAACCCCAGTTGAGGCAGATACCTCCGAGGTTTTCTTTTTCGATTACAGCGGTTTTGAAACCTAATTGAGAAGCGCGAATGGCAGTAACATAACCACCAGGACCACTTCCTAATACAATAACGTCGTATTTACTCATTTCTTTTAAAATTTATCAATTTTGATATTAGGCTACAAAGTTACAATTTTTTTTTGAATAGTTATTACACAAAGTATTTTTTTTCTTAGTTATTTTTTTTAATTGTTTGAAAAAAAGCAGATTAATAGCTATTTAGCTTTTTGTAAAATTTAGAGTTATATTTTTAATTTAGCATCTAAGAATTGTATTTTTATTTTATCGGATATTTCTACAAACCAATAGTTGTTTCATAGTTATAGATTTTTAGTAAGTAGTACTACTATTTTGTTATTAGGAAAAAACTCTTTTAAAGTCACTTTTAAGACAGTATAGGCTGGAATAGCAACTACCATCCCTAACATTCCAAAAAGAGTACCACTGATGAGGGTAATAAGAAATATCTCTAAAGCAGTAGATTTTACAGAATTTGAAAAAATAAGAGGTTGCGAAAAAACATTATCTACTAACTGTCCTACTAAAAAGCCTATCAACACATAGAACGTAGTAGGCAAGGTTACACTCATAAAATCATTTTGCAGATTACTGCTCATTGTTAGTAATGCCATTAATATAAAACCTATCATTGGGCCTATGTAGGGAATAAGGTTTAGTAATGCACAGAGCAATGCTATAATAAAGGAATTTTCTACCCCAAAAATAAGCAACACAATAGTGTAAATAACAAAAAGTATGCTAATTTGAAGTATCAATCCTACAAAATAACGCGATAAGAGGTTGTTTATTTTGAAAATAGAGGTTTTGAGTTTTCGTTTTCTGTGAGTAGAAAAGGTAGAAAGAAGGGCTATAAGAATTTTTTCACCATCTTTCATAAAGAAAAAGCTGATAAAGAGTACTGAAAAGGCTCCCACTCCAAAATCACTAATAAAAGAGATAAAAGAATTAAGAAAGTTAGGAATATCAATAAAATTCAACATTTCTTGTACTCCAAAAGAATAATCTTCTTTTTGAAAACCTACCTTACTGAGGGTTTGTTGAATAAGGTTGTCTATATTAGTTTTGAGTAAATCGATATTAAGCCCTGATAGGTTCTTGCCTTGTGAAACAAGTAGTGGAATAAACAAGCTAAAAACACTCAAGGCTAACAAGATAAAAATTGTCATTGTAAGGATAACACAGAGGGTTTTGCTCTTTATTTTTAGCCTTTTATAGAAGAACTGAATAAGAGGTTTCCCCATTAGTGTCAGTACCAATGATACAATGAGATAAATAATAATAGATTGCAGTAAGTAGAGTGTATAGAGCCCTAATACTACTAAAACAATGATTCCTACGGCACGAAGTATGCCATTTGCTATTTCTTTTGAGTTCATAATTAATTTATTGATAACCAAAATCCTCTCCGTCTTCATCTTGAAAAACGATAGGGGTTTGCTTTCTTATCCAATTTAAAAATTGTGTAAGGGTTCTCTCTATACTTGGGGGATGTGCACTGATTTCTATAAAAATATAGTCCTCTTGATCTAAAAAGATACGTACACTATATGACCAATCAGCTGGGGGAGGTTTACTCTCAATACCTTTTAGCCAATATTCACCTTCTTTTATTAGATAGGCACCTATTTGCATTGGATGACGCACATAAGTATCTAATGAAATAATCTGTTCTTTAATTTCTTCTTTATGCTTTTGATACCAAGTAGTATCTTCAAATATTACATATCCTTCGGCTGCCATAGTAATGTGTAAAAAATGAAAAACTTACAATTTCTTTATTTGCCCAAGCCGATAGAATATCTATTTGGCAAATGGTATCATTTTCTTCTTTCCAAAAAGAAGAACGTATCTCACTAATATCCTCATTGAGATAATTCTCAAATGATAATGCAATGACATTCTCAAAAAGGTACTTATGTATTGTGTTTTGATAGTCTTTTAATGCTAATTGTAAGGTTCCTTTCTGATAGGACACCTCTACTATTTGTGCATCACTCCAATTATTTTTGAGGATATCAAGCTCCATAATTGCTAATAAAACTATAATACGTTGCAAATATACTTCTTTTAGATTTATAGTTCCAAATTTTTAGTTAGTTTTTTATCTTTTACCATCTTAGCTAACAAGCGAAGAATCAATGTTAAATTTGCTAATTTGCTAATTATCTCTTACCTTTGCGCGGTGATTTTAGATAAGCCGTTATGCAAATACCTAACACTTTCAATATCAATGCCAAAGCAAACATTTACCTCCCTATACACAGCGAAGAGGCTTTAGTTGAGGCTTTGCAACAACACAAAAATCCTTTTGTTTTAGGTGGAGGGAGCAATATGTTACTCACCCAAGATATCACACAACCTGTATTACATATTCTTCTAAAGGGTATTAGCATTGTAAAAGAAAATAATGATAATGTATGGATTAAAGCACAAGCAGGTGAAAACTGGCATCAGTTTGTGCAATATACTTTATCTCAAGGTTATGGCGGACTTGAAAACCTCTCACTCATCTATGGAAATGTAGGAACTACCCCAGTGCAAAACATTGGAGCTTATGGGGTTGAAATTAAAGATGTAATGGAGAGTTGTGAGGCTATCAATATTCACACTTTACAAAAGCGAAATTTTACCAACGCCGAATGTAGTTTTGGCTATCGTGAATCTATCTTCAAAGGAAAAGAAAAAGGCAATTATATTATCTCAGCAGTTACTTTCAAACTCACCAAACGCAATCATCTTTTGCATACCGAATATGGGGCTATCCAACAGCTACTCACAGAAAGAGGGCTCTCCTCCCCTACTCCTAAACAACTCTCGGAAGTAATAATAAGCATACGCCAAAGCAAACTGCCTAATCCTGATACATTAGGGAACTGTGGTAGTTTTTTCAAAAATCCTATCATTTCAAAAACTAATTACGAAGAATTAAAAATTCAATATCCAGATATTCCTTCTTACCCTATTGATGAAACACAAGTAAAAGTGCCTGCAGGTTGGTTGATAGATCGCGCAGGGCTCAAAGGATATAGAAAGGGAGATGCAGGAGTACACAACTTGCAAGCCTTAGTGCTTGTGAACTATGGAAAAGCTACTGGCAAAGAAATTTTAGCTGTGGCTCATTATGTACAAGCAACTGTACTCAAGCAATTTGGCATCACCTTAGAATTTGAAGTAAATATTTTCTAATGAATATATCAATTGTCATACCACTACTCAATGAACAAGAATCATTACCCGAACTTTATCAGTGGCTACATAAAGTACTTACTGAACATAGTTATTCCTACGAAATTATTTTTGTAGATGACGGTAGTACTGATAATTCTTGGCAGGTGATTGAAGAATTATCGGCTAAAGATAGTAACATAAAGGGTATTCGCTTTTTGTGCAACTATGGTAAATCACAAGCGCTACACGCTGGCTTTAAACAAGCACAAGGAGATGTGGTGATTACTATGGATGCCGACCTGCAGGACAGTCCTGATGAGATTCCTGCTCTTTACAATATGATTACCCAAGAAGGGTATGACCTCGTATCAGGCTGGAAGAAAAAACGTTACGATTCAGTTTTGGCAAAAAACCTACCTTCTAAACTCTTCAACTGGGCAGCACGCAAAACCTCAGGTCTCACACTTCACGACTTTAATTGTGGGCTTAAAGCCTACAAACAAGAGGTTGTAAAGAATGTTGAAGTATCAGGAGAGATGCATCGCTATATTCCCGTATTAGCAAAGAATGCGGGGTTCAATCGTATTACTGAGAAAGTTGTGCAACATCAAGCTCGCAAATATGGTGTTACAAAATTTGGTATAAGTAGGTTTATCAACGGATTTTTAGACCTTATCACCATTAGTTTCTTGTCGCATTTTGGCAAACGACCAATGCACTTTTTTGGAGCACTGGGAGTACTGATGTTCTTTATAGGATTCTTATTCTCAGCTTACCTTGGAATTGATAAATTATTTATCAACCCTAATGGTCGCCTTATTGCTGATAGACCTCAGTTTTATCTTGCACTTATTACTATGCTTATTGGTACACAGTTATTTATTGCAGGTTTTTTGGGGGAGATTATTTTAAAAACTAAAAGTAATGGAGAAAGATATAAAATTAAAGACAAAATACTAAATTGTAAGTTTGACCTAGAAAATACCTCACAAATTTAACCTAGGTAATTTGATTATTAAATTTATATCTCTTTACAAATTACTCATTATAATGAAAGTTTTTTAGATTGGCAAATAAAAACAAAATTAAAACAACTTAAACTCTGACAAAATCCATTTTTTTAATAATAAAACTAGTAATAAATTATGGACAATCAAATTAATAAAGAAAGAATCTTCTTTCAACAAAATAATGTATTAGTTTCTCAATCAAGATTAGTAATAGGTGATAAAACATATGTTTTGCGAAACATTTCATCAGTTTCAACTGCTTCCAACTATTGGGTAAAAAAACCTAGCAAAACGCTTTATAAAGTTCTCATAGGTTTCGCTTCTGCATTATTACTCTTTCAATATCAAACTATCAGTATTAGCAAAATGCTAAAAACTGCCTCTTCTTCAATCTCTTATGTTATAATATTTATTTGTATTGCTCTTATTATTTTTGCAATATATAAAATAAGCAAGTTAAAGCCTGAATATTTCTATAACTATTATGTAAGAATCAGCAGTAACTCAGGCACTTCAGATGTATTAAGTTCTCCTGATAAACAATACATTGAAAAAGTGGTAGAAGCATTAAATCAAGCAATTATCTATCGCGGTTAATCTTTAATAATTAATTACAATATCAGAATGAATCATCAATTAAAAATATTCAATTCCTTTACTGGAGAAAAAGAAGTTTTTGTACCCTTACACGAAAATAATGTAGGGATGTATGTATGTGGACCTACCGTATATAGTAACGTCCACTTAGGTAATGTGCGTACTTTTATGTCGTTTGATTTTGTGTATCGCACACTTAACTTTTTAGGTTACAAAGTGCGCTACGTACGTAATATCACAGATGCTGGTCACCTTACCGATGATGGCGATGTGAATAATGACCGCTTTGTAAAACAATCTCGCCTTGAAAAACTTGAACCTATGGAGATTGTACAAAAGTACACTGTAGATTTTCACAAAGTTTTAGAAATATTCAACTTACTACCTCCTACTATTGAACCTACTGCTACAGGGCATATACTAGAACAAATACAACTTACCGAAAAATTACTAAAAGATGGATTTGCTTATGAAAGCAATGGTTCTGTATATTTTGATGTACTTGAATACAACAAACGAGGACTCAATTATGGAGAACTCTCACATCGAAATATCGAAGAACTTTTTGCTAATACTCGTGACTTGGACGGACAAGGAGAAAAGCGCAATCCTCAAGACTTTGCGCTCTGGAAGAAAGCTTCTCCAGCTCATATTATGCGTTGGGCATCACCTTGGAGCGATGGGTTCCCTGGTTGGCACTTAGAATGTACAATAATGAGTACAAAATATCTTGGTAATCAGTTTGATATTCACGGGGGTGGTATGGATTTAAAATTTCCACACCACGAATGCGAAATAGCACAAGGGAAAGCTGGTTACGGAGAAAACCCTGTTCGTTATTGGATGCACGCCAATATGCTCACAATGAACGGACAACGTATGAGTAAATCTACTGGTAATTATATTTTGCCAATGCAACTTATAAGTGGAGAAAACACTTTCTTTGAGAAAGCTTTTGCTCCTGCTGTTATTCGCTTTTGCTTTATGCAAGCCCACTATCGTAGTGTGCTTGACATCTCTAATGAAGCTATGCTTGCTGCTGAAAAAGGATTCAATAGACTTATGGAAGCAGTAAAAATATTGAATGAAAAAACTACTGCTTTAGAACACCCAGGACCTCTTTCTTATGAAATAGATAAATGGAAAGAAAAATGCTATGATGCACTTTTAGATGATTTCAATTCACCTATACTCATAGCTCATCTTTTCGAAGCCGTAAAATGGATTAATGGTGATGAAAAGATTTCAGTAGCCGAACTCAAGGAATTAAAAAATCTAATGAACGCCTTTATTTTTGATGTTTTAGGTTTACAAAGCGAGCAACAAGCTGCTAATAACAATGACAAACTCGATGGAGTTCTCCAACTACTTATCAATATGCGAATGGAAGCTCGTGCTAATAAAGATTGGGCACTTTCCGACAAGATTAGAGATGAACTCCTCGCATTGGGCATTCAGCTTAAAGATGGTAAACAAGGAACTAGTTATAGTGTAAATTAAGAAAAGTATTTTAAATCAACAGCTATGTACAAGTTATTCATCCGTCCTTTATTATTTAGTCTTGACCCCGAAAAGGCACATCATTTTACTTTCAGATATTTGAAGTTGATACACAAAATACCTTTTGTATCCTCTCTCATTCGGGCTATCTATCAAGTAGAACATCCTTCTTTGCACCGAGAGGTTTTTGGATTACACTTCAAAAACCCTGTGGGATTAGCAGCTGGGCTCGACAAGGACGCTACTTTATACCAAGAATTATCCAACTTAGGTTTTGGTTTTATAGAAATAGGCACCATTACCCCTAAACCACAACTTGGAAATCCTAAAAAACGACTTTTCCGTCTTATAGACGATAAAGGAATTATTAATCGTATGGGGTTCAATAATGAAGGAGTAGCAGCGGCTGTAGAGAGACTCAAAAAAAACAAAAGTGTATTAATAGGAGGCAATATAGGAAAGAACAAAGCAACTCCTAACGAGGAAGCTGTAAACGATTATCTCATTTGTTTTGAACAACTTTTTGATTATGTAGATTATTTTGTAGTAAATGTAAGTTCTCCTAATACTCCTAACCTACGCTCACTGCAAGAAAAAGAACCTCTTAAACAGTTGCTAAATACCCTTCAAGATAAAAACTCAACCAAAAAAGAACCTAAACCTATTCTTTTAAAAATCGCTCCTGATCTCACCGATGAACAGTTATTAGACATCATAGAAATCGTAAAAGAAACGCATATTGCTGGGGTAATTGCTACCAACACAACTATTAATAGAGATGGACTACAGTCTGATAACAAGAAAGAAACTGGTGGACTTAGTGGAAAACCACTTGGCAAGCGCGCTACTGAAGTAATTCGATTTTTAAGTGAGAAAAGTGGTAAAGCCTTTCCTATCATAGGTGTAGGAGGTATTTTTAGTGAAGAGGATGCTCTTGAAAAATTAGAAGCAGGAGCTTCATTAGTACAACTTTACACTGGATTTATCTACGAAGGAGCGGGACTTATAAAGCGTATTAATAAAAAACTTATAAAAAAGAACCACGCCTTATAAAATAGGGCGTGGTTTTAATTAAACAATTGTTGAAATGTGTAGTGTTGCGGTTACACGATTTTTTTATTTATTTTTTCAATAAATCTCTAATTTCAGCTAATAGTTCTTCTTGAGTAGGACCAGCTGGCGCTGCTGGAGCTTCTTCTTCTTTCTTCTTCATTTTATTTATACCTTTTACAAGCATAAACAATGCAATAGCAACACACAAGAAGTTGATTATAGCCGCTAAAAACTTACCGTAAGCTACTCCATTCCATACTAAACTTTGTAAATTTTCAGCTCCTGTAGCTTTTAAAGCTGGTGCTAATAACAAAGGAGTAATCACATCAGATACTAATGATGACACAATAGCACCAAAAGCAGCCCCAATGATAACCCCAATGGCTAAATCTACTACGTTGCCTTTTACTGCAAACTCTTTAAATTCTTTTAAAAATCCCATAATAATTCAATTTTTAAGTTAAAAAAATGATTTGTTTTTATTTCGGGGCAAAAGTAATATTTTTTTCTAAAAATACAAAAAGAAAAGGGACGAATTTCACAACTGTCCCTTTTCATCACTAACTAAAAAACTCAATCACTATAACGGTTAAGTATAACTTTTTAAACTGTCATACTAAATATTTTGGTGTTAGGCATTTTGCGTTGTAAATGTAAATCAAAAGCCATACAAATATTTCTAATAAAAGGTTTCCCTGCATCAGGAACTTCTATACGATTGTTTGATATATGTAACAATCCATCATTTTGCATCTCCTCCAAGTGTGCTATTACTTCATTTATTTCAAAGAATTGAAGTGATTCATCAGTCCAAGAAGTCTCAAACTGGCACATTAAGTTAAGAATGTGACGCCTGATAATCAAATCTTCTTTATTAAGAATATGTCCTTTACAAACAGGAATTTCATTCTTTTCAAGACGTGAATAATAATCGTCTAAGTCTTTTTCATTCTGAGCAAAACCATACCAACTATCACTGATAGATGACATTCCTAAACCTATCATCACTTGAGTTTTAGAGGAGGTATACCCCATAAAATTACGATGTAATTGTTTGTTTTTGAATGCGTGATACATACTATCAGTAGGTAAAGCAAAGTGATCCATTCCTATTTCTATATAGCCTGCCTCAAGTAGATGCTGTTTACCCACTTCATACAATTGACGCTTCACTTCTCCTGTAGGTACATGTTCATCTTTAAAACCACGTTGCCCACTACCTTTTATCCAAGGCACGTGTGCATAACTATAGAAAGCTATACGATCTGGACGAAGGGTATTACTTTTATCAATAGTGAAGAGTACATCGTCTAAGGTTTGAAAAGGCAATCCAAAGACCAAATCATGGCTCACTGAGGTATAGCCGATAGTTCTGGCTTGTTCGGTAACACGCTGTACATTCTCAAAAGGTTGCAAACGATGAATGGCTTTTTGCACTTTAGGAGAATAGTCCTGTACTCCATAACTCACACGTTTGAAGCCTAAATCATAAAGGGTTTGCAAATGTATTTCAGTGGTATTATTAGGATGACCTTCAAAACTAAATTCATAGTTTTCTACTCTATCAGCACGCTCAAAAATTCCTTCTATCAAACGACATAATTGAGAAGGTTGAAAAAAGGTAGGAGTACCACCTCCTAAATGTATTTCTTTAATACGAGGGCGTTCTTTCAAAAAATCAGTATACAATTGCCACTCTTTGAGTACTGCTTCTATATAAGGTATTTCCATTTCGTGACGTTTGGTAATACGCTTATGACAACCACAAAAAGTACAAAGGCTCTCACAAAAAGGTAAATGAATGTAAAGACTAATACCTTCAGTACTATTACTCTCAGAATATGATTTGGATAAACTCTCTAACCATTTTTCAGTGGAAAAAGTACTACTATCCCAATAAGGAACAGTAGGGTAGCTAGTATAGCGAGGACCTGCTACATTGTATTTTTGAATGAGAGATATTGGCATTTTTGTACAAAAAACGAGGCAAAGGTATAAAAAAAAGTGAAAAGTGAAAAATGAAAAATGAAAAATAAATAGCATCAACAATACAATCTTCTGAAAACCAATACTTCATATAGATCTTTGTATTTCTCCAAAGAAGTTTTCAAACTCTTTTTCATATAAACTTTCATCTTTGCACAAATCATTGGCAGCATATTGCATTTTGGAAATAAATCCCGTACGCCTATCCATTTGGTAGAGTATTGATGCTATTCCTTCAATAGTCTGATATTTTTCTAACCAATGTTCTGCTATGATATATTTGCTCAAATTCTGTGCTTTTTCACTTAATAAGAGTTGATGTTTTTCTAAAGAGTTGTAAAAACGTTGGGCATATTGTTCTAAAGATATAGTAGAATATTCTTTCCAATGTTTAGCAAGAAAGTAATCGTAGTAAATATCTACTAAAACTCCTGCATAATGATTATATGTAGGCACTAGGCGATGTTTACTTTGTCGGAAAATAGGATGCGCATCAGTGAATGTATCAATTTTGCGATGTAATAAAATACCCCGTTGCATTGCTTCGGGGTATTGTAAGTATTCTTTACCTCGTACGGTATCGGCAATAAAGTTACCAATGGTAAGTAATTCATCACCTTCTCCTGAGAGATAAATATGGGCTAAAAAATTCATTATAGAAAGTCTTTTACTTTAGATAATGCTTCGGCAATACCTTCAGGTTTTTTACCTCCTGCAGTGGCGAAGAATGGTTGACCACCTCCACCTCCGTGAATGTATTTACCTAATTCGCGTACTATTTTGCCAGCGTCTAAACCTTTAGCTTGAGCTAATTCTTTATTGATATAACACAATAAGAGTGCTTTACCTTCTTCGTGAGCTGAAGCAAAGAATACAAAAGCATCTTTCACCTCATTACCTAATTCAAAAGCAAGGTCTTTAAGTGTTGCTACCTCAGCATCTACTTGCTTGATAAGACATTGAATACCATTAATTTCTGTAAATTCAGCTTTGAGATTAGCTTTGAGTTGTTTAGCTTGTTCTTTTTTCAGTTGTTCCAATTCTCTGTGCAAAGCTGCATTTTCTTCTTGTAAATGTGTGATAGCTTTCACAGGGTCTTGTGTATTTTTAAGTGTTTCTTTGATACGCTCTACCAGCTGTTCTTGTTCAATGAAATACTGCATAGCTCCTCCACGAGTGATTGCCTCAATACGACGAATACCTGCTGCTACGGCTCCTTCTGAGATAATTTTGAAAAACCAAATATCACCTGTATTTTTCACGTGAGTACCCCCACAGAGTTCTTTACTATCTCCAAACTGAATCATACGTACACGGTCGCCATATTTTTCACCAAAGAGCGCCATAGCCCCTGATTCTACCGCTTGTTGGATAGGAATATTTCGGTGTTCTTGCAAAGGAATTTTCTCAAAAATACGTTTGTTTACCAAACGCTCTACTTCTTTAAGTTCATCAGAAGTGAGTTTAGCAAAGTGAGAGAAGTCGAAACGCAAAGCTTCAGGGGCTACACGTGAACCTTTTTGCTCTACGTGTGTGCCTAATACCTCACGCAAAGCTTGATGTAACAAGTGTGTCGCACTGTGGTTGGCTTCTGCCATTTCACGAGCTACTGGATGTACTTCGGCTTTGAATGGGTCGTTGAGTTCAGTAGGAAGATGCTCTGCTATGTGAATGATAAGGTTGTTTTCTTTTTTAGTATCTAAAATATAAATAAGTTCACCATTAGCAGCTTGTAATGTACCTTTATCGCCTACTTGCCCTCCCCCTTCAGGATAAAAAGGCGTAGTATTGAATACTAACTGGAAGTGTGTACCATCTTTCTGACTTTCTACACGGCGATATTTCACTAAACGCACTACAGCCTCTAAGGTGTCATACCCTATAAACTCTTCTTCATCGTCGTCACGAAGCACTACCCAATCATCAGTTTTTACTTGAGCAGCCGCACGCGAACGTTCTTTTTGTTTTTGTAATTGTACTTCAAACCCTTCCTCATCCATAGTGAGCCCTTTTTCAGAAAGAATGAGTGCCGTTAAATCTTTAGGAAAACCATAAGTATCATACAATTCAAAGGCTTTACCACCTGACAGTTGCTTATCAGGACTATTTTGTATCATCACATCAAGCATCAACAAACCTTGTTCAAGAGTACGCAAGAAAGAAGCCTCTTCCTCTTTTATCACACTCATAATCAATAATTGTTGCTTCTCCAATTCGGGGAAAGTAGCCCCCATTTGAGCGGAAAGGGTTTCTACTAATTTATAGATAAATGGTTCTTTTTGGTTTAAGAAAGTGAAACCATAACGAATGGCACGACGCAAGATACGGCGGATTACATAACCCGCTCCGTTGTTAGACGGTAGCTGACCATCGGCTATAGCAAAAGCTACTGCTCTAATATGATCTGAAATCACACGAATTGCAATATTTACCTGCTCTTGCTCAGGAGTTACACGACCATTACTATTATAATGACTTTTGGTAATCTCTTCTACTTTGTGAATAAGTGGAGTAAAAACATCGGTATCGTAGTTTGATTGTTTGTTTTGAAGTACCATACAGAGGCGCTCAAAGCCCATCCCTGTATCTACATTACGTGAAGGAAGTTTTTCAAGGCTACCGTCAGCCTTGCGGTTGAACTCCATAAACACATTATTCCAAATCTCAATAACTTGAGGGTGGTCGTTATTCACCAAATCACGCCCTGCTACTTTGGATTTTTCCTCATCTGAACGGATATCTACGTGAATTTCAGTGCAAGGTCCACAAGGTCCTTGATCTCCCATTTCCCAAAAGTTATCCTTCTTATTTCCAAGCAAGATATGATCTTCAGCAATGCGTTCTTTCCAAATATCGAATGCTTCTTGGTCAAAAGGTACACCATCTTCTTCGCTGCCTTCAAAAACGGTTACATAGAGATTTTCTTTAGGAATTTTATATATTTCAGTTAGCAATTCCCAAGCCCAGCTAATAGCTTCTCTTTTGAAGTAATCACCAAACGACCAGTTGCCGAGCATCTCAAACATCGTATGGTGATACGTATCGCGACCTACTTCTTCCAAATCGTTATGTTTGCCTGATACACGCAAACATTTTTGAGTATCAGCTACACGTTTGTGTTTAGGTTTTGCGTGTCCTAAGAAAAACTCTTTAAACTGGTTCATACCTGCATTGGTAAACATCAAGGTAGGGTCATTTTTGATTACCATAGGAGCTGAAGGAACAATGGTATGTCCTTTGCTTTCGAAGAATTTTAGGAATAGATTTCTTATTTCTTGTGAAGTCATATATTTTCGATTAACAGTTGATAATTAACTTTTTCAGGGCGCAAAAGTAACAATATTTTTTTCAATTAGCAAATTTGCTCATTTACTAATTATTCACTACTTTTGCCCTTATGATTCCAGAAAATATCCTACATACTTCTATAAGTCATCTACGCGGGGTGGGCGCTCAGCGAGCTGAACTCCTGAAAACGGAACTCGGCATTTATGAGTATCAAGATTTGTTGAACCTCTTCCCTAATAGGTATATCGACCGAACTAAGTTCTACAAAATCAATGAGCTACAAAACAATAATGCTGAGGTACAACTCATGGGTAAAATAGTAAATCTACGTACTGTAGAGTCGACTCATCAAAAAAGCAACCGCCTTGTCGCTACCTTTGTAGACGAGACAGGAACTATGGAACTCGTGTGGTTCAAAGGGCTAAAATGGTTGCGTGATTCTCTAAAAATCAACGAGCCTTATGTTATTTTTGGCAAGTTGAATTTCTTTGGAGGAACTTTTTCTATGCCTCACCCCGAAATGGATTTACTCAGCGAGTTCAAAAAAATAGGACATAACAGCATTCAGCCCGTTTATCCTTCTACTGAAAAATTAGCTAAACGCAACATTACCAATAGAGTAATGCGACAATTAGTACAAACTGTTTTTGAAGAAATAGGCTATAATTTTACTGAGAATCTACCCGATACAATACTCACTGCTATGAATCTCATTTCTAAGCAAGAGGCAATGTGTAACATTCATTTTCCTACCAACCAATCCTTGCTTACCAAAGCCTCTATACGATTGAAATTTGAAGAACTCTTTTATATACAAGTACAATTAGTACGCAAAAATCTGTTACACAAACAGAAATTTCAAGGACAACCTTTCAAAAAAGTAGGTGATGCTTTTATGAACTTCTACAACCATCACCTCCCTTTTCCTCTCACCAATGCCCAAAAGCGAGTACTGAAAGAAATACGTGCTGATGTAGGCTCCAATGCCCAAATGAACCGTTTGTTACAAGGCGATGTTGGATCTGGAAAAACAATTGTTGCTCTAATGACAATGCTTTTGGCAGTAGATAATCATTGCCAAGCTTGTTTAATGGCTCCTACCGAAATTCTTGCTAACCAGCATTACCAAACCATTAGTGAGTTGCTAAAAAACACTGGGATAACCGTTGCTCTACTCACAGGCTCCTCTAAAACAAAAGAACGCAGAATATTAGATGAACAATTACAATCTGGAGAACTTTCTATTCTCATAGGCACTCACGCTCTATTAGAAGAGAAGGTACAATTTCAGAATTTAGGACTTGCTATTATTGATGAACAACACCGTTTCGGGGTAGAACAAAGAGCAAAACTATGGCGTAAAAACACTATACCTCCTCATATTTTGGTAATGACAGCTACTCCCATTCCGCGTACTTTAGCAATGAGTGTATATGGCGATTTAGATGTATCAGTAATTGATGAACTTCCTCCGGGGCGTAAACCTATCAAAACCTTACACCAATATGAAAACCGACGTGCAGAGACTTATGAATTTATCAAAAGAGAAATAGATAAAGGTAGGCAGGCTTATGTGGTATATCCTCTCATAGAAGAATCAGAAGCTTTAGATTTTAAAAATCTTACTGAAGGTTATGAATATATCACAGCAAGTTTCCCTTTACCCAAATACAAAGTATCGATTGTTCACGGCAAACTTAAACCTGCTGAAAAAGATGCTGAAATGGAGCGTTTCCTGCGCAATGAAACACAAATAATGGTAGCTACCACTGTAATAGAAGTAGGAGTAAATGTACCTAATGCTTCAGTAATGGTAATTGAAAGTGCCGAACGTTTTGGTCTTTCGCAACTACACCAATTGCGCGGACGTGTAGGTCGTGGTAGTGAACAGAGTTATTGCATATTGCTCACAGGTAACAAAATGAGTAACGAAACTCGCATTCGTATGGAAACAATGGTGCGCACTAATGATGGTTTCGAAATTGCTGAAGTAGATCTTAAACTGCGAGGTCCTGGCGACCTGATGGGAACTCAACAAAGTGGAGTGCTTGCCTTAAAAATAGCCGATCTCGTGAAAGACCAAGATATACTAAAAGCTGCTCGCTTTCAAGCTATCGACCTACTCAAAGCCGACCCTAATTTAGAATTACCTCAAAACCAACAAATTGCTTATACTCTTAATCAGTTACAACGACACAAGAATTTATGGACATATATTTCGTAATCCTACAAAATATATGAAAACATTCAGTATAAAAGAAACTACTGATAACTCATTTGAAGCACTAAAGATATTTGGAAATAGTTTACCTTATTAAAAAGAAAATGAACAAAATAAAAATTTGGATAGGTACTTTTAAAGGTACTAATGAGGAGTTTCAATCTTATTTTGATGAAGATAATAACTGCCTTTTTTGTAAAGATATTAACGAAGAAGAATATGACCCCGACTTTATAGGTATCATTCCTTTATTTGATAGGGTTTTAGATGTAGAATTCTTAGCAAAAGAAACACCTTTGGGAGCTAAAAATAGAACTTTATTAGTAGAAAAATGTAAAGAAATGGGTATTTATCAAGGGAATGCTGTTTTTTTCTATTCAGGAGATACTCGCGATATTGTAGAAGGTGAAATTTTTAATCAATTAGTATATGTAGGACAATATGATTTGTAATAAGGAACCTATTAAAATAGAAGAAATTACAAGAGGAAATATTATAGTATCTTACAAAGGTAATTACTATAAAATTTTAGGAGAAGGATTGTTGTTATCAGCAAAAAACATTTACAGTTATGTTATTTATCGCAATTCAATAGATAATACCCTATCTTATATAGAACAAGAAGAAATATTACAAGCTATTATAGATTATTTTTCAAAGCAAGGACAAAAAATAATAGTTGAATAGTGCAATGAATGTAGATAAATATACACCATTTAAAGACTTTGGCTTCTATTTAATAGTAGCCCTCTTATTATTGCTCACCAGTTATATAACACTCTTTCCTTATCTGCTACAATATGAGGAAAGTAACCATCCCTCAAAAAGAGCAATCTTGAGCAATAGTATTTTTGAGATAGTTTTTTTCTCTTATAACTTCTTGGAAAAGATTACTATTTATGCTTTACCATTGGCTTTTATCACCTCTTTGTTTTCAATAGCGACATTACTATCAATTTTAGCAAATCTGATAAAATATGTATACCATAAAAACAACTGATTTCTTTACAAATAAAGGCATAAATAAAGCCTTATATGATAAAACTCTTGTTCAAACTATAGCCGATGTATGGTCTGAAAACCAAAATCTTTTAGCTATCTACCATATTCATTACAAGATAGAGTTTAGTTTTACTAAAAACAACACACTTCATTATGTAATGATTGAAGAAATAACTCCTCAAGAGCAAAAACAGTCTACTCAGTGTGAGTTTATTGACGATATGGCTATCTTTCAAAAGAGTTTAAACAATATTAAAACACTTTTTAAACTGACTTCTACTGATAACAACATTACTATAGATAAAGTTCTTATTCATTTTGAAGATGGAAAAGTAGATAGCTTGTACTATTTTCCTTATTCTGCAAGTATAACAAACACTGAAATTAGAACAACAGATGCACCACTGTAGGAGCTAATACAGCTGTAAAAATACCATTGAATATCATCCCCAAACTCGCATATACAGCATATTTTTCACTGAGGTTAAACGCTGCCATTATACCCAATGCGTGAGAAGCTGTGCCTAAGGAAATTCCTTTAGCCATCGGACTCTTGATACGAAACCAATTGAGAAAAGTAATTCCAAAAATATTCCCCAAAAAGCCCGTAGTCATCACTGCCATCACGGTGATAGGCTCTATGCCGTGGAGCACACGCGATACTTCTAATGCAATAGGAGTTGTTACTGATTTTGGTGCTAAAGAAATGGCTATATCATTGGAAAGTCCTAACCATTTGGCTGTTAGACACACTGTTATAATCCCTACTAAACTACCAGCAAACTGAGAAACTACTAACGGAATCAGTTGTTTTTTTATCTTAGAAAGTTGGAGATAAAGAGGCACTCCTAAGGCTACAATAGAAGGTTTGAGCCAAAAATCAATATATTGCCCTGCTTCTTCGTATTTTTCTGGAGATATTCCAAAAATAATAAGATATGAAACTAATACCAAAACTGTAATGAGTACAGGGTTTAAGAATACTGAATTATATTTTTTTTGTAGTAGCAATACCCCATAATAAAAAATAAAGGTAATACCTAATAATACTACTTGATTTTCTGCGAGTGCTTTCATTTTATTTGAGACGTTTACGGAAAAATTGATATACGTGACCAGTAACTACAATCACCACTATAGTACTAATAATAATAGAAATAAAAATAGCTAAAAAGTTTTCACCTATCTGCTTGAAATAAGCCATAATACCTATGCTAGGAGGAACAAAAAAGAGACCTAAATTAGAAATTAGCAAATCGGAGAGGGCTTTAATTGATTGCAGTTTTATCCATCCGAGTTGCAAAAATAAGGTGAGAAAAAGCATTCCAATGATACTAGAAGGAAAAGGAATGTGTGTAAGGGTTACAATCAATTCACCTATACCTAAACAGCCAAAAATAATAGCAAAATAACGTATTAACATAACTTGTTTGCATTAAATAACGGCTGCAAAATTACAACTTCTTTTTTAATATGAATAAAAAATGTGAAAAATTTGCATTATATACATTTTTTTTTCTACATTTGCAATATTTTTAAAAGTGATTTATGAGTAATAACTACGACAAAACCCTTTTTTTAGAACAAGCTAACAATAGTTTAGCTGAAATAGGAGCCGAGCAATCTCTTCCCGCTTATGGACTCCCTGAAGAAGACAAGCCTAGAGGAGGAGGTATTTTATCTAAAATTCTTATCGCCATATTAGCTATTGCTACTGGCGGTTTAGGATATTATACCTATTCTCTCAATAAGGATAGACAAGCTACTGAAAATGAGTTAACTACTCAAAAAAAGCAAGTAATGAGTGATTTAGAACTACTTCGAGATAGTTATGATAAAGTAGTGATTGAAAACAAAGATGTAAAAAAAAATTTGTTGCAAGCACGCAATAAAATTGACCTATACATTGATTCTTTGCAAAATATGAAAGTTAGCATTTCTTCTTTAGCACGTTTCAAAAGTCAAGCCTTTACTCTAACTAGAGAAAGAGAGCTTTTGATAAGAAAAAATGACTCTTTGATGCGCGTAAACTCAGTTATCAAAAAAGATTTAGATAGTATGAGTCTGAAATTAGATTTAGCAAGTGCAAAAGTGGACTCTCTCTCCCGCCAAACTAATCAACTCAAAAAAGTAGTAGAAACAGGTGCTGCTTTGCAAATCAGTAAACTTATTGCTGAAGCGGTAAAAGGCTCTAAAAACAAACCTACCGATAGGGGTAGAGCTGCCGATAAGTTGAAAATATGTTTTACTGTTGGTGCTAACAAAATAGCTAAATCTGGATCAAGATATTTCTACATACAAGTAACGAGTCCTTCTGGGACTATTTTAGGTCGTAATAAAAATTTTTCTGCTGGTAAAGAAAGTCTAAACTATAGTACTGCCTCACATTTTATTTATGACAACAAGAGTGTAGATATTTGTGATTTTATTGCTAAAGTAGGTAAAGACTTTGAAAAAGGCAGCTATAAAATAACCATTTATGATGATAAACTCAACCTAGTAGGCAATAGCGATTTATTATTAAAATAGTATAAACTTTATAAATTATGAAAACTATTAGCTTTTTTATATCTTTGTTAATTGGCTTGTCTATCTTTGCGCAATCTCAGGATGTTTCTGTTGTGTTTCATAAACCTGCTGAACACTTTACTGAAAGTCTTCCAATTGGTAATGGACGCTTAGGCGCTATGATTTTTGGTAAAACTGATATTGATAGAATTGTACTCAACGAGATTTCTCTTTGGTCAGGGGGTATACAAGATGCCGATGACCCTAGTGCTCATGTACACCTAAAAACAATACAACAACTATTGTTAAACGGCAAAAATTTAGAGGCACAAGATCTTTTGCAAAAACACTTTATTGCTAAGGGAAAAGGCTCTTGTAAAGGCAATGGAGCAAATTGCAACTATGGTTGTTACCAAATATTAGGTGAATTACTATTAGATTGGAAAAACACCCTCCCTATAGAGAATTACCAACGCATTCTTCGTTTAGACCAAGCTACTGCCTTTACTTCATTTAAACGTGGTAACAACAATGTTCAACAAATAGCTTTTGCTGATTTTAAAAACGATCTTATTTGGATAAAAATTACAGCTTCTCAACCCTTAGATATTGATATTTCTCTACATCGCAAAGAAAACGCCACAATACTCTATGATTCAAACAAAATTATACTTTCTGGGGTACTACCTAATGAAAACACGCAAGGAATGCAATTTGCTTCGGTTATAAACATTCAAACAGATGGAAATCTTCAAAATACAACCAATGCAACTTCTGTACAAAAAGCCAAGGAAATAGTACTCAAAATAAGCGCTGCAACTAACTATAATTTTACTAAAGGAGGACTTACACAAGACAATGTACTACAAAAGGCTAATAACTATTTACAAAAAACAACAATTCTTTTTGATAATGCTATTAAAGAAAGTCAAAAAGCTTATCAATTGTTATTCAATCGCAATCGTTGGTATAATACAAAAAATACCAATACAACAACTCTCAGTACCTTTGAACGATTACAACAATTTTACAAAGGCGAAAAAGATGCCTTACTCCCTATATTATATTACAATTTTGGAAGATATCTACTCATCTCTTCTTCTCGTGAAGGCCTGCTCCCTGCTAATCTACAAGGTTTATGGGCAGAAGAATATCAAACTCCTTGGAATGGCGATTACCATTTAAATATTAATCTACAAATGAACTATTGGTTAGCTGAGAATACAAATCTTTCTGAACTTACCAATCCTTTACATCAGTTTACTAAAAACTTACTTCCTAATGGACGAAAAACAGCAAAATCCTACTACAATGCTAATGGTTGGGTAGCACACGTGATTAGCAACCCTTGGTTTTATACCTCTCCAGGAGAATCAGCTGAATGGGGCTCAACACTTACAGGAGGAGCGTGGTTATGTGAACACATTTGGCAACACTACCTCTATACTCACGACACTGATTTTCTAAAAGAATATTACCCCGTACTAAAAGAAGCTGTAGCTTTTTTCCAAAGCTTATTAATCAAAGACGCCAAAACTGGATATTGGGTAACTGCTCCTTCTAACTCACCCGAGAATGCTTATGTAATGCCTCAGTTAAAAAATGGTAAAAAGCAAATAGGTAACACTTGTACAGCCCCTACTATGGATATGCAAATAGTACGTGAACTCTTTAGCAATACACTCCAAGCCGCTAAAATACTAAATTTAGATAGTGAACTTTACCCAAAATGGCAAGAAGTAATATCTCATACTGTTCCCAATCGTATTGGAAAAGAAGGTGATCTCAACGAATGGTTGGATGATTGGAAAGACGCAGACCCTCAACATCGCCATGTATCACATCTCTATGGATTATATCCTTACGATGAAATTACCCCTTGGGATACTCCAGATTTAGCTGAAGCTGCTAAAAAAACACTTCAAATACGTGGAGATGGTGGTACTGGTTGGTCACGCGCATGGAAAATAAATTTCTGGGCACGCTTGCAAGATGGCAATCACGCTTTAGTATTATTACGACAATTGTTACACCCTGTAGATCCGAATAGTACAAGCGGACAAAATGGAGGTACTTATCCTAACCTATTCTGTGCTCACCCTCCTTTTCAAATAGATGGAAATTTAGGAGGTGCAGCAGGTATTGCCGAAATGCTTTTACAAAGTCATGGAAAAAATTATACCATTCGTTTTTTACCAGCTCTTCCCTTACACCCAGATTGGGAAAAAGGATCTATGCAAGGAATGAAAGCTCGCAATGGTTTTGAGGTAAGTTTCAGTTGGAAAAAACACCGCCTAAAAAAAGCTACCATCACATCTATCAATGGTGCTAACTGTAGCGTTCTACTTCCTGCAGGCAAAAGTATTTACTACAAAAAGAACTTATTAATACGTTCTAAAAAGAAACCTCAAGAGGTAAGTTTCCCTACTGAAAAAGGAGCTACCTATAACATTCAATAAAACAAAAGGCTGTACATTTGTGCTACAGCCTTTTTACAAACAAATTAATCTATTATGCTTCGCAACTACTGCAGTTAACAAAATTCATTATCATCTCTTTTGCTACAGATTGACTACGTTGATAGTACAAACTTTTCACACCTAACTTCCACGCTTCTATCATCACTTTATTTACATCTTTGATAGGCATCACCGATGGAATATTTAAATTCAAACTCTGTGTCTGATCTATATACGTTTGCCGTTGTGCAGCTTGTGATATAATTTCCATTGGAGATATTTCTTTGAAAGTTTTAAATACATTCTTCTCTTGTTGTGTAAGTTCTTGCAAGTGTTGTACTGAACCATTATTTAAGCGGATAGAACGCCATATATCTTCATTATTGAGTCCTTTTTCTTCCAAAAGTTGAGTGAGATATTTATTTTTACGCATAAAATTTCCTTTAGAGAGTCCCACTTTATAGTAATTGCTCGAATAAGGTTCAATACCAGGAGATACTTGTCCCAAAATAGCTGAACTAGAGGTAGTAGGAGCAATTGCCATAGTAGTGGTATTACGCCTACCATAACCTTTTAGCACTTCTGGTTCTCCATAAATATGTGCTAATTCTTTAGTAGCTTTCTCAGCTTCCTCACGGATGTGTTTGAAAGCTCGGGCATTAAATTGAGTAGCTTCAAAGCTTTCAAAAGGTATCATATTGCGTTGCAAATATGAGTGATAACCTAATACTCCTAAACCTAAAGCACGATGGCGAATAGCAAAATTGCGTGCTGCTTGTAAATAGTAGTTTCCTTTTGTTTTCTCTATAAATTCTGATAGTACAGCATCTAAAAAGAATATTGCTAATTTCACTGCCTTAGTATCTTTCCATTCGTCAAAAAGTTCTAAATTCATAGACGAAAGACAACAGATAAACGATTCATCTTCACTAGATGGCAACATAATCTCACTGCACAAATTGCTTGCACGAATGAGCATATCTTTATCTTTGTATACTTGAGGACGGTTGCGATTTGCATTGTCAGTAAAAATGATATAAGGCAATCCTTTTTGTTGGCGAGATTCTAATACACGAGCCCATAAACGGCGTTTTTCTACGTCACCATCTATCATTTCCTGCATCCAATAATCAGGCACACAAATTCCGAAGAAAAGATTTTGAATAGGAAACTCTACATCCTTAATTTGCAAGAATTCTTCAGCATCGGGATGGTCAATATCAAGATAAGCGGCAAAAGCACCACGTCTTACACCTCCTTGTGACACCACATCCATAGCTGAGTCGAACAATTTCATAAAACTCACTGCACCACTTGATTTACCATTATCGGTAACAGCAGAACCACGGCTACGCAATTCCCCAAAGTAACCAGAAGTCCCCCCTCCTATTTTGGTTTGCATAATTACCTCTCCGAGTTTGTGAGTAATTCCCTCAATACTATCAGGCACATGTACATTGAAACACGAAATAGGTAAACCACGCTCAGTACCCATATTTGCCCAAATAGGAGATGAGAAGCTAATCCACCCCTTGGTGATCATTTCCTTAAAAGCTGGCTGTAACTCGGGTTTATACAAACGTTGTGCAGCAGCGCGTGTGATGCGATCTATTGCACCTTCCACACTTTCCCCTTTTAATAAATAACCTCTATTGAGGATTTGCTCAGACTCTTCATTGAGCCACCAAATATCTTTTTCTTCGTTCATAACTTTCTATTTTCGGGGTGCAAAGTAACGGCTTTATATTCGATTTTCACACCCTCTAAAGAATAAGTTATTAACAAAGTTTTCAACAATCAGTAAAAATCAGTGATTTTGAGTTGGGTATTTCAACTTAATACTCTACCTTTGCAACCTCATTCTCACAAATATGAAAATCATCACTCTTACTACCGATTTTGGTTTGCGCGATTATTCAGTTGCCGCTGTGAAGGGTACTCTTTATAGTAAGTGCCCAAATGCTACCATTGTAGATATTTCTCATTTTATCTCTCCTTTTAACATCTTAGAAACTTTTTATATCCTCCAAAATAGTTATATGCACTTCCCTAAAGGGAGTATTCATATCATAGGAGTAGATACTGAACGCACTACTACGAAAAAACACCTATTAATGCTACTTAATGGTCATTATTTTATAGGAGCTGATAATGGTATTTTTCAACTTCTTTCTGAAAATTGTCCAAATGTAGTATTATATAAATTTGACACCCAACCTCATACCCCTCTTTTTTCTACACTTTATAGTTTCACTTCTGTAGCCGAACAAATCTATAAAGGAATTCCTTTTGATCAAATAGGTACTCCTATAGAAAAATGTAATCCTATGTCATATTTCAAGCCAGAAGTATCTACAGACGAAATTTTTATCCATGGAATGATTATCTATATAGATCATTACGGCAATGCTGTGAGTAACATTTCACGCTCTCTTTTTGAAGAAACAAGAAAAGGACGTAAATTTGAAGTGATATTCAACTTCTACTCTTTCAAAAAAATATATAATAGTTACAGCGAAATGAATGGTGATGGCAATATGATGATTCTCTTCAATGAACTAAACTTACTACAATGTAGTATCTATAAAAGTGACACTCGTTCAGTGGGAGGAGCTTCTTCTCTATTAGGTATTAATTATCTTGATAAAGTAAGTGTTAAATTTAATTAAAACACTTTTGGAAACTTTTTTTGTTTATTAAGTTTTTTTATCATACCTTTGCACCCGATTTAGAACACTTAATACGCTTAACACAAGAAAAATGAAAAAAGTAATTATTACAGTTATTATAATAGTCCTCGTAGGATTAATAGCTTTCCGCCTATATTCTAACAAGCAAAAGAATGCTGAAGAAGTGGCTATCGTTGCCCAAAAAGAAGCTCAAGTAGCCGTTCGAGCTGCTAAGGTAGCAGAAGAAAAAGTAGCTGACCTTTTTACAGCTAATGGTACTTTTGTAGCTGAACAAGATTTGAATGTTTCTTCAGAAATGGGAGGACAAGTAATAAAAATCTACGTAAAAGAAGGTGATTTTGTAAGAGCAGGGCAAGTATTAGCTCAAACAAAAGCCGACAGAACTAATGTTCAATTAGATAATGCTAAAGCAGCTCTCGAAACAGCTAAATCAGATTTGAAACGATTTGAAAGTGCTTTCCAAACAGGAGGAGTTACTGCTCAACAATTAGAACAAGCGCGCTTGCAACTCAAAAATGCACAAGCTAACTACAATTCAGCTGCTATTGCCTCGGGAGATACAGCAATTCGCAGTAAAATCAACGGAATTGTGACCAGCAAAGAAGTGGAAGAAGGAACACTTGTAGCAGCAGGACAAACACTTTTTAATGTAGTAAATATTGACAATCTAAAATTGAAAATTACAGTAGATGAAAGTCAAGTAGGACAACTAAAAGTGGGGGATGTTGTTAAAATTAAACCTAGTACCTCTACTGAATTAGTAGAGGGAAAAATTACTTTTGTCGCTCCCAAATCTAATAGTGCTCTCAAATTTCCTGTAGAAATATTAGTAGCTAACAAAGATAAAAAACTAAAAGCAGGTATGTACGCCTCTGCTCAATTTGGTAATGACAACAATGAAATTACAGCTCTTGTAGTACCTCATTCTGCTTTCGTAGGTAGTGTTAGTCAAAACAAAATCTTCAAAATTGTAAACAACAAAGCCGAAATGGTAAATGTAAAAAGCGGTCGTAACTTTGGCGATAAAGTGGAAATCATCAGTGGACTTACAGCTGGTGATGAAGTGATTACCAGCGGTCAAATAAATATCGATAATGGTACTCCTATAAAAATAGTACAATAATTGTACTATTTATCTCAATATTAAAATCTCTCCGTCTGCATCAAAACGTATCAGTCGTGAGGGATTTTTTATTTGGGTATCATATTGACGATAGGGCACTACATAATCACATTGTGCAATAATTTTAGGGTCAATCAACTGATAATACAAAGGCGTTGGTTCTCCACTGATATTAGCAGATGTAGAGACTATTGGCTTGCCAAAATCAGCAATCATTTGTTGGCAGAAAGCATCTTGTACAACTCTAATGGCTACAGTATCATCAGCAGCTATTACATTTTTAGCCAAATGCAAAGGGTGACTATAGATGATAGTGGTAGGTTCTTGTAAAGTTTGAAGATAAGCGAGCACCTTAGAAGGAACAGCTGTTACATATTGTTGTAACATCTGTATATCACTCACTAAAATGATAAGACTTTTGCTTTCACTCCGTTGTTTTATTTGGAAAATTTTGGCTACCGCTTCAGGATTTGTAGCATCACACCCCAACCCCCAAACCGTATCAGTGGGGTATAGAATTATCTTCCCTTCCTTTAATATTTCAGTTATCAGATGGTTATTTGCCATTAGTTTTGTAATTTTGCCCGCAAATATATGTAAAAAATGTATACCTCCATCATATCTTTCTTTAAAAGTTTTTCTTTTTTCAAAGGCTGCCTGAAAACTATTGCGGTGCTTATTCCCTTAGGATTAGGTCTTTGGCTTGACTTATTGGATATTGGTATCCCTATGGCTTTGAGTGTGATTGCCATTTCTCCCAGTGATATCCCAGGAAATCAAAAACACCTCTATGGAGGACTTTTTATAGCAACATTGCTAGCAACTCTCAGCTGTGTTTTAGTAAACCTCACAGCTCCTTATGAGTACTTGTTACTGCCTACTATTTTTCTGCTCACCTTTGGCAATGCTTACATTTCGTTATATGGACATCGCGCTACAATGGTAGCTTTTGCAGGTTTGTTTGAGATAGCCTCTACTTTAGCCCACTTACAAACAGGATGGGGCATTGTGTTGTACAGCAGTTGTGTGCTATTAGGAGGCTTATGGTACAGTGTGTTAGTATATATATTCTTAAAAATACGTCCGCGTTTATACAGCGAACAGTTATTAGGAAAATGCTTTGCTCTCACAGCAGAGTTTTTTTCAATAAGAGCTGATTTGCTTATTGCTAAAGACAGAACTGAAGGTTTAAAAAAACTCATCAATCTGCAAACAAGTCTCAACGAAAATTATGAAAAGCTACGTGAAGCTGTACTTGATTCACGTAGCAAATCGGGTAAAACTGATTACCTACAACGCCAATTTTTGATGTTTATAGAGTTAGTAGATATCTTTGAATTAGCCTTAGCTAACCCCGTACAATACGAAAAAGTAGACAAGGCTTTTGCTAAACATCAAGAATATTTACAAACTTATGTAGATTTCCTCAAAGAATTATCAAGGCAGTTGCACCAAATGGCAGAATATATTGGTTCACGCAAGAAGATACAATTAGACAACTATTTGAAAGACTTATTAGTGCAAACTAAAGAAAAAAACGAAAAATTAAAAGTACTTTCAGAAGTATCGGAAGAAGATAAAGAGCGTGCCTTGCTATTGCGAAATTTTTATATCTATATAGAAAGTCAGTATCATTCTATTGAAAATATCCGACATATTTTTGAGAATTATTACAGCAATGATGCAGGAGTGCGTGATGAGAGTACTTATCGCAAGTTTGTGAGTTACCAAAACTATTCGTGGCGACGTCTCAAAGACCATATATCTTTAAAATCAACCTTTTTTAGGCACGCTATGCGTCTATCTATTGTAGTAATTTTAGGTTACCTCATAGGTGATATATTCCCTATCAACAATGCCTACTGGATTATCCTTACCATCTTCATCATTATGCGCCCTGGTTTTGGCATCACCCAAGAACGTTCGCTTAGTAGAGTATATGGTACTATCATTGGAGGAGTTGCTTCTTTTGCTGTAATCTATCTACTCCCCTACCCCAGTTTATACCTATACATTGCTATTTTGTGTATGCCTATTGCTTTTGGATTAATCCAAGAGAATTATATGTATGCGTCTATATTTATCACTATTAGTGCAATATTTATTTTTGCACTGATTAACCCTAATGTTTACAGCCTTATTTACGACCGCCTACTGGATACTGTCATAGGAGTTGGGCTATCGTTTGCAGGAAATTATCTCATTTTACCTACTTGGGAACATAGTACTTATAGAGAAGCTGTTACCAAGTCGATAAAAGCTAATATTGCTTATTTACAACAAGTAAAAGAAATTTTTAATACTGAAGAAGGAATTACTACTGCCTATAAAGTATCACGCAAAGAAGCTGTGTTAGCACTTTCTAACCTAAATACCACCTTCCAAAGAATGTTACAGGAGCCAAAATTTATGCAATATAAAAATCCATCGGTATACGGAATTATTGTGATACAACAAACTTTCTTAGCTTCAGTAGCATCATTTGGTATTAGGTTGAACAGCAAGAAAGTAACCTTTCCTAAGGCAGTATTCAATGAGGCGATTGAGAGTCTTATAGCTGCTTTACAACACGCTTTAACATTGCTTACTAACCCTACAACTACCATTCAAACTGATTATAAAACACCCATTGAAAAATTCAATCAAGTGATTAAAGAAATTATGGATACCTCTCAAAATACAAATAATTCTTTACAAATTTCAAGGCGTGAGATACAATTCTATGGAGAGCAGTTTAATTATTTATTTGGATTAGCAAAGAACTTAGAACAAAGTATTAAAACAATTAACAATTGATAATTATTAACGGAACTTAAAGATAATACGAGATTGAAAATAAGAAGGTATTGGTCTGCCTCTATGTTGAGCTGGTATTAACTTAGGAAGTTTTTGAACTGCAAGAATAGCCTCTTTACGAGCATATTCAGTAGTGCCTCTACAACTAAGTACCTTCACAGATCCATCAGTGTTTACACAAAATTGAATAACAGCTTCACCAGCATCCTCAAAAGGTCTTTCAAGATGTACTACCGATTGTAAATGCTTGTTATAATATTCATTAAAACACTTATCTTCTTCAGATTTAGGAACAGCTTTACATTCCATAAATCTAACTTTTTGAGTAATCAATGGATAGTTACAAGCTGCCATTTCAGATACTTCAAAAACAGAAGAATAAACTATAATTTTATCTTTGAATTGAGCATAATTTTTAAGACTCAAAAAACAACATAAACATATAAAGAATCTCATAGTAAAGCATTTTTTAAAACTATGAACAAGGAATATGCCAAGAATTATACAATCATAAAGGAGATATATGTACGAAAAAGTTGAAGCTATTGTAATATCAAACTTAAAATATAGTGATAACAGCCTCATTGTAAAGTGTTTTACTAAAACACTTGGCACACGTAGTTATCTACAACAAGGTATTCTTTCTGCTAAAAAGAACAGCCAAACCATAGCACTTTTTCAGCCTTTTACCCTCTTAGAGCTCGTTGCTACTCATAAGAGTAATGGTTCCTTAGGTCGTATCAAAGAAGCAAAAGTAACTACCCCTTATCTCTCACTCCATACTGATATATACAAAAGTACAGTAAGCCTTTTTCTTTCTGAAATATGTGCAAATATATGTACTTCTGAGGCTCCTGATATAGAACTTTTCAACTACTTAGAAGAAAAACTTATCTATTTAGACCGCAATGAGTTTTCTGCTAATTTTCATTTAAAGTTCTTGCTTGACCTTAGTAAGTATCTCGGTTTTTACCCCGATGATAACGATTCACATCTCCCTTTTTTCAATTTGGAAGAAGGTCATTTTACAACTATCGAAAGCAGTTCAACAGTTATTTCGGGAACTATACTTGTTCTATTTAAAAATATTTTAATAACAGATTATCCATCTCTAAATCATATTAAAACTAATAAAAACGAACGCAATGCACTATTACATCAACTACTAAAGTACTACGAATGGCACTTCCCTAATTTTAAAAAAGTAAAATCCTTAGAAGTTTTACAAGTACTTTTTTAAATCTGCTATCTATATTGATTTATAGAATTTTACAATAGTCTATAAGAAGTTTATATCAGCAAAAAATTGTCAGTTTATAAAAAAGTAGTACTTTTGAAAAATTTTTAGTTTAAAGATTAAAAACAATGAATGCAGAATCACTTGCTATCAATAATATAGAAACAGATATAACCCCTACTAAAAAACCTGAGTGGATACGCGTAAAACTACCTACTGGAAAGAAATACACTGAACTGAGAAGTGTGGTAGATCGTTACAATCTTCATACAATTTGTACTTCTGGTAGTTGCCCTAATATGGGTGAATGCTGGGGAGAAGGCACTGCTACCTTTATGATTTTAGGAAATATTTGTACTCGTTCTTGTGGATTTTGTGGTGTAA
The DNA here is from genome assembly GCF_937936315.1 of uncultured Capnocytophaga sp. Classification (GTDB taxonomy): domain Bacteria; phylum Bacteroidota; class Bacteroidia; order Flavobacteriales; family Flavobacteriaceae; genus Capnocytophaga. The sequence continues at coordinate 35,867 of NZ_CALGWU010000023.1, read as the reverse complement.
AAACAGGACGACCTGAAAGTTTAGATTGGGAAGAACCTGAAAAAGTAGCACGTTCTATCAAATTAATGAACATCAAACACGCAGTACTCACTTCAGTAGACCGCGATGATTTGAAAGATATGGGAAGTATTATTTGGGCAGAAACTGTAAGAGCAGTACGCCGTATGAACCCTAACACTACTATGGAAACCCTCATCCCTGATTTCCAGGGAGTAGAACGCAACTTGAACCGCATTTTGGATGCTGCTCCTGAAATTATCTCTCATAATATGGAAACTGTACGCCGATTAACACGAGAAGTAAGAATTCAAGCTAAGTATGACCGAAGTTTAGGAGTATTGCGTTATTTAAAAGAAAATGGTGCTAACCGCACTAAATCAGGAATTATGTTAGGGTTGGGTGAAAAGGAAGAAGAAGTGATAGAAACCCTTCACGACTTAAAAGAAGCTAAAGTAGATATTGTAACTATAGGTCAATATTTGCAACCTTCTAAAAAACACTTACCTGTAAAACAATTTGTAACTCCTGAACAATTTGCTAAATACAAAGAAATAGGCTTAGAATTAGGTTTCCGCCACGTAGAGAGTGGAGCATTAGTTCGTTCGTCCTATCGTGCTCACAAACACTTATTATAATAAGTATGATATAAACAAAAAAGGCTGCTCTTTGAAAGGGCAGCCTTTTCTTTATAATAACATTCTCTTATGCGAGCATCGTTACAGGGTTCTCAATATATGCTTTGAGAGTTTGCAAGAATTGAGCACCAGTAGCACCGTCAATAGTGCGGTGATCGCAAGCAAGAGTTACTTGCATAGTGTGACCTATTACTATTTGTCCATTTTTAACTACAGGTTTCTCTACAATTGCACCTACTGAGAGAATAGCTGAGTTAGGCTGATTGATAATAGAAGTAAATACATCTACACCAAACATACCTAAGTTAGACACAGTGAATGTGCTACCTTCCATTTCAGTAGGAGTCAATTTTTTATTACGTGCTTTGCCTGCCAAATCTTTTACTAATGCACCTATTTGAGTAAGTGTTAATGAATCAGTAAATTTGATAACAGGAACTACTAAACCATCTTCAATAGCTACTGCTACCCCTACATTCACGTGCTTATTATACACAGTAGTATCTCCTTTCCAAGAAGTGTTTACTTGAGGATGTTTTTTAAGTGCCATTGCACAAGCTTTCACTACCATATCATTGAAAGATATTTTTGTATCAGGCAAGTTGTTAATTTGAGCACGTGATGCCATTGCATTTTCCATATCAATTTCAATTGCCAAATAGTAGTGAGGAGCCGTAAATTTAGATTCTGACAAACGTTTTGCAATTGTTTTGCGCATTTGTGAGTTCTTCACTTCCTCAGTTACTTCTACACCCACAGGAATTACTGTTGGGATAGCTGAACTTGCTGAAGCTGAAGTTGTAGCAGGAGCTGCTGCCGCTTTTGCACTTGGAGTAAAGTTCTCTACGTCTTTCTTCACAATACGTCCATTTTCTCCACTTCCTTTTACTTCAGTAAGGTTAATACCTTTATCTTGAGCAATTTTCTTAGCCAAAGGTGAAGCAAACACACGGTCGTTAGCATTAGCTACTAGAGTAGCAGCTGGAGCTGCTGTTTCAGCAGGTTTGCTTTCAGCTTTAGGAGCAGCTGCTGCTGGAGCACTACCACCTCCTTGTAATGCAGCTAATACTGCATTTACATCAGTACCTGCAGGACCTATGATTGCCAACAATGAATCTACTGATGCACTTTCTCCCTCTTTTAAACCTACATATAATAAGGTTCCTGAGTGGAAAGATTCAAATTCCATTGTAGCTTTATCAGTTTCGATTTCAGCTAAAATATCACCTTCTTTTACTGTATCACCTACTTTTTTAAGCCAAGAAGCTACAGTACCTTCAGTCATTGTATCGCTAAGTCGAGGCATTGTTACCACTTCTACACCTGCAGGTATAGCAGCACCTGCAGCAGGAGCAGGAGCAGCAGCTACTTCAGCAGATTTAGGTTCTTCAGTTTTAGGAGCAGGAGCTCCGCCTCCGATAAGTGCTGAAATATCTTCCCCTTCTTTACCTATGACAGCCAAAAGAGTATCTACCTTGGCTCCTTCACCTTCTTGTAGCCCTATATATAATAAGGTACCAGAGTGAAATGATTCAAACTCCATTGTAGCTTTATCTGTTTCAATTTCAGCTAAAATGTCGCCTTCATTTACTTTATCGCCTACTTTTTTAAGCCACTTTGCAACAACACCTTCTTCCATAGTGTCGCTGAGACGTGGCATAGTAATAATTTCTGCCATTTATGTTCTTATATTTAATTAGTGTTTTTTATTTTATTAGAGTCTACTTGGCAAGAAAGGATAATTTTCTTGATCGTAAACCACATCATACATAATGTGTTTTTCTGGGTAAGGTGATTCTTCAGCAAATTTCTCACACTCTGCCACACGTTCTTTTACACGTTCTTCAATAGCTTCTAACTCTGTATCAGTAGCGTATTTTTTCTTTTTGATAACCGCAAGTACATTAGTGATAGGGTCTTGCTTTTTATATTCTTCTACTTCTTCTTTTGTGCGATAGTGTTGCGCATCTGACATAGAGTGACCACGATAACGATAAGTACGAATATCAAGCAAAGTAGGACCGTCACCACGGCGAGCTCTTTCCACAGCTTCGTATACTGTTTCTGCTACTGTTTCAGGGTGCATACCATCTACTGCTTGACAAGGCATTTCATAACCTAAACCAAGTTTCCAAATATCTACGTGGTTTGCTGTTCTTTCTACTGAAGTTCCCATTGCATAGTGGTTATTTTCTACAATGAAAACTACTGGCAATTTCCATAACATCGCTAGGTTAAGTGTTTCGTGAAAAGCACCTTGTCGCACAGCACCATCCCCCATAAAAGTAAGGGTTACCGCCTCACGATTAAAGTACTTATCGGCAAAAGCTAAACCTGCACCAAGAGCAATTTGTCCCCCTACAATACCATGACCACCATAAAAATGATGTTCTTTAGAGAAAATATGCATAGACCCTCCTAAACCAAGAGATGTACCTGTAGCCTTGCCATATAATTCTGCCATAATACGTTTAGGATCAACACCCAAACCTATAGGATGTACGTGGCAACGATAAGAAGTAATCATCTTGTCCTTAGTCAAATCCATTGCGTGAAGGCAACCTGCAGCTACAGCCTCTTGCCCATTATAAAGATGCAAGAAACCTCTTACTTTTTGCTGAATATAAACTGCTGCTAGTTTATCTTCAAACTTTCTCCAAAAAAGCATATCCTCGTACCATTTTAGGTACACTTCTTTATCAAATTTTTTCATTTGTTAATGTATATAAAAGTCTATTCGTTTTAAAAATATTTGCAAAGGTGCAAAAAAAAAATTACGTAACCAAAAAAAAATTAAAAAAAAATTATATCTTTGCCCCATTAATTCAAATTTATAAACATAATGAAGACAAAATTAACTTCCGCACTTTTGTTATTGATGACAATGATTTCCTGTAAATCAACGACTACCAATGGAGAGGGGAGTACTGCTAACTATGAAATAGTTCCAGCTCCCGAGATGATTTCTCCCCCTCAAACTGAAGCTGATAAAGCTTTTATACTTACAACCGACACCAAGCTCACTTATCCTGAAGGTGATACAGCTTTGCAACAGTACGCTGGATTCTTGCAAGAGTACATCAAAAAACAAGCAGGGATAGAAGTAAAAGTAGTTCCTAACCAAAATAACGAAACTAATACCATCTCTTTATTACAAAACTACTCTAGCGATAATAAAGAGGCTTACCAAGTAACCATTACTGCAAACAACATCACTATTAATGGAGCTTCTAAAGCTGGAACTTTCTATGGGGTTCAATTTTTAAGAAAATCAATCCCTGTACAGAAAGTAAATAAAGTAACTTTCTCTGCTAAAGTAATAACTGATAAACCTTACTTTGCTTATCGTGGAGCTCATTTAGATAGTGCTCGCCACTTTTTCTCTGCCGACTCTGTACGTATCTACATAGATATGCTTGCCCTCCACAACATTAATAAATTTCATTGGCATCTCACTGATGATCAAGGCTGGCGCTTTGAATCTAAAAAATATCCTGAACTCACTATAGTAGGAAGTACTCGCAGCCAAACAATGATAGCCAAAGAATGGGATAAATTCGATGGTAAACCTCATAGCGGTTTCTACACTCAACAAGAGATGAAAGAGCTCGTGAAATATGCTGCTGATCGTAACATTACCATCATCCCTGAAATTGATCTTCCTGGACACATGGTTGCTGTTTTGGCTACTTATCCAAAATTAGGTTGTACTGGAGGTCCCTATAAAGTAAGAGAAACTTGGGGTGTTGCCGAAGATGTTCTTTGTGCAGGTAATCACGAAACTTACGACTTTATCAAAAATATACTAGAAGAAGTAACTGAAATTTTCCCTTCTGAATACATTCATATTGGAGGGGATGAATGCCCTAAAACAAATTGGAAAAAATGCCCTAAATGTCAAGCTAAAATTAAAAACTTAGGTATCAAAGGTGATAGTAAACACACTTCAGAAGAATATTTACAAAGCTATGTAATCACCTTTGCTGAAGAAGTTCTAGCTAAAAAAGGTCGTAAAATGATTGGTTGGGACGAAATTCTTGAAGGAGGCTTAGCTCCTAATGCTACTGTAATGTCTTGGAGAGGCATTGGTGGTGCTATTGAAGCTGCTAAATCTAACCACGATGCTATTATGACCCCTATGTCTTTCTGCTATTTTGATTTCTATCAAACTGATAAAACTGATAAAGAACCTCTTGCCATAGGCAACTACCTCCCTGTAGAACGTGTATACTCTTTTAATCCTTATCCAGAAGCCCTCAACAAAGAACAACTAAAACACATTTTAGGTGTTCAAGCTAATATTTGGACAGAGTACATAAAAACCTTTAAGCACGTAGAGTATATGGCCTTACCACGTATGGCTGCCTTAGCTGATGTTCAATGGGTAGACCCTGCTAAACCTAAAGATTACCAAGCTTTTATACAACGTCTAATGCGCCTTATTCCTATCTATGAACTAGAAGGTTACACCTACGCTAAACACATTTTTAACCTTCGTGGAGAAGTAAAGTCTGGTATAGATGAAATTACAATTACTTTATCTTGTTTACAAGACACTCCTATTTATTACACCACTGATGGCAGTGAACCTACTAAAAGTTCCAATGTATATAAAGAACCTTTAAAAATCACTCAAAACGCAAATCTAAAAGCTAAAGTATTTGGAAAAGAAGGCGAAAGCGAGTTCAATCAAGAGTTCTCTTTCAATAAAGCAACCGTTCGTCCTATTGAGTTTCTTAGCAAACCTACTCAAAACTATACTTATAATGGCGCTATTACCTTAGTAGATGGTAGAAAAGGGGGAACAAATTCGCGTTCTAGCGAGTGGCTAGGTTTTAGTGAAGCTCCTTGCGAAGCTCTTATTACCTTAAAAGATAACACTTTAGTAAAAGAAGTGAGTTTCAATGCTTTCATTGAAACTGGTGATTGGATTTATCCTCCTACTAATTTTGAAGTGTGGGGGTCTAAAGATGGGAAAAACTATGAGTTACTTGGTAAAGAAAGTTACTCTCTACCTAAAGAACATTTTAAAGAAATAAAAACTTATACGCTATCTTTTCCTGCAAAAGAAGTTACTTATCTAAAAGTAAAAATCAATGAAGTAAACAAAATTCCTGCTTTCCACGAAGGAGCTGCAGGCAAACCTGGTTTTCTTTTCATCGATGAAATACAAGTAAACTAGTTTTTTTTAAACTCACTAGAAGAAGCTGTCTGAATAGTTTTTAGACAGCTTTCTTTTTATGTTCAAACATATAGTTTTTTCAAAACTATAAAAAAACACTATCTTTGCCTCTGTAACGGCACAATATTTGTACAATAGATAAACACTAAAAATAATTCATATTATGGAACAAAGAACATCTGTAGATATCAGCCAGATAAACGAAAAAATAGAGCGTGAAAGCGTATTCATTGATGCACTTACCAATGAAATGAATAAAGTTATTGTTGGGCAAAAGCATATGGTAAACGCCCTGCTTATCGGTCTGTTAGGCAAAGGACATATTCTTTTAGAAGGGGTACCTGGGTTAGCTAAAACACTTTCTATTAACACTCTTGCAAAATCAGTTCATGGGTCATTTAGTCGTATTCAGTTCACTCCTGACTTGTTACCTGCCGATGTCATAGGTACAATGACCTATAATATCAAACAAAATGAATTCTCTATTAAAAAAGGACCTATCTTCGCAAACTTTGTCTTAGCCGACGAAATTAATCGTGCTCCTGCTAAAGTACAATCTGCTCTATTAGAAGCAATGCAAGAGAGACAAGTAACTATAGGCGACTCTACCTTTAAACTCGATGCTCCTTTTATGGTAATGGCTACTCAAAATCCGGTAGAGCAAGAAGGTACTTACCCACTTCCCGAGGCACAAGTAGACCGTTTTATGCTCAAAACAGTTATCGACTATCCCAAATTAGACGAAGAACAACAGATTATGCGCGATAACCTTAGCAATAGCTATGCTGTAGTAAACCAAACGGTGAGTTTAGAGCAAATCCTAAAAGCTCAAGAAGCTGTTCGTGAGGTGTATATGGACGAAAAGATTGAAAAATACATCCTAGATATCATTTTTGCAACTCGTTATCCTGAAAAGTATGACTTAGCTGAACTTAAACCTCTTATCAGTTTTGGTGCATCACCTCGTGGTAGTATCAATTTAGCTATGGCTGCGAAATGTTATGCTTTTATCAAACGTCGTGGTTATGTTATTCCTGAGGATGTACGCGCCGTTGTTTTTGATGTATTACGTCACCGTATTGGCATCACCTACGAAGCAGAGGCTGAAAACATTACCTCAGTAGAAATGATTCACAAAATAGTGAATACAATAGAAGTACCTTAGCAGGTAAAGTCAACAAACTGATAAGGGTATGTAAGTAATAAATTAATCGCTTATTTATTTTGGATACTAAAGAAATATTAAAAAAAGTACGTAAGATAGAGATAAAAACACGTAAACTCTCCGATAATATTTTTGGAGGAGAATATCACTCTACCTTCAAAGGTCGTGGTATGACCTTCAGTGAAGTGCGCCCCTACCAGTTTGGCGATGATATCCGTAATATCGATTGGAATGTAACAGCTCGCTACAACGAACCTTTTGTTAAAGTTTTTGAAGAAGAGCGTGAACTTACTCTAATGTTGATGGTAGATGTAAGTGGTAGTGAGCTCTTTGGTACCGAACAACAATTCAAAAGTGAGTTTATTACTGAAATAGCAGCTACTTTAGCTTTTTCTGCCCTACAAAACAACGACAAAACAGGCTTGATTCTGTTTTCTGACCAAATAGAGTTGTATATTCCACCTAAAAAAGGAAAATCACACGTATTGCGTATCATTAGGGAACTCATAGAGTTTCAACCAAAAAGTTTTAAAACTAATATTTCTGAAGCATTACAGTTTCTCAGTAGAGTTACCAAAAAAAAAGCTATTGTATTTATGCTTTCTGACTTTATGGATAAGGGTTATGAAAAACCGATACAAATAGCTGCCAAGAAACACGATATTACTGGCATCCGTATCTACGATAAAAAAGAAACTGAATTGCCTAATTTGGGATACATAATGGTAAAAGATGCTGAAACAGGAATGCTAATGCGCGTAAATACTTCTTCAGCTGCAGTACGAAAAGAGTATGCAAAGCAATATCACGAAATTGTGAACTATTTTGAAACCCTTTGGCAAAAATCTGGTGCTGGTGTAGTGAGTTGTAGAAACGATGAGAGTTATACCCAAAAACTATTAGGTTACTTTAAAAATAGGGGTTAGATTTTAGCCAATAGGTCTTAGGAATTAGAAAGATAAAAGACTAAAAATGAAACGAATATTATATTTCATATTATTATTTGTATTTCCTCCTCTTCACGCACAAGAGGTGAAAGTAGAAGCAAATACAAAGAACATAAAAATAGGAGAACAAATAGAGTACAAAATATCAGTACAAGCACCTGCCGATGCAGTTGTAATATTCCCTGAGGGACAAACTTTTGGTGCTTTGGAAATGGTGAAAACAAGCTCTACTGACACCTTGAAAGAAACAGGTAAATTTCGTTTGGAAAAAGCCTATTATCTCACTCAGTTTGACGAAGGAAAATATACTATCCCACAACAAAAAATAAATATCAGCAATAAGGATTTCTATACTGATTCACTACTTATAGAAGTACACACTATTGCTGTAGATACACTTAAACAACCTTTATATGACATCAAACCTATTGCTGAAGTAGCCTCTCCTTCCTCATTTCGCCTTTGGTTATGGATTGTTTTAGGACTTGTAGTCCTTCTTTTTTCAGCAACTGCTCTGTATTTCTTTATCTTCCGTAAGAAAAAATTATCAGCTGAAGAAGAACGAAAAAAACTACCACCTTTTGAGCGTGCAATTCAAGACTTAAAAGACTTACAAAATTCTAAATACCTTATAGAATCACAACACAAAGCCTATTATACTCGCCTTACCGACATTGTAAAAGAATACTTAGAAGATGAGGTGCATATTTTAGCTAAAGAAAGTACCACCGATGAGCTTTTAGCCAAAGTTACTACTCTGCAACAAACAGGAAAACTACACTTATCAGAAGAAACTATCAATAACCTCAAACGTGTATTACAAAATGCAGATTTAGTGAAATTTGCTAAGAGTAAACCTTCTGATAATAACGCTGAATATGACCGTGAAACTATTGAGAGAGTAGTTATCAAAACTAAGGAGGCCATCCCTATAGTAGTTGCAGATGGAGAAACTCCTGCTCAAGACGCTTTTGTGATGAGTGTGCTAAAAATAAGAGAACGCAAAAAAAAACGCAATCGCATAGCTCTGATAGCTTCCCTTTGCTTTATATTGTCAACTCCTGTACTCCTTATTGGGTATAATCTATTGAAAAATAAATATTTCAATACTTATGCAAATATCAATCACAGTGAGTGGGTAACAAGTGATTATGGCTTTCCTATTACTGAACTTACTACTCCTGAAGTACTCATTCGTAAGCAAATAGTAGATATTACCGAATACAAATCTATCATAGATAAACAATATACGTTCTATTATGGTAGTATTAATTCGCCTCTCTATATAATGACGAATATCATTACTTTTAAAAAGGATACCCAAAATGCAACACCTCAACAAGAAGGACAAGACAATAATCTTACTTTAGACCCACGAAAGGTAAATGAAATTGTTCTTTCACAATTAGATAAAGCTAAGGCAAAGAATATTTCTACCTTGGCAGAAGAATATACCTCGCCCAGTGGTGCTAAAGGTATGAAAGTATTTGGTAAAATGAGTATTCCTGATGAAAAAGGCAATTATTTTAATGCTTTGTATGAACTCTATAGTTTTACTGAAAATGGTGCTTTGCAACAAGTACTTATCACTCATATAGACGAACCTAACGCCGAAGAAATAGCTCAAAAGGTCATCAATTCTATAGCTTTTAAAACAGAATAGTATGCTTAAAAATATTACATTTGCCAATCCTCAATTCTTTTGGTTACTATTAGTTTTACCACTAATGGTAGTGTGGTATGGTTATTGGAATAAAAAATCTAAACCAAATGTTACTTTATCCTCTACAATCGCGTTTAAAAAGATGAGTTCGTGGAAGGATTACTTATACCATTCTCTTTTTGCTTTCCGTTTGTTTGCTATTACTTTAATTATTATAGCCTTAGCGCGCCCTCAAACACATTCCGAAAATGCACAAACTAAAATTACCGATGGAATAGATATTGTAATGGCAATAGATGTCTCATCAAGTATGCTTTCTCAAGACCTAAAACCTAACCGTTTTGAAGCCTTGAAAAAAGTAGCCTCCCAGTTTGTAAAAGACCGCCCTAACGATCGTATAGGTTTAGTGGTATACGCTGGAGAAAGTTATACCAAAACACCTGTAACTACAGATAAGGGCATTATTCTTAGCTCATTGGCTGAACTTACTTATGGACAAGTAGAAGATGGCACCGCTATAGGTATGGGATTAGCAACTGCTGTAAACCGACTTAAAGAAAGTAAAGCTAAAAGTAGAGTGATTATCCTCCTTACCGATGGGGTTAACAACACAGGAGTAATTGATCCTCTCATTGCTGCTGAATTAGCTGCTGAATATGGTATCAAAGTGTATACCGTAGGCATTGGCACTAATGGTATGGCTCTTTCTCCTTATGCACTCAACCCCGATGGCAGTATAATGTACCGAATGTTACAAGTGGAAATTGATGAATCATTGATGAAAAAAATCGCACAAGTAACTCACGGACGTTATTTCCGCGCTACTAACAACCAAAAACTCCAACAGATTTACGATGAAATCAACAAATTAGAAACCTCTAAAATAGAAGAGTTTAAATATACTGAAGTAGACGAAAAATTCCGCTTGTTAGTAATCATCGCTACTGCTCTATTGTTCCTTGAGTTCCTTTTAAAACACACTGTTTTTAGGAATGAAATATAATACAAATGAAAAAAAAAGAAAAAGTAAAATTCATCATTGATACACTTGAAAGTATCTATCCTGAAATCACTATACCTCTACAACACAAAGACCCTTATACTTTACTAATAGCCGTACTCCTATCGGCTCAAACTACCGATGCTCGTGTGAACCAAATCACACCTATTCTATTTAGTAAAGCTGACAATCCTTATGATATGGTACTGCTTTCGGTAGACGAAATACACGAAATTATCAAACCATTAGGGCTTGCCCCTATGAAATCTAAAGGTATTCACGGACTTTCACAAATACTCATTGATAAGTACAATGGCGAAGTCCCTCAAACCTTTGAAGCCTTGGAATCTCTTCCCTCTGTAGGACATAAAACTGCTAGTGTTGTACTTGCTCAAGCTTTTGGCATCCCTACTTTTCCCGTAGACACTCACATACACCGCCTAATGCACCGCTGGAAACTCTCCGATGGTAGTTCGGTTATACAAACTGAAAAAGATGCTAAACGCCTCTTCCCTAAAGAGAAATGGAACAAGTTACACGTACAAATCATCTTGTACGGACGTGAGTATAGCCCTGCACGAGGTTGGGATATAGAAAAGGATATCATAACCAAAACCATCATACAATCAAAAAAATGAATTTACAACAGCGAGACGAAAAACATTTGTGGCACCCGTATACTCAACATCAAACGGCTGCCAAACCCCTCGGAATTGTGAAAGGAAAAGATGCCCTCCTTTGGGATGAAAACGGCAAAGAATACATTGATGCTATTGCCAGTTGGTGGGTAAATCCTTATGGACATAGCAACGAGCGATTAGCTCAAGCTGCCTACAAACAGCTCACTCAATTGGAGCACGTACTTTTTGGAGGCTTCACTCATCAGCCTGCTGTAGAACTTGCCGAAAAACTTATCAGTATCTTGCCTAAAAACCAGCAAAAGGTATTCTTTTCCGACAATGGATCTACTGCCGTAGAAATTGGTATCAAAATGGCATTGCAGTATTTCTTTAACAAAGGTGAAAAACGTTTTACTGTAATTGCTTTTGAAGATGCTTTCCACGGTGATACCTTTGCCGCTATGGCTGCCTCGGGTATTTCTTTCTTCACCGAAGCCTTTAAAGAACACTTACTCAAAGTAGTTCGTATTCCTTTACCTAAAAAAGGAAGTGATGAAGCGGCTAAAAAACTCAAAGAGGTAATTGCTGAACATCACCCTGCTGCCTTTATTTTTGAAGCCTTAGTACAAGGTGCTTCTGGAATGCAAATCTATGAGCCTGAGGCTTTAGATGAACTTATTCACATCGCTCAAGAAAATGGCGTAATTACCATCGCTGATGAGGTAATGACAGGATTCGGTCGTACTGGGCGCACTTTTGCTTCAAATTATCTCACCCATAAACCCGATATTATGTGCTTATCAAAAGCACTTACGGGAGGAACAATCCCATTGGCAGTAACAACAGCTACGCAAGAGATATTTGATGGTTTTTACAGTGAGGACGTAAATAAGGCTCTCTTCCACGGACATACCTTTACAGCCAACCCTACAGGATGTGCCATTGCCTTAGAAGCTATTCGCATTTTAGAAAGTGATGAAATGCAAGCTAATTTACAGCGCATTGCACGCCGCCATCAGGAATTTTTAGCACGTATTGCCAAATATCCATCGGTGGAAAATGCACGTACTTTAGGCGTTATTTTAGCTTTCGATCTCAAAACTACTCAAAACACCGATTACTATGGTTCATTTAGAGATAAATTATACAATTTCTTTATTTCCGAAGGCGTTATTTTACGTCCTGTAGGAAATATTATCTACATTTTACCTCCTTACATCATAACAGATGAGCAACTAAACCGAGTATACGATGTTTTAGAACAAGCAATACAAAAGTTCTCTAATCTATAAAAAGGTAACTTTACTAAAGGTTTTATTGCTTATATAGCTAACTCCTTTAGTAAAGTTATTTTGTATATTATTTGTTTAGATCGAAAAAAAAGAATACCTTTGCCCCTTAATTGTAACTTTTTTTTGCATTCAATGAAAATAAAACTCTACTTTTTAGTAGCTGTATTAGCTATTCTCCAAAGTTGTAAAAAGAACCCCGCTTCACACCCCAATTCATCACTGAGAGAGACTGGAGAAGAATTTTACACTGAGGCACTTACTATTGCAACAGATACAACAACTGTTAGTTTTGAAAATATTCCCGTATTAGATTCATACTATAAAAAAGGAGTACTATCCGAAACTCATAGTTTTTATACCCAAAATGGCAACAAAACACGTTGGCTCTACGAAGATATGCCTTCTCGTTTATTTAATGAGTATCTCTCTGTTTTAGATAGTATTACTAACGATGGCTTAACTCCTGAAACTTATAGACGTACCGCTTTGAAGAAAGCGGTAGATAGTGCCTATACACACAAATTATCTAATGAGTATAAAGCTACCTTAGATAAACAGATTACTGCTTCATTTCTATTGCTTACTAAACATCTCACTAGTGGCCGATTTACAAAAATCACTTATGGTAAACACACTTGGCGCAAACCTAAGTATGATACTCAAAAAAATATAAATATACTGTTAAATATAGATGATAAAGAAACTTTAGCAAATGCTATAGCCCCTTTATTTCCTAAAAACAAACAATATGAGCAAATGAAAGCACTCTACAAGCAGCTCAAACAACAAGTAGTTGATACTTTTATTACTGTTGATTTTCCTGCAAAGGATTTTGTATATGGCTACACTGCTCCCATAGTGGTACAATTGCGCAACAGCCTTAAACAAAAAGGATTTAAAGCAGCCCCTGAAATTGAGGCTCAAATGGTAGATAGTACTCTTATCAGAACAATACAGCGTTTCCAAAAAAGCAACGGACTCACAGCTAATGGTTTATTGGGAAAACAAACCCTTTATTTCCTAAATATGAACAAAACTCGCGAACGTGATTTGTTACAACTCAATATGGAACGTATGCGTGTGTTCAACAACGATTTAGGTGAACACTACGCTTTGGTGAATATCCCCGATTTTAAACTATCACTCTTTCACAAGGACTCGTTGCAATTCCAAACACGTGTAGTTGTAGGTAGAACAGAAACCTCTACCCCTATTTTTACTGATACCATTCGCTACGTAGAATTCCGTCCTACGTGGTCGGTACCACAAAGTATTATCAAAAAGGAGATGTTGCCACAAATCATATCACAAGCCGACCCTGAAAAATACCAAAAAAGAGGCTATACTATGTATGAAAAGGGTAAAAAAGTAGATCCTACAACCATTGATTGGACAGACCCTTCCGTTCACAAACGCGGTTTTCACTTTGTAGAAGCTCCATCAGCTAATAACTCCTTGGGATTAGTAAAATTCATACTCACTAATGATATGAGTATTTACCTGCACGACACTCCCTCTAAATATTTCTTTCAGCGTGATGATCGCGCCTTAAGTCACGGTTGTGTGCGTGTGCAAAACCCTAATGAATTAGCTTATCATCTATTAAAAAATGAAGCTACTGAAACACCTTGGACTTTAGAAAAAGTAAATGAAGCAATGAATGGAAAGCGCTCTCAATATCGCATTGCTTTAAAAACGAAGTACAAAATAAATATTCTTTACTACACCGCTTTTATAGATGAAAACGGCGAATTAACTTTGAAAAACGATATCTATGATCTCGATAACGAACAACTAAAAGAAATAAAGCGATTTGAAAGTTAATCTTTCAAATCGCTTATTACTTTTTTCAATTCTTCTGATGCCTCTACTAAAGGCAAACGCACATAAGGTTCGCACAAACCTTTAGCGGCTAACATAGCTTTAATACCTATTGGATTTCCTTCTTTAAAAGCTAATGCTGTTCTAGGGAGCAATTTATATTGAAGTTTATTAGCTTCAACTGTTTTTCCTTGTCGTCCTAAACGCACCATTTCTGAAAATTCTTTAGGATAAGCAATTCCTATCACCGAAATAGCTCCACTACCTCCCATATATACTGCTGGCAAAGTAGTAGCATCATCACCAGAGAGCAAGATGAAATCCTTAGGCATATCTTTGATGATATTCATATCAAGTAACAAATTCCCCGAAGCTTCTTTAATCGCTACAATATTCTGGAAATCATTTGCTAATCGCACAACAGTTTCAGCTGTCATTGATACTCCTGTACGTCCTGGTACATTGTATAAGATAATAGGGAGTGTACTTTCTTTAGCAATAGCAGCAAAGTGTGCATACAAGCCATTTTGCGAAGGTTTGTTGTAATAAGGCGTTACCGATAAAATTGCTACAAAAGGTGATAAATCGGTTTGTTTGATTTCATCAATCACATTTTGGGTATTGTTCCCGCCTATACCTAAAACCAAAGGTAAACGTCCTTTATTAGCTTTGATAATCGTTTCGCGTACAATGCGTTTTTCATCTTTAGTAAGTGTTGGGGCTTCACTGGTAGTACCTAGCACTACAATAAATTCAACTCCCCCTTCGGTTACATAGTCCACAATGCGGGTAAGAGCTTCGGTATCCACCTGATTGTCTTTTGTGAAAGGTGTAATGAGAGCTACACCTGTTCCTATTAGTTGGTTTGTCATAACTTTTTATTTATGAATAATGGTTCCTAATACTTTTTTTACTTCTTCAGTAAAAATCTTTTCTTCAGTCAGCTTACAAGCAATAGTAATATCGTTGTATTGCATATCAATTCCTTGGAAGCCTATTCTCAGTTTAGCTCTAATAGATGAGGAAAGTAAGAGTAAGGGTAATTTAGGCTCATTAAAGTAATTGATGAGCAAATCGTATTCTTGTTCTGCTAAACGATCAGCGTGATAATTTCTTATCTTTCCTTGCCAATTAATTTCTTTATCTACTAAAAAAGGCACTCCATTAGTATGAGTCTCTTCTGAACTGCGTTTATATCCTAAAACAATATAGTTTTCAGGACGTATGGAATAGTGTTTCATTAGTTCTAACAATGGATTTACTTCCTTCACTGCATCCATATCCACAATACAGCCTACTTTCACTAAGTCGCTGTCTAACCTTTTGTTATATTTTTCTAAGGCTTTAAAATTCTTGCGAATTTTATTTTTTAGATAAAAATTTTTTATAATGTCCAAAATATATTGTAATTTTGCGTGTGATTGCAAAGGTAAAAATAATTTTTAAATTAAAAACATATTTATGAGAAAGTTTGACATAATAAAGCATTATTTTTTTATATTTTTTATAACACTATCCTTTTTAGTATCTTGTACCTCTGCTAAATATCGACTCACAAAAGAGCGTACTAAAAATATTCCAATTACTGAGTCTATATTTCAAAAAACTAATATAGAAAATTTCATAACTCCATATAGAGAACGTATCAAAGCAGAGATGTCTACTGTTTTAGCTGAAAATGCTCGCGATTTAGTAAAGGATAGAAAAACCACCTTGCTCAACACAGGAATTAGCAATTTTATGGCTGATGCTACTTTCGAAATAGTTTCTGAATCTTACAAAAAGCGTACAGGGAAAGAAATTGATTTTGTGATGCTTAATTGGGGAGGTATACGTTCCGATTTGCCTAAAGGTCCTATTACAATGGAATCGGCTTTCAACCTAATGCCTTTTGAAAATGAAGTAGTTGTTCTTACTATGCCAGGAAGTAAAGTAAAAGAACTTGCCGATTATCTAATACATCACCGCGCTCCCCACCCTCTCTCTAAACAAGTATCATTACAAATCACCAAAGATGGTAAAATCACTCATTTCACCATTAATGGTAAACCTTTTGATCCTAACAAAACTTATGTAGTAGTTACCTCAGATTATTTGTATAATGGAGGTGATCAAATGTACTTTTTTAAAGACGCACTAAATGCTGATAAAATAGACTATAAACTTCGCAATGTTCTTATTGATTATTTTAAGAAAATTGATGTTTTAGATATTAAAGAAGACCACCGTTTCGAATATAAACCTTAATGTATTATGGAAAGAAGAACTTTTTTAAAGAATATAGGAGCTTCCTCTCTGTTAGTAGGGATGGGAGGATTAGGGTCTCTATCAATGAAACCCAGTAATGCAAAACAAATTACAATTTTGCACACTAATGATGTGCATAGTCATATAGACCCGCTACCTGCTAACGACCCTTTTAGTCCTAATAAAGGAGGTGTAGCACGTAGGGCTGCCCTTATAGAGCAAATACGCCAAGAAAACCCTCATACACTCCTTTTTGATGCTGGTGACATTTTTCAAGGAACACCTTATTTCAACTTCTATGGGGGTGAATTAGAATTCAAATTGATGTCTATGCTCAAATATGATGCTGCAACTCTAGGCAATCACGACTTCGACAATGCTCTCGAAGGTCTCTATGCGCAATTACCTCACGCTAAATTCGATTTTATCATCTCTAATTATGATTTTAGCAATACCATTTTAAATGGACATACACTCCCTTATAAAATTTATCATCTTAATGGTATTAAAATAGGTGTTTTTGGTATAGGAGTAGAACTAGAAGGCTTAGTTAATAAACAGATGTACGGCGAAACTGTATATCTCAACCCTATAGAAGTTGCGCAAGATATGGAACGCAAATTGCATAACGAGGAACATTGTGACCTCATTATCTGCCTTTCACACATAGGTTATGAATACAAAGATAATCCTAATAAGGTGTGCGACCTAAAAGTGGCAGCACAAACATCGTATATCGATTTGATTATTGGCGGACATACACACACTTTCTTGCCAAAACCTACTTTGGTAACCAATCGCCGTGAAAAAACAACTTTAGTAAACCAAGTAGGATGCTATGGTATCAATTTAGGGCGTATTGACTTCTTTTTTGAAGATGAAAAGCTAGTGAAAAATAAATCTGTTAGCATTGAAGTTTAATAAGTTAAAAAATATTTAGCAAAAAAGTTAGGCTTTTTTTTGCATATTCAAAAAACTTATGTACCTTTGCACCCGATTTAAAAAGCAAGCCTGAGTGGCGGAATTGGTAGACGCGCACGACTCAAACTCGTGTTCTTCGGAGTGAGGGTTCGATTCCCTCCTCAGGTACAACAAAAAAAAGCTATCCTAATAGGATAGCTTTTTTTATAACAATTAACTTTCAATACAATGAATATCCATTTTATAGTAGCCCCCAGCACTCACTTGCGCCCCTTGATGATGGCTCTAAATGAACGGAACCACATCACTACCTT
Organism: uncultured Capnocytophaga sp.; assembly: GCF_937936315.1. Taxonomy (GTDB): domain Bacteria; phylum Bacteroidota; class Bacteroidia; order Flavobacteriales; family Flavobacteriaceae; genus Capnocytophaga. Next base: position 18,060 of record NZ_CALGWU010000023.1, on the reverse strand, counting down.
ACCAGAAGAATTGTCTTCTGAAATTCATTATGTAATTGCTGATCCTCACCTATCACCTACTCACCCCGATTTGTTATTGGCTCAAAACTTAGGGCTTTCACCTATATCACCTAATGCTTTTCTATATGAATATTTCAAAAATAAAACCCGTGTAGTACTCAGTGGTGATAAGGGTAAGAAAGAGTGTTTGGCACGTGTGCTACACACTATGGATTTTTATAACCAACCTTTGAGTTATTGTTTAGAAACTCCTATTAATGGCAAACAAGTACATTTTGTAGATACCGAATTTGTTCTTTTTGAAGGAGGAGACAACAGTGCCGCGCTACATCCTACCATTGCCCTCATCAGTGATATCAATAATGAAAAAGTAGAAGAATATCACAACTTTATAGAATCGATTACTAAAGGAGGTATCCTTATTTATAACGAAGAAGATGATGCTCTCAAAACACTTGTAGAAAACAACGAGAGGGCGATACGTAAAATGGAATACCGCACCCCTCTATTTGAAACGCACAATGGCGAAACTTTTCTTATTACTCCCGAAGGAGAATTGCCCTTAGGCGATGCGTCGGCTACCCAAATAAGCTATATTGAGGCTGCCAAATGGGTATGCCAAAATATAGGCATTGATGAAGCCGATTTCTATGAAGCTATGGTGAGTTTCTAATCCTATTGGAGTTCATTAAGTACGGCTACTGTATGGCAAGCTACTACGGCTGCTGTTTCGGTACGCAAACGCGTATCACCCAATGATATAGGCACAAACGCCTGTTGTAAAGCGGTGTTGAGTTCAGTTGTTGAAAAATCACCTTCAGGTCCTATTAGTACTGTGATACGCTCAGGGAACGGAGTGAGTGTTCGTGAGAACAACCGCTTCTCATTTTCGTAACAATGGGCTATATATTTAGCTGAAGTATCTGTCTTTATCACTTTAAAAAACTGAGTTGATGCAATAGGAGCATTGAGTTTAGGCAAATAACATTGCAGCGATTGCTTCATCGCCGAAAGAAGTATCTTCTCAAAACGCTCTACTTTAATAGTCGTACGCTCAGAATGTTCACAAATAATAGGTGTAATTTCATCTACCCCTATTTCAGTAGCTTTCTCTAAAAACCATTCATAACGTTCATTCATTTTGGTAGGAGCTACTACCAAGTGTAAATAATAAGAACGCGGTGATTGGGTAGTGCATTTCAGTATTCTTACTTCGCATTGTTTAGGAGACGCAAAATCTAATTGTGCTTCAAAAAGTTGTCCCTTACCATTAGTAATATGTAACACATCACCCACTTTTTTGCGCAATACCTTTACTATATGCTGACTTTCTTCCTTATCAAAAAAGCAATTTGTACTATCTAATTGCAGTGCTGGGTGATAAAATAATTGTATACTCATAGTTTAATTTTCTTAGAAATCATAAGCATTTTTCGAGGGCAAAGATACTACAAATTAAAAAAAAATACGTTTTTTATTTTGTAATTATAAAATTTAACTTACTTTCGCCCCGTGAAAAGTAATATTAATATGAAACGCATAATAGTAGACTACAACAAACTAACCAATGAGATTCTCTCTATGTTAGTAGAAAAATACCCTGATGGGTATACTGATGCAGATGTAATTCGTTTTAAAAACGCCAAAAATGAGACCGTTGATGCCTTAGAAATACGCACCGAGGACACTATCTATTTAGTGAAAGTAAGTACTCGTTTAGCCGATACAATGGAAAACTTCGACGAGGACGACGACTTTATGAACAATAATGACGATGAAATAGGGGTAGGCGGTTTAGATATCCCCGACGATTCTTCATTAGACGACGAATAAAAATACTTCAAGCGTATGATTTCCGCTTATATTCCTTACTCCAATATTCGGTTTTTCTCTACGCTCATCACCGATTATGTAGATGGGCAAGAAAAACTACGCCCTTTCTACAATCACTTTCCTTCAATAACAGAATTTGAAAAGCAAATAACTGAAAAAGAAGCTGATTTTAGTCAAGAAAAACGCAATGTTTTAGTAAGTAGCTTAAAAGCACAATACGCCGAGCTAAAAACGACCCCTAAAGTACTCAAAAATATAGAACTTTTAGCTCAAAGTAATACGTTCACAGTTACTACAGGACATCAGTTGAGTCTTTTTACAGGGCATCTTTATTTTATTTTCAAGATAATTTCAGTAATTAATACTGTTAGACAGCTCACTGAAAAGTACCCCGATAAACATTTTGTTCCTGTGTATTGGATGGCTACAGAAGATCACGATTTTGAGGAAATCAACCATTTTCACCTCAGCAATCGCACCATCTGTTGGAATAGCGACCAAACAGGAGCAACGGGCAACTTTTCCACCAATACACTCGAAGCGGTATTTCAAACGTTTGATAGAGCAATAGGATTGGGTAAAAATGCTGATGAATTGCGAGCTCTCTTCCGCGATAGTTATCTAAAAAACAATAATTTATCTGAAGCTACTCGCTATTTAGTAAATGCCCTATTTGAAGATTATGGAGTGGTGGTAATCGACGGTAACGACAAAGCTTTAAAAAAGGAATTTATCCCCTATATAAGCAATGATTTGTTATACAGTGTTGCTCATCGTGAAGTAACTAAAAGTATTGAGGCTTTACAAAAGGTGAATAGTACTTATCCTGTGCAAGTAAACCCACGTGAGGTGAATATGTTCTACCTCACCCCTAACGGCAGACATCGCATCATACGTACCACCGAAGGTTTTGAGGTACACAATACAAATATTCGCTTTTCTAAAGAAGCTATTTTAGAAGAACTCAATACCTATCCTGAACGGTTTTCTCCTAACGTTATCTTGCGCCCTTTGTATCAAGAGGTGATATTGCCTAATTTGGCTTATATAGGCGGTGGTGGAGAAATAGCTTATTGGTTAGAATTAAAAGGATTTTTTAATGAGGAAAAAGTACCCTTCCCCATACTGATGTTGCGCAATTCGGCAATGCTCGTTTCACAACGACAAGCTGAGAAAATGCAAAAACTACAGCTTTCAATAAATGATTTGTTCTTGAAAACAGAAGAGTTAAAGAATAAAAAAGTACGACAACTCAGTGAATTTCCTATAGATTTTACCCCTGAAAAAGAATTACTCCAAAAGCAATTCACTCATCTATACCAATTAGCCGAATATACTGATATTACCTTTAAAAATGCAGTGAAAGCGGAAGAAGTCCGACAATTAAAAAGTTTAGACAAACTCGAAAGACGCCTTTTAAGAGCTCAAAAAAGAAAGCTTGCAGATGAATTAGCACGCACTACTATTTTGCAAAGCGAGCTCTTCCCTAATGGTGTCTTACAAGAACGTTTTTCTAATTTTACTGATTTCTATTTACAAAAAGGCAAAGAACTCATCCCTAAATTCGTAAGAAACTTCAATCCATTTGATTTTAGATTTGTAGTAATACAATACTAACAAAACAAAAAAAGCTCCCTAATTGCTTAGAGAGCCTTTTTCACAATGCATATAAATACTACTACTAACTCCAAAAATAAAAAAAATTCTAAATAAAAAATGTTATTACTATTTAGTATAGTAATAAAGTTTTTACATAAAATTTATTTTAATAAGTATTACATCAATTAATTATGATGATATTTAATTTAGTTTTTCTATCAATTATAAAGAAAACTCTGTGCCAAAATCTTCACCTTATCCAATATTGAGCAAACTTTTCTAATTATCAGCTTCTTAAATAAAAATCAACTAAATTTTTCATTTTCAAAGCTTATGAAAAAATGTGTAATTACACATTCTTTAACGCATACTTACACACTAGACAACAACCTTTTCTAAATACTCTTGGGTATTAGGACCTTCATGAAATAACAAATCTAATATTGATAAATTAGATATAAATCCATGTTTATCTGAAAATATCTGATGATAAAGAGGCATTGTTATAGGATATTCTTTTTTAGCACTACTTAAAAAACGATAGTCATTCACTTCTTGAGGCTCGGCTTCATACCCTTTTGTTTTATCAAAATTGATATGTACCAAGAGGCACGCTAAAATAGTTTCAATAGTATCAAGATTTACATCGAGCAAATAAGTGTATTGTTTTTCAAAAATACGTGCCAAATCGTCCTCGTAATACTCAAAATAAGGTGAAGTGCGATAGGCAGTTTCTAAGCTCTTCCAATGCAATCGTTGCCAAGGAAAATTATTTTCTACCTTTACATCTTTAAACAGCTGTCTGCCAGTATCCCCTCCTACGTGTTTGATAGGTAAATTAAGGGCTTGTTTACCATTCGCACCATAAATATAAGCCCTATTGCGCAAAGTTTGCTTCTGATAATTATCCGAAACTTCTAATACACAAGGGTTGTTCAATATCAAATGAAATTGAGCTATTGAAGGAAAATAAGTGGGGTGCAATAATACTTGTGTTACCATTTATTCTTTTTCTTTTTTCTTTTTCAGCAAACTATAAGCTAACCACAAACCGAGCAAAGCAAACACGATATAACGATACGATACGGGCTCTCCATCACCATTCACAGTGGTGAACAGACGATTCCAACGTATTTTCTTAAAGCCTGAAGCGTTTTGGTCTAAACTCATCCAAACGAGTACTGGTTTTCCTAATACGTGATCTTCAGGTACAAAACCCCAAAAACGGCTATCTTCAGAATTATGGCGATTATCACCCATCATCCAATAATAGCCTTGTTTAAAGGTATAGCTATTAGATTTCTGTCCATTGATATAAATCTCATTACCTTTTACTTCCAATTGGTTGTGTTCATACACGCTGATAATGCGTTTATACAAAGGTAAATTCTCAATAGTAAGTGTTACACTTTTTCCTTTAGCAGGGATGGTAATGGGACCATAATTATCCTCATTCCAAGGGAATGCAGGAGTATGAGGGAAGATAGCCTTATTGTACACTCCCGCCTTATTCACATTGCGAGTTACAGATACAATATTAGGATTGGCAGCTAATGCTTTTGCCACATCGTCAGTAAGAGAAGAAAAAATATAGGTGTCGTTATTGATAGGATAAGCGCGATCGGTCACACCAAATTGTTGGTACATAGCACTCCAAACTTCTTCTATAGAGTTAAACAAATTAGGCTGTGTCACCACTATATACGATGTTTGTAGTTTAGCACGTACAGGGTAAATTTCTTTTTTGCCATTGATCCATACATCACCATCTTTTATCTCAAGTACATCACCTGGGATAGCTACTGTGCGTTTCACATAGTTTGATTTCTTATCAATAGGTTTATCAACGTGAATACCCGAATTATCGCGGAAGTATCTTACCGTATCAGTAGGCCAGTTGAATACAGTAATATCATTTCGGTGTACTTTTTGCAAAGCTGGCAAACGCAAATAAGGTAATTGTGGTGTTTTGATGTACGATTTTGTACCTATTACAGGAATAGAATCGTGTACCATAGGTAATGATAAAGGCGTCATAGGCACACGCACTCCGTAATGGAACTTGCTCACAAAGAGGAAATCACCTACTAAAAGTGTTTTTTCTAAGGAAGAAGTAGGAATCATATAAGGTTGTATGAAATAGGTGTGAATACCCGATGCTGCTACCACTGCAAAGAGTACGGCACTCACCCAAGATGATACGTTTTTCTTAATAACCTCTACATCTTTTCCTACATAGTGAGTAGATGGCAAATAGGTTACATAGGCTGCAAATAACCCTAAAGTAACTACCGAAAGTAATGTATAGCGTTTTTTACGATAGTTAAACACGTGCAACCATTCATAGGTCATCACTACTACCATAATATTACCTATCACAGGTAAGTACAACAAGAATACCCACCACCACGGACGTGAAATGATACGTAAAAAGATGACAGTATTATAAAAAGGTACAAAGGCTTGCCAAGCTTTGTAACCTGCTTTTTCATAACCTTTCCAAAAAAATAGCCCATTGATGAGCTGTGCAATAATTAAAATGTATAAATATACCATCTTTAATTGTTATTATTAATTATTAATTGTTTTAAGAAAGCCGCTACCCCATCTTTAGTATGATGTAGTGTTATATGTTTGGCAACTGCTTTTACTTCTTCACGTGCATTATCTACTGCAACCCCACATCCTACTCCTTTTAGCATCTCTAAATCGTTATAGTTATCGCCAAAAGCAATTGCTTCACTTAGTGGCAAATGATATATTTCATCTAAAACTACCTTCACGCCTGTGAGTTTAGAAATGCTTATATCCGATACTTCTATATAAGTTTCTTTTGCACGATAAATTTGCATTGTGTGAGCATACTTTTCATTCAATAACAGAAACATTTGGTCTATAAGAGTTTCTTCTCCCATCAACATCAGTTTATGAGCTCCGTGTCCCGCTTGTTGCCATTGAGTAAGTACTTCGCGATTAGATCGCACTATAGGAGTTACTAATGTATTTCGTTCTTCTCGTTCTGCCCACTGGTCGTATTGAGGCACATACCACTCATCATTGTAATAAAAGCTAATATGTATTTGCGAAGAAAGTACCTGCTCGTTGAGGGTTACGACTTCTTCCAATACCTGAAGAGAAATAGCTACAGAGTGCAATACTTTCTCTCCATTGAGCACTAACCCACCATTATAGGCTATAAGAGGTAAACCGATTATATCTAAATCTTTTTGTAAGTGGTACATTTGTTTAGGCATACGTGATGATACTAAAACGAAAGGGAGTTTTCCTTTGAGACGCTTCACCTCTGTAATAGTAGCTTGTGACAATGTTCTCAAGCCACTTAAAAGAGTACCATCAATATCCGAAAAAATAATTTTATACATTTTTAGTTTAAAATTCTGAGTTCTAAAGTTACAAAGATAATGCCATTTCCTTAAAGAAAATTGGTGTATTAAAAAAAATTCATTGAGTTTTATACCCTTTTAAAGGTCTATATTAATTGTTAATTCCAAGTACGTCTCCCATTTTGAATACTCCTTGTTTTCCTACAATCCATTCAGCTGCCATCACAGCTCCAAGAGCAAAACCATTGCGATTGTGAGCTGTATGTTTGATTTCTATAGTATCCACTTCACTGCCATAGGTAATAATATGAGTTCCTGGTGTACTATCAATACGTTTGGCTACAATTGAGATTTCGTTTTCCCGAGCCTTATCTAAATGCCAGCCCGTTTTATCAGTTTCTGCAATGATACCTTCTGCTAAAGTTATTGCCGTACCACTAGGGGCATCAAGTTTTTGGGTATGGTGAATTTCCTCAATAGCTACCTCATAATCCTTAAGTCCTGACATTAGTTTAGCCAAAGTTTTATTAAGAGCAAAAAACACATTTACCCCTATACTGAAGTTGGAAGCATATAAAAAAGCTGTTTGATGTGCTTTGCACAGCGCTACCGCCTCATCGTATTTAGCTAACCACCCTGTAGTGCCAGCCACTACAGGCACCTTATGTCTCAAACTATTACTGATATTTGCAAAAGCACTACTAGGTGTACTAAATTCTATAGCTACATCGGCTATTGTAATATCATAAGGCGTTTCGGCATTGTCTATTTTCAAAACAATTTGATGTCCACGTGCAACAGCTATTTGTTCAATAGTCTTGCCCATTTTACCATATCCTAATAAAGCAATCTTCATAGAATTAACATTTTATAATTAATATTTCACCTTCTTGAATTATAGTTACTTAGAAATAATTCTTTTTAAAAGTCGCAACTGATGTGTGTAATTTCTAAGTTCATCATTAAAAATCCCAATATGATCTAAACGATCGACTCTTACTTTTCCAAAAGAATGAATAATTTTATTGTCGCCTAACAATATCCCTACGTGAATGATATTTCCTTCTTCATCATCAAAAAAAGCTAAATCTCCTGCTTCACATTCCTCTATAAAACTAACAAGTTCCCCACACTTAGATTGTTTCTCAGCCGTACGAGGTAGGTGCATATTATTAAGTTTGAACACCATCTGTACAAGCCCTGAAGCATCTATACCAAAAGGTGTCTTCCCTCCTGCTAAAAAAGGTGCATTTAGATATTCTAAGGCAGTAGGAATAATCCCTTGATGAAGATTTCTTTGGGTAGATTGTGAAGTGTGTAAAAGGTGATTGTAAGAGAAAGTCGCTCCTTTAGGTATATGCAAAAAAAGGTCTTCTCCAGTCTTTAAACGGAGTTTCGTAAGCCATCGGTGAGCATATTTTTCTTTCTTCTTAAGACATTTTTTATAATCCCTATCCGAAATTTCAACAAACTGACTATTGGCTACCCAGCCTTCTACATTGTCGAATAACAAACGCACATAGCTCCAATGTTCTTCTTTATCAATTACTTGCAGCAATTCTCCAAAGAGCAATTGTGTAAGCATTCCTGCCCCTTCAGAGGGCTCTAAACGTACAGGAACAACGCTCAAATGGCATATTCCATAAGGGGTTTCTAATATTTTCATACTCATCACGCGCGCAAAGGTACAAATTAATTAGCAATTAGCAAATAACGATGAACAAAACTTACACTCCTCCCTCCCTACAACAACTCTTTTTGTAAAAAATCTCACTCCTCTTATCAAACCTATTACCTCATTCAATAAACACACAATTAACAAAGATTTAACATCAACCATTTGGTTAATACAAATGTTTAACTTACCTTTGCCCCCGAAATCAAACAACAATGAGTAACACTAAAGACACATCCACTGAAGATCGCATCAAAGCTGCTGCTCGCAAAGTCTTTCACCAGAAGGGTTATGCAGGCACTCGTACCCGTGATATTGCCGAGGAAGCTGGTATCAACCACGCAATGCTCAACTATTATTTCCGCAGTAAGAAAAAACTCTTTGAGATTGTAATGACCGAAACAATAGCGTATTTCTTTCAAGGTGTAGGTACTATCCTCAACGATGAGAGCACCTCTTTAGAAGAGAAAATAGAGCGAGTAGTGGCTAATTACATCAATTTACTCTTGGAAGAACCTGAATTACCGACCTTTATGTTCAACGAGGTGCGTGCTAACCCCGAACCTTTTGTTGCCAATACCCCTATCCTTAAAGCGTTAGAGCACTCAGTCTTAGCCCGCCAATACGCCGAGGCAGTAGCGCAAGGACGAATCACCGAACCCAACCTTATGCACACCGTGCTCAACGTGATCAGTTTAGTGATATTCCCCTTCATCGCCCAGCCTATCTTTACCGCCCTGAGCAGAACCGACAAAGAGGCGTATAAAGCCCTAATGCTCCAGCGAAAATCCCTTATCCCTCAATGGATTAAAGCGATATTGTTCCTCCCAAATAGAGCTGAATAAAGAGGAGATATATTTTTTATCCATACCCTAACCAAATGGTTAAATATACTGTATAACGTAAACAACATCTATATATGAGATTTATAGCATTACTTTTACTCTTCCCCATAATAGGTATCGCACAAGAAACAATTACCTTGGAGGATTGTTATCGCTTGGCGCGAGAGAATTACCCTACCGTCAAAAAGCTCGATTTGGTAGCCAAAACCGAAGGCTATACCCTTGCCAATGCCAATCGTGCTTACCTCCCGCAGATCTCTATCTTGGGGCAAGCCACTTACCAGTCTGAAGTAACCGACCTCTCCAAGTCTGTAGCGGGGGTACTTCCATTACCGCCCAATGTTTCTTTGCCTACCATCGACAAGGAGCAATACAAGGTCGTGGGCGAGGTAAGCCAACTGCTCTATGGGGGTGGTGCAATTCACAGTCAGAAGGCAGTCGCCAAAGCCCAGAATGCCGTACAAGCGCAAGCGGTCGAAACGCAGTTATACACCCTAAAACAGCGTGTGAGCAACCTATATTTTGGGGTGCTCCTCATCGATGCCCAGTTATCGCAAAACCGCCTCAATATCGAAACGCTCGAGTCGCAACTCAAAAAGGCGGAAGTAGCCCTGCAGAACGGAACTACCCTCCCCAGCAATGTCAATGAGCTCAAAGCCGAAATCCTCCGCGTAGCAATGCAGACCACCGAGTACGAAGCCGCCCAAGCTACCTACTTGCAAATGCTGTCTACCTTTATAGACAAAGAGCTCACCAGCGCTTCCCAGCTCACACAGCCTGCGCCTCAGTACCAGTCTCAAACCCTATCCACCGAAGTTTTTCGCCCTGAACTCAAGGGATTTCAGCTACAGGAATCGTTGCTCAAAGCCCAAGAAAAACAGCTCAACAGCGAATATATGCCTAAGCTCAGTGCGTTTTTCCAAGGCGGTTACGGGCGTCCCACGCTCAATATACTCAACAATCAAGCGGATTTCTACTACATCACAGGGCTTCGTTTGCAGTGGAATTTAAGTCCACTATACAACCTGTCGAGTAAGAGACACATCTTGCGCCTGAATCGCGAAAGTATCGCAACCGACCGTCAAGCCTTCTTGCTCAACACAAAACTCGAGCTTACCCAGCAGTCCGAGCAACTCAAAAAGCTACAAAAGCTAATAGAACAAGACGAAACATCGGTAACCCTGCGCCATTCCGTCGCCAAAGCAGCCGAAGTACAGTTAGACAACGGGGTCATCACTACCCACGAATACCTGCAGAAAGTCAATGCTTGGCATCTTGCACAACAAACGCTATCGCTTCACAAAATACAACTCTTGCAAGCTCAAGAGCAACAACAATTAATCATAGGAAAATGAAAAAGATAACACTCATCACCGCCCTTGCAGCTCTTATCGCCTGCAACAACAAACCTCAGTTCGATGCTTCTGGCAACTTCACTGCCGACGAAGTAATTGTTTCCGCCCAGCAAACAGGGCAACTCATCGCCTACAACGTAGAAGAAGGCAAGACCCTCACCGAAGGACAAAAGGTAGGGCAAATAAACGTCGAAGTCCTCAAGCTCCAAAAAGAGCAGGTCGAGGCTACCATTTCTTCCCTCAAAGAGAAGACCCTAAACCCTGCCGACCAAGTAGCGCTCATTCGTAGCCAATACGAGGTACAGAAAGCACAACTCGAACAGCAGGAGCGCGAGCTTACCCGTGTGCGACAACTCGTGGCAGGAGGCGCTGCTACCCAAAAGCAATTGGATGACCTCACCGCTTTAGTCGACCAGCTCCGCAAGCAACTCACCGTAACCGAAAACCAACTAAAGGTCAGTCTCACCAATATCAACACCCAGAACCAAAATGTACTAAGCCAAGAAGCCCCCTTGCAAAAAAATGCCGAGGCCGTTCAAGAGCAAATCAACCAAGGGGAAATCATCAACCCCATAGCGGGAACGGTGCTCGTCAATTATGCCCTAAAAGGAGAAATGCAGACCTTTGGAAAACCTCTGTACAAAATCGCTAATACCGATATACTAACCCTAAAAGCCTACATCACCGGCGACCAACTATCCCAAATCAAGCTACAACAGCAAGTCACCGTGCGCACCGATGCCGGCAAAGGCGAATATCGCACCTATCAAGGCGAAATCACCCACATATCCAATAAAGCTGAGTTTACCCCAAAAACGATACAAACCAAATCCGAACGTGCTAATCTCGTCTATGCTATCAAAGTCAAAGTAAAAAACGACGGCTATCTCAAAATAGGAATGTACGGTGAAGTGTTATTCAAATAGTAAATTGAAAAATGAAAAAACGACCTTTATACCTAAGTATTGCGTTTTCATCCGCAGCCATACTCGCACTTATTATAGTAGTAACGCGCTCACTATGCACCAGTTACTACCATTCACCCCTTGCGATAATCCTATCCAAAGCCGTTTTTATCATAACTTATATAATATTCCCGCTATTTTTCATCTATCTAATAATAGCCGAAACCAACCTTAATTTTATGTACCAACACAGCCTTAGAAAGAGGCAACACAAGCGCACAGCCAGCTTCAACCTATCACTCATCACCTTAGCACTAGTACTCCTCAGCCTTCTCGCCCACCTCTTCCTTTAAGATTAATAACACATAAAAAACAATAAGTATGAATATCCGAGCCATCAACCCCAATGAATACCCCTTTTTAGACGGTTTTCTCTACGATGCTATCTTCATTCTCGAAGGCATAACACCCCCCGATAGAAGCATCATACATCACCCCGAACTACAAAAATACATCGCCCATTTCGGTAGGGAAGAAGATGATTATTGTTTAGTAGCCGAAGTAGACGGCGCTCTTGTAGGGGCTGTTTGGGTACGTATCATCAACGATTACGGACACGTAGACGATGATACCCCCTCCCTTTCCATATCCGTACCCTTACCGCCAAAAAGGCATAGGCACAGCCCTAATGCAAGCGATGCTCACCCTGCTCAAAACCAAAGGCTACAAGCAAGTATCGCTGTCGGTACAAAAAGCCAATTATGGCCGCAAGCTGTACTTAAAGTTAGGTTTTCAGATAGTCAAGACCAACGAAGAAGATGAAATAATGGTTTGCACGCTGTAAGAAAACGAGTCAATCAGTGTCCATTTGCCTTTGAAAAAAGGTTAATCTCCACCACCCCAGCGATGATAAGCAGGGAACCTAATACAAAAGGCAAGTCTATTTTGTTCTTAAAAATAAGAATACTCACAATAGCTGTCAGTACAATCCCTACCCCCGACCAGATAGCGTAGGCTACCCCCAACGGAATATTCTTGAGGGCTAAGGATAAAAAATAAAAACAAACACCATAAGACAATAGTGAGCCTACAGCAAACAACCATTTGCTAAACCCTTCCGATTTACCTAAAAGAGCGGTGGCTAAGACCTCTAAAACAATCGCTAATGTGAGGTATAGGTAATGCATATAAGTATAGTATCTAAATTCGTGGCAAAAATATAACAATTTTACTGAAAATGAAATTAAAACTCATAGAACACATAAAGCTCACTAAAGAACTCGTAGACCGAGAACATTTCTTTGCCTTAGGATATTGTGAAGCACTCAAAACCCATTTGATGAAAGTACTTGTAAGTTGGGCAGCAGGCTATGAACGCTATTACCGCATAAGTGCCGAAGATTACGTATCGTTCGAAGAAGATCGTCCTGTATTCTACGAATTGTACAAAAACGAGCTCGGTGAGGATAACGAATGCTTTACACAGAAGTTTATGGGAGCGCAAGCTCTACGCGATTACGATGGTCGTAAGAACTTTCAGGCGTGTTATTCCTCAAAAGAAATGAACCCTTTTGGGCATTATGCCTATTACAACGGAGTACTATATGCTCAAATTCTCTGGGACAAAGGCACGATATACGTACCCCCTTATCAGAAAGTAAAAACCCTTAATGGCGATTGGGATTATCCCTTGCGAAAAGATTGTTACATAGAAAAAGACCCCGAAGGCAAAGACCTCTGCTTTTGTCTTGATATAGAAAACGAAAAGTAACCTAATAATTAGTAAATATGTTTGATATAGAAGAATGTAGAATAACCCTCCTTACAGAGTATACATACGAAGTAGCCTACTTAGGAGGGTGTATGTTGCTAAGATATGGAACAGAGCCTCCACGCGGAGATGAGATTTGTTCAGTATATTTCCCTAAGTCAAACAATGAATTACCCTATTGGTGCTACCTGAGAAATATCAAGCAAATAAGTATAGATAAATCGATCGAAAGTTTCTTTATATCAATAGAAGCCGTGAAACCTCATCAATGGTTAGGTGTTGTAACCCTAATTATTGATCCTAAACATAGTAGATTTGCTTGTTTAGATGATTGGTATCCTTTTGTCAAAATAGAGGAAAACAAAATAAGTTATCGTAACGATTATACAAGAAAAGAATGTATTTTAGATGATTTTCAACTGCTTAAATGGCAATCATTTTAAGAAAATAACCCCTGGTGGCGCGAGCCACAGGCTCGCGCCTACCAAAAAAAAGAGCTTGTAGCTCATTGGCAAAACCGACAAATTAACAAATCAGAAAAATGAATAGTATTACCCAGCAATTGGGCTAACTTTACTAAAATACTTCCTGAAAAGTATTATAATGTGGGTACTTATACTTCTATTGTGGTTAGGTACAAGAAGAAAGAAGAAAAATGAAACCTTTATACTATGATTTACATTGAACAATATCAAACCCTTACTTCTATTCCCGAAAAACTCAACAGTGGGGATAAACTTATGACTCTTACCGAGGAAGGACTCTCGGTAAAGAACACAAAAACAGGTAAAGAGTACTTTATCAAAGGGGATGTGCTCCATTACGAAGAATCTCTAAATCACACCTACCTATGGTGTGCCCTATACAATGAGAATGAGACTTTTACTCTTATGGCTATTGATGAAAATGGCAAAACTATAGCCTCATTGGAGATGGAAGACCCTTTTGGTGCAGCGAGTTTATGGCTTACCCATCTGCCTAAAGAAAATGAAGTAACCATTTCCTTATTAGATGGTGCAGGTTGGTCAGAAAGTTACTATATTGCTTTAGAAGGTAATGAACTGAGAATCTATCAAAAACTGCCTGATAGCTACATATATATGTTTCCTCTTGGCAATCGTTCCCTTCTTACTAACTTTGATGACAGACTGATGTTAGCTTCCTATCCCGATTTTGAGATACTAAAAGAAAAACAACTCTCTGATACTGATGGTGAAGGTATACTTAATATATGGCAAGTAGACGAGCATTTTGGTATTTTCTCCAGTACACAAGGAATATGGTATGCCTTTAGTTTAGATACCCTTGAGATTATTAGTGAATGCGTGATAAAAGGTTATGAGCCTATTACTGAAGGAGAATACTATTACTCACACATTGCAGCTCTTATTCCAACACCTGATAAGTTCCTTTTCGAGCATTGGAGTTACCAAGATAAAAAAGAAGAAAGCCAATGGTTTGCTGTGGATAAAGCCTATTTATCTACCCTTATCCAAAAATACCTAAACTAATTGCTAGCGCGAGCTTGTGGATCGTGCCTACCAAGAAAAGAGTTTGTAGCTCATAACCAAATCAGTAAATCAAAAGATGAATAGCATCACTATACATAATCTCAGCAAGTCCTACGGCGATATCCACGCCGTGCAACACCTTTCCTTAGAAGTTAAAAAGGGCGAACTTTTCGGGCTCATCGGTCCTGATGGGGCGGGCAAAACCACCGTCTTTCGTATGCTCACCACCCTCCTATTGCCTGATGAGGGCACTGCAAGCATCGAGGGCTGGGATATCGTCAAAGATTATAAGGAAATCCGCAAGCACGTGGGCTATATGCCTGGGCGCTTCTCTCTGTACCAAGATCTCACTGTCGAAGAGAACCTCTCCTTCTTCGCTACCGTCTTTGGTACGACTATTTCTGAGAATTACGACCTTATCAAGGATATTTACGAGCAAATAAAGCCGTTTAGCAACCGTCGCGCGGGCAAGCTCTCAGGGGGAATGAAGCAGAAGTTAGCTCTTTGTTGCGCCCTCATTCACAAGCCCCAAGTCCTTTTGTTAGACGAGCCCACCACGGGAGTAGATGTGGTTTCACGCAAAGAGTTCTGGGAAATGCTGAAGAAACTGAAGGAGCAAGGCATCAGCATACTCGTTTCCACCCCTTATATGGACGAAGCCAGCTTGTGCGACCGCATAGCCTTAATACAATCAGGCAAGGTGCTTTCCACCAGCACCCCCGAGCAAATCATAGCCCAGTACCCCACCGCACTCTATGCTATCAAGGCTCCCGACCTGTACGCACTGCTGAAGCACCTGCGCGAGCATCCCAACATTGATAACTGTTACCCTTTTGGCGAGTACCTACACATTACTCTCAAGGAAAACACCCACATTCCCATATTCGAGCAACAGCTGAAAACCACCTTCCCTCACCTCGAATGGAAAGCCATTACCCCCACCATCGAGGACAGTTTTATCCGCCTAATGGAGGGTGATGTAGGGGCGAATGGCAATTCGCCCTCATCTATGACAAATCGGCAAATTAATAATCCCTAAACTTTGCCAAAGTTGAAGCTAACAATTAGAATCAAATAAACTAATAATAATTGCCCGTGTGGCTCGCACCAAATCAGAAAAATGAACGCAATCCACTGTCATAACCTAACAAAGCAATTCGGCGATTTCAAAGCCGTGAACAACATTTCCCTTACCGTTGAAAAAGGCGAAATCTTCGGTTTCCTCGGTGCCAATGGTGCGGGGAAAACCACTGCTATACGTATCTTCTGCGGACTCTCCTACCCTACTTCAGGCGAGGCTACCGTAGCAGGCTTCGATGTCTATCGAGAGCAAGAGCAGATAAAGAAACACATCGGCTATATGAGTCAGAAGTTTTCGCTCTACGACAACCTCACCGTGCAGGAAAACATCACCTTTTATGGAGGTGTCTATGGCTTGAGTCGCAAGGAAATCAAAACCCGCAGTACCGACCTTATCACCAAGCTCGGCTTGGAGGCTGAAGCCAATAAACTCGTAGGATCGCTACCTCTAGGCTGGAAACAGAAGCTCGCCTTTTCGGTGGCTATCTTCCACCGTCCCGAAATCGTATTCCTCGACGAGCCTACCGGTGGCGTAGACCCCATCACGCGCCGTCAGTTCTGGGATATGATATACGAAGCCTCCGCACAGGGCATCACCGTATTCGTTACCACCCACTATATGGACGAAGCCGAATACTGCCACCGCATTAGCATAATGGTAGACGGCAAAGTGGAAGCAATGGATACGCCCACCCGACTTAAATCACAGTTTAATACCCATTCAATGGACGAGGTGTTCTACCAACTCGCCCGTAAAGCAAAACGTAATGAATAACCCCGTAGGGGCGAATGGCAATTCGCCCACCTATTAATATGAAACAGCTCATCGCCTTTATACGCAAGGAATTCTATCACGTATTCCGCGATCGTCGCACGCTATTGATACTCTTTGGTATCCCCATAGCGCAGATTATCCTTTTCGGTCAAGCCCTCAGCAGCGAGGTCAAGAATATTGGTATCGCTGTATTAGATGAGGCAAACAACACCTATAGCCAAGAAATCACACACCGCTTGCAGGCAAGCCCGTATTTTAAGCTAAAGGAGCCTTTGTTCCATTACAATCAAGTAGAAGACCAATTCAAGCGTGGTACTATAAAAGCCGCGCTCATCTTCCCTCCCGATTTCGGCAAAGACCTCTACACCTCCAGTGGTACCTCGCTACAACTCATCACCGATGGTAGCGACCCCAATACAGCTAAAACGGTGCAAAACTACTTCTCAACTATGGTAGCCAGCTATCAGCAAGAGCTGAACCCCGCTGTACAACTACCCTACCAGATAACCGTTGAAAACCGAATGTTATACAACGAGGAGCAGAATGGATCTATGAACTTCGTCCCTGGGGTGATTGCGCTTGTCTTTATGATAGTGAGCACTGCCCTCACCTCGGTAGCGGTGGTGCGCGAAAAAGAGTTAGGCACTATGGAAATCCTTTTGGTATCGCCTTTCAAACCTATAATGATACTCATTGCCAAAGCCGTGCCTTACCTTATTCTCTCGCTCATCAACTTCACCGTGATACTCCTGCTATCGGTCTATATGCTTGATGTCCCGATACGTGGCAATCTGCTGTTGCTATACACCGAAAGCACCTTGTTTATCATCATCTGTTTGTCGTTGGGGCTACTCATATCCACCGTTACCGCCTCACAGCAAACCGCTATGCTCATCGCTATGATGGGAATGATGTTGCCCACGGCTTTCTTTACCGGCTTTATGTTCCCCATAGAGAATATGCCTCTCATCTTTCAGGGAATATCCAAAGTCTTCCCCTCAAGTTACTACTACGCTATCGTGAAGAAAGTAATGCTCAAGGGATTAGATTTCACTTACGTATGGAAAGAAACGCTGATATTAATAGCAATGGCGGTAATTTTCTTAAGCCTTGCAATGAAGAAGTTTAAGATTAGATTACAATAAAGAAGAAATGAAAGTATTAAGCTTTATACTCCAAAAAGAATTTAAGCAGATATTCCGAGATAAGACGATCTTGGCAATGATGCTTGTGGCACCTATGATGCAACTGATTATACTGCCTTTGGTTGCCAATTTCGACGTGAAGAATATCAACCTTGTGTATATCGATTACGACCAGAGTCCGTACTCGCACGAGCTCATACAGAAGATTACTGCGTCAGGGTA
>NZ_CALGWU010000022.1 GCF_937936315.1 uncultured Capnocytophaga sp. | reverse complement strand
CTTTCTTGCAAGAAAAAAGTAACTTTCTTATGTCGAACTCACGTTAATTAACAATTAACAATCTCTTCTGTTGAAAAAAACTATTGGTTTTTTTAAATAAATCAAAAAAATGTACTACTTTTGTACGACAAACTTTTAAAGTACTTTTATCAGATGAATGATATGAGAAAGCTAAAAACATTTTTGTTTAATGTATTGATTTGTAGTCTCTTAACTTCTTTCGGGCAGCTTAGAGCTCAGTTTGCGATCAATGGGGTTACCGCAGAGGATCAGGTACAGTTTGCCAATAATCCCTCTTTTGAGATTGGTAACCTTACCATTAAGATTAAGTTACCTACTACTAAAAATACAGCTGAGGTAACCGTTACCTTGCCTACGGGTATTGAGTATGTAGCAGGCTCTGTAAATAAAGGAGCAAATGCTACTTCGGTATCCCAAGTGGCAGGTAGCCCTCTTAATAAACCTGTGTTTACCCTTGTAGGTACGCCTAACACCGAAGTGGCTTTTACCCTTAAGCGTAAGCTTACTAAGGCTGCTACCGATGCTTTGGCAGGTAGATACCTTACCGATGAGGTGAAAGTAACAGTGGTAGGCGAACCAGAAGAAAAAGAAAAATCTAACCAGTATAGGGTAACGCCTCCAGTAGTTACCGTGCAAGACGTTGTAGGAGTTGATGGCGCCTCATTAGGCGAAAATACCACTACCTTTGGCATTCGTAATACTGGGGTGGGGGCTACTCGTACCATTTTCTTCTCTGTAGCTTATCCTGCTGGGATTACCCATGTAAGTTTTACTCCACCCTCCGGAGTTACTTTGGATCCAGTGGGTACCGTCCCTACAGGCTTCGAAAATGCAGGGCAACCCATGTATAGGCTTACCAAGCCCTCAGGCTTTTTAGGTAGCGAATTGGTAACCATTACCCAAAAGTATCAGATAGCACCTTCCTTATGTGGTAACCAAACTAAAATAGGCTATGTGCCTTATTGGGGCTTTTCGGCTACCAACCTATTTGCCCAAAATACTAAGGTGGATAGAGATATAAAAGTACGTACTTATACTCCAGCCGTGAAACAAACCCAAGACGGAAATAAAAGGTATTTTGTCGAAGGAGCAGGTCTTACGGCTGCTGCCGGACAAAAACTCGGTACTTTCTATACTGCCTTCAAGAACGAAAGTACTGATGCTACCGCTTATAACAACCGACTTAATAATCTGGTTCAAAATTTAACAAACTTCAAACCTGATAACTTTTATATCATTGCTACCGATGGTACTAAGATTCCGGTACCTTCAACTTTTATCAATAATGTAAATTCTACAGGTTTTGATTTTCGCAATCTGCCCGCTTTAGCCGATGCGGCTCTTACAGGCAAAGATATTGGTTTTACCGATGAAGACGCTGATGGTTTTCGCGATGACCTAAAACCTGGTGCCGAGGTAAGAATATGTTTTGATTTGGTTGCTACCGGCAATCCATTCCCTTGTAATCCTTATATTTTATCTATAAATCCTTCCTTTTATTATCATTATGAAAGTGCTTGTGGAGAAACAATAGAACTAAGAGATAATCTAAGTGTTTATGCACGCTATTTTGGACGAGTAAATAAAACCTCTTTCCCTGCTCAGTTGCTTAAAAATGCTCCTGAGAAAGGGCGTATAGCTCCTAATATGAACTCAGTAGGAGTTTCTGAGCGCTTTCAAGGTGATGCAAGTGCTAGAACTAATGATATTCGTTACCGCTACTATATGCAGTTGCCTTCGGGTATTGCTCTCAAAAATGTAGTGTTCTATTACGCTAGAGAAGTTGGCGATACTTCTGTTCCCTCTGTTGCTATTGGCAATATACCAGCTGGTGGGTTGTTAGATTTTACTACCCCCGAAACGCCTCCTGCAGGCGTATCAGCTGTTGATGCGCGTTTATGGGGATATATCTCTTTTGATATCGAACTTACTGACTGTACAGGCTTGAGCAATGCTACCTCTATTGATTACAAAGTGTTTGTAATGAACAGAAACCAAGGAGGTACTACTTTTACCCCCATACCTATACTTTGCGAAAGTGTAAATGTGGCATTAGGATGTTCTGTGCCTTGTGGGGTAAATGGTCCTGAGATGCTCAGTACCAAAGTAGAACGCGCCAATAACTCTTATGGTTGGACGGATGCTACTATGACCCAACGCGTACAGCGCGCTAATATATCCGCTGAACAACGCCGTAAAGTATTGCATTTAGACGATATAGAGTTCTTCGCCGAAGGAAAACAATCGCCTAATGCTGCGGCTGATAACCTCTTCTATTACACAGCTGTAGAAAAACGCGTGAACTTAGACCCTAAATTTATCAAAGTAAAAATAGGTACTCACGAAGTGACTCTGCAAGCTACTGACCCTGGAGTGGTAACACGCGCTACCAATGCTAATGGTAATTACTACCGTTGGAATCTTACCGATGCACTGCCTTCGGGCATTTTAGCCGCAGGCCAAACCTTCTCGGTAGTAGCTACCTATCAGGTAAATAATCCGTCAAATAGTAGTTCTTCAGAAGAACAGTCGGGTAAGACATCTTATTTCTATACCTTAGCCAATAAGAATGATCCCGCCGTTAGCCCGCAAGGCTATCATACTAACGCATTGCGCTGTGGTTTAGACCTGATACCTGTTTTCACTTTTGCCAATACAGGCATAGCTTATGGTATGAATAGTTTTGGACTGACAGCTTGTACCCCGAGTTATATTGGAGGGCGATTTATCCATTTCGGTCGTGCTCAAAATAGCGGTAGTAACCTTTATACTGAAGAATATCGCCCAGGAATCTTAATGAGAAAGATTGTTCTTAAAATACCTTTGTCTTATAAAATCACAGATAATCCTGAATATTTCTATACTGCTAATATTGCAGATTCTAAGAAAGCTTCCTCTCTACAGTCTTCAGTTATTACCCCGTTAGCTAATTGGGTAGAATCTACCGAAGGGAACAACCGCGTATATACCTATCTAAATCCTGTTAATAGAACAGATCCTTACCATTTACCCGCAGGGATTGTAGCAACAACCTATAGCCAATGGCTGCGTGTTAAGGTGCAAGCCTCTTGTAAATCTAAAGAATTTACAGGTACTGATGCTGCTAAAAGAGCTGCAGCTATTGCTGCAGGCGAAATTGGTACCTACGTGGTAGAGTGTGAAGACTATTACTATCATTACGCCGATAGTCCTACCCCATTAGTTGTCGAAAAAACTAACTTTAGTGTTATGAATATGGCTTCTAAGCCTCAATTATTATTGTTGGCAAGAGGTCAAGGTTCTACTATTAGGGCTAACAAGAACGAACAGAGTACTGTTATTGCCTTAGAGGCACGCAACAATGAGGCTCCCAATACATGGATCTCTATCCCCGATGTTACAGGAGTGGAAGTGTTGGGCTTGGAAGAGGTCAATGATGCGGCAGGCACGACTGTAGTGCGAACCCTTACTCCAGAGACTAATATTACAGGGGAGAAGATGTTCTTCTTAAACCAAACGGTACCTATAGGGCTTGCCAGCCAGAAGTACTATCGCCTAAAGTATAAGTTAACCAACTGTAGCCAACCACAACGAAAGTTTAAAGTATATGCAGGTTGGAACTGTGAGGGCAACCCTACTCAGGGACATAGTGCTGCCTGCGATGATACATTCTTAGAATATACTGTCAATATAGCACAAAGTAAGAAAGACATAGAAGAGGGGGGGAACCCTACCAGCTTGACTATGTGTGCCAAGACACCTTTCTCCTATATTGTAAAAAGTACCGATGAGGGGGATATCTTTGGAGCAAACTTGGTGGTTACCCAGCAGCCTGGTATCGTTATCAGTGATGTACAAGTGGAATACCCCTTGAACTCTGGCAAGGTGTATAATACCTCCACCCCTGTGGATGGTAAAAAGATTGGGGTAACTACCGTGGGGGGTAAGACTACTTACCGACTTTTCGATATATTGCCAGGTGGCTCTCTGCCAGGTTCGGTAGCTACCAATGTAGAAAATGAGCAGAAGTTCAAAGTAACCTTTAACGTACAACCCGACTGTGATTTTGTCGCAGGCTCCTCTTTTGCTATTGACTTAGAAGGAAATAATCTCTGTGGGGAGCCTGCTATAGGTCCTAAGATTGTAGAAAATGTAGCTGGTATCACGGGTGCTGCGGTGAATGACTATAATATGTTACTTTCCTCTGTTGACTATATAAGTGGCAATGCCAATGCTTGTGATAGTGGGGCTACTTATAAGGTACGCGTATCGGTCAATGTTACCTCTTCTAATCCTTTGTTTACAGTAGGTAATGATGCTCGTCTGCATATACGTTTCCCACAAAGCTATGATATTCAAAGTAGTGATATCACAGTAGATAGAAGTGCATTCCCCCAGGCAAACCCAAGTAGTAGTTGGGCTGACCCCTCTGTGGAATCAACAGGGGTAGTAGGAGGTGAAAATGAGATCATAATGAAAGTACCAGCAGGTATGAAGGATACTCATTACTTTGATGTAACGGTAAAGATCAAGCAAAAAGCCAATACAGCGGTAAGTTGTACAGATGAAAGATCCTTAAAGGTACTTACTACAGATAAGATTACAGGGATTCCTTGTGCTACCTTGAGTCCGCCTTTCTGTCCTGCTCTTATCGTATCTACTTCGCCAGAGAAAAAAGCAAAGATAGAGAATAAACGAGCCTCACTTTCTTTAGCAGATGTAGAAGTAAGTTCTACAGTACAAGGTAATAAGGAGAAACTGACAATTAAGTATAAGGTGGCTAATAAGTATGAGAGTACTGTTGAGTTAGCTAAAAAAGCTCCTTACAATAGTTCCTTGAAAGTGTCTCTTTACCATGATGTCAATGGTAATGGTTTGGTGGATGCAGGAGATACTCTCCTTGAGGATAATACTCAGAATGAGAATATCGCCATAGAAGCCACTTCTCCTGAGAGGTCATTTACGTATATAGCTGACCAGTCAGAGGTGTGTCGTTTACTCTTGGCTATTAAGGATAACTATTGCCTTTGTGATAATGTGGTAAGTTTAGCTA